>NZ_JBBCBO010000002.1:0-273681 GCF_037203865.1 Variovorax sp. CCNWLW186 | reverse complement strand
GGCGTGCCCACCACGTAGGTCAGGCTGTCGCCGTCGAGGTCGACACCGGTCACCTGGCCGGCCACGGGCGTGTCCTCTGGCGTGGTCAGCGTGTAGTTCGGAACGGTGGGCGCATCGTTGGTCGGGCCGACCGTCACTTCCACGGTGCTCGTGGTCGTGCCGCCGTTGCCGTCGCTGACAACGACAGTGAAGCTGTCGGTGCCATTGAAGTTCGTGCCCGGCGTGTACGTGTAGGTGCCATCGGGGTTGACGGTCACCGTGCCATTGGCCGGCGGCGTGCCCACCACATAGGTCAGGCTGTCGCCGTCCAGGTCGACGCCGGTCACCTGGCCCGCCAGCGGCGTGTCCTCGGGGGTGGTCACTGCATAGTCCGGAACGGTCGGCTGGCTGTTCGGCTGCACCGACACGTCGACCGTGCTGGCGGTCGTCCCGCCTCTTCCGTCGCTGATGACGACAGTGAAGCTGTCCGGGCCCTCGTACCCAGGTTCGGGCGTGTACGTGTACTTGCCCGTTTGGGGGTCGATCACGACCGTGCCATGCGCCGGAGGTTGGCCAAGCGTATAGGTCAGCGTGTCTCCATCGGGATCACGACTGACCACAGTCCCGTTCCCGCTGTGGCCAACGCGAACTACAACCGAATCGGGCTCACCCGTTGGCGCTCTGTTCAAGGGCGGCTGCGCAACCGGAGGCAGGGAGAACCCCCCACCACCTCCTCCACCGCCACCTGCGCCTGCCGCAACGCCGACGCCCAGCAGCGCCAGACCTGCGACGAGCCAGCCAGGCAAGCCATCCGATGCCGCAGCCACGGGAACGCCGTCGAGCCATTCAATCTCGGTGAAGTGGAACTCGGACCAGGGTCCGGTGTACTGCCCCCACCAGAGCACACCTGCCTCGTCCTCCAGGACGAGATCGTTGCGGCCGCCTTGCGGATACTCGTTGAAAAAGCCTTGCAGAACGGTGGAAGTGCCGTCGCGCAGGGACAAGACCAGATCGCCGCCTCTTCGTTCATATCTGACGACGCTCTCCGGAGCGATCTTCAGGTGGATGACAGAGGCCTTATCGAGAGAGAGCGCTTCGACACGGGTATCGACAACTGCGCCACCATCCTTGGGAACAACTTGTATTTGCTTCATCTTCTTAATTGAGGGTGATGAGTCGGCAGCGCTCCGACTCTGGACTGGCGGATTGACCAATTGGTTTGATTCCGCAACGGCGCCGATGCTAGATACAAACCTTGCAACATCTGCAATCCATAACAATGAAAAATTAACAAATGTGAATTAATTGGCGATCTTTGCCCGACCCCAGGGTTATTGCGAGTGAAGGCTTGTTCTTGCAGACCTTGGCACCAGAGACGCGGTGGCATAAGCCCGCCGATTTGCCAAATGAGCACATACCCGCATCGCAATTGCACGCAGTGCTTTTTTAAATGTGAGTTATTCACATAATTACGCCGAAGGCTGAATAGCCCATGAGTTTTCGGCGAATTGCTGCCGATGTTTTTTAGGCGTGATTTTTTTCACATCAAATTCATGTAGAACCTAGGCGGACGCGACTGCGACCGCGCTCGATACGCTCAGTTGCTCAGTAAATGCTCCACAGTGGTGCATGAGCTGGTGCCCAAAAGACCGAACGGTCACACTGGGTGCCGAGGACGGCATCTTTTTGTTACAAAATATCGGTGGTGCGAGGGGCGCCATGAGGCTGCGAAAGCGCTATCTACGAGTGTGGGGGCGATGTGGAGCGCGTTTTCCGACGGGCTCTCCAAGCGTCCGATCGGTATGCGCTCCCCTTTGGCTTACGGCAGGCTGTTCAGGATATTTCCCGCTTGACTCGGCCCCTGCAAATGCGAGGGGCGATCAAGGGTCCGTCCACTGCCTGCAAGAGGACTTTCCACCCGAAGCATGTGCGAGAGCTCGGCACCACGATGATTACCAAACCCGTTGGAGCGACCGCCCTGCGGCCGATCATTTCGATGCTCCTAGGCAGCACGACGCCGCGCCCGGCGAATTGCCCGTGCCAATGCCGATTCCAACCGCAGAAGTCTAAGTGCCAGCACCTGGATTTCGCCTGCGAGCGTGGCTGCATCGAGCTCACCCCTGCTCTCAGCGGCCCTGAGGAAATCTTGCAACCTGAGCGCTTCTGCCGGGTTGTTCAGCTGCACGAGGTGGGCGGCAGTGTCGGTCGCCTTGCTGAGCGCTTCCGTCAAGGTCCGCATCGCCGAACGCAGCTGTGGGTCTCGCTGCAGCATGGCTCGCTCAATCGTGACCTCCGCTGGCACGTTCGGAGGTACCTCTGCAGGACGCACGACTTGCTCGTTGGTATGTTTGTCCATGTTTTTTGCACAGATGACCGGCAGTGCCGCCCTCACGCAGCACACTTAGGCAAACTGGAAATCTGAGGTGTCGAGACTGCCGTGCACTGCCCGCCGTCTGCCATCACGTCCCAACCGTGGAGCAGGATGTCGGCGCCGACGGCGAGGCTTGTGCCAATGGCGCGCCAGACTTGCGCCGAGCGGTTGAGCGAAGCCCTGTCGACTTGCTCGTTGCCAAGGGTGATCTCGCCCATGCTGCCCTTGCTCAGGATGTGCAGCGCGGCAATGCCGTGGGCGCGAGAACGAAGAAACCGGAGCTTGTGCATGAAAGTTTTCAGCTGAACGCCGCTACACAACTGCTCTCGAATGAAACAATTGTTAACGGCGCCGCGATTCTGATTGCAAACCCGCCCTTTGCCCAAGAATTCAAAATGCAGTGTCATCGCCTTATTTATTGGCTAAGTCATTGTCATAAAAGGAAAAACCGGCATACCCCGCTAACAATGGCATCATTGCCCTAGAAGAAAGCGGACGATTCCGTGAAATAGTCCCCAAGTACGAGTTGCACGTCTGTCGCAGTTGAACCGCAGTTGTGAGTGCGACTGGAGCGGCCGCACGGCCGTTTGCGGGGGACCGCCGCGCCTGAGGCTGGAAACGACGCTTAGCTGGGGAGCACAAGCAAGCGCGGTCGAGCGCGCGCGGGAGCGGGGCGTCGCGTCCCGGCTAATTCCCTGCACGGATCACATCGCTGAACGCCATCAATGAAATCGAATAGATCAACATCCACCGAAACTCGGGACGCATACGCATCGGGCAATCCATAACGGTGCAAGCACCGGGCGAATGGATTCGTCTCGGTTGGCGCTCGAGTCCGATGGACCGGCGCCGCACTGGATCGAAGAAAAAACGGACCATCGATGGTCTCCCAACTGATGTAGCGGTCATAGCCACCCACCCCGCCCGGGAATACCCTGCTGCACAAGCGCCCTTTCTTGCCTACATTGCTTGCATACAAGATTTCCCCAATCTTGCATTCAACCCCGATGGAAGGTTCCTCCATGCCCCGCTTCGTCAAATCCCTATTCGGCCAGGTCGTCATTGCGCTGGTGCTCGGCGTGCTGGCCGGCCTCTTCGTGCCGGAGTTCGCCGTCAAGCTCAAGCCGCTTGGCGACGGTTTCATCAAGCTGATCAAGATGATCATCCCGGTGCTGGTGTTCTGCGTGGTGGTGCACGGCATTGCCGGCGCGGGCGACCTGAAGCGCGTGGGCCGGGTCGGCGTGAAGGCGCTGATCTACTTCGAGGTGCTGACCACCATCGCTCTGGCCATGGGCCTGGTGCTGGCCTTCGTGTTCGAGCCGGGCGTAGGCATGAACGTGGACCCGGGCAAGCTCGACGCCGGCGCCATGAGCGCCTATGCCTCGAACGCCGACAAGCTCACGAGCGGCGGCACGGTCGAGTTCCTGATGAAGCTGATTCCGACCACGGTGGTCAACGCCTTTGCCACCGGCGACGTGCTGCAGGTGCTGCTGTTCGCGGTGCTGTTCGGCTGCGCGCTGTCTTTGCTGGGCGAGCGCGGCAAGCCGGTGAGCGCGGTGGTGGACTCGCTTTCGCTGGTGCTGTTCAAGATCATGGGCATCATCATCAAGCTGGCGCCGCTGGGTGTGCTGGGCGCCATTGCGTTCACGGTGGGCAAATACGGCATCGGTTCGCTCAAGCAACTGGGCATGCTGGTCGCGCTCTTCTACGGCGCGGTGCTGGTGTTCGTTTTCGTGGTGCTCGGGCTGGTCATGCGCATGTCGGGGTTCAGCCTCTTCAAGCTGCTGCGCTACCTGCGCGAAGAGCTCGCCATCGTGTTTGCCACCACCTCGTCGGACAGCGTGCTGCCGCAGATCATGGCCAAGCTGCGCCGCATGGGCATTCGCGATTCGACCGTGGGCCTGGTGATTCCCACGGGCTACTCGTTCAACCTGGACGCGTTTTCGATCTACATCACGCTGGCGGCGGTGTTCATTGCGCAGGCCACCAACACGCCGATCTCGATGTCGGACCTGCTGACCATCCTGGCCATTGCGCTGGTCACCTCCAAGGGCGCGCACGGCGTGCCGGGCTCGGCCATCGTGGTGCTGGCCGCCACGTTGCACGCGATTCCAGCCATCCCGGCCATCGGGCTGGTGCTGGTGCTCTCGGTCGACTGGTTCATGGGCATTGCCCGCGCACTGGGCAACCTGATCGGCAACTGCGTGGCCACGGTGGCCGTGGCAGCCTGGGAGGGCGACATCGACCGCGAGCGGGCCCACGCCGTGCTCAACGGCACCTACGCGCCCGACGACGAACCGCTGGCCGAACCCGACCTGCCGGCGGTACCCCTTGGCGCGGGCGCCGGCAGCCACTGAAACCGATGGCTGCCGACAACGTCAATCCCACCTCCATTGCCGAGCGCGTGGTCGAGGCCATCCTCGCGCAGAAGCTCGCGCCGGGCGAGCGGCTCGGCGAGCAGGCGCTGGCCGAGAACTTCGCGGTCAGCCGCACCATGGTGCGCGAAGCGCTCATGCAGCTGCAGGCGCGCGGCTTCGTCGAGGTGCAGTCGCGCCGCGGCTGGTACGTGGTGGAGCCCTCGGCCGAGGAAGCGCGCGACGCTTTCTCGGCCCGGCGCATCGTCGAGGCCGGCATCCTGGCCGAAAGCGAGGGCCGGCCGCTGCAAAAGGCCATACGCAAGCTGCGCGACCACATTGCCGACGAGCAGCGTGCCATCGAGGGCGCCGACGCCGCCACGCGCGCCTTCCTGTTGGCCGACTTTCATGTGTGCCTGGCCGAGCAGATGGGGCACCAGCTGCTGGTCGACGTGCTGCGCGACCTCACGGCCCGCACCACGCTGGCGGCCACGCTCTACCAGTCGAAGCATGAGGCCGGCCAGTCTTGCGCGGAGCACGGCGCCATCGTCGCCGCGCTGGAGGCCGGCGACACCGCCACGGCGCGCAAGCTGATGATCGACCACATCGGCAATGTCGAGCGTTCGCTCGAGGTAGACACCACCGCCGGGCCCGACGCGCCGGCGCGCCTGCGCGCCACCTTGTCCCCGGTGGCGCTGCCGCGCGCGAGGCGCTAGCCGACTAGGCATTTCGACCGACACAAACGTGCGTTCAGGCTCGGCTACAGTCCGAGTCACATATGAATTCACCCCAACTCCAGCGCGGCGTATTCCTCGCCCTGCTCGCCATCGTCACGGTCGCCTTTCTCTGGGTGCTGGTGCCCTTCTTCGGCGCGGTGCTGTGGGGGGTGGCGCTGGCCATCCTGTTCACGCCGCTGTACAAGTGGCTGCTCAAGAAAATGCCGGGCAAGCGCAACGCCGCCGCGCTGTCGACATTGACCATCTGCCTGTTCATCGTGATTCTTCCGCTGGCCATGGTCGGCGTATCGCTGGTGCAGGAGATCGTGCAGGTCACGCAGAGCATCCGCTCGGGGCAGATCAACTTCGCGGCCTACTTCCAGCAGATCCTCAACGCCATGCCGCAATGGCTGCTGAACATCTTCGACCGCTTCAACCTGGGCGACATGGAAGCCTGGCAGGAACGCATCTCCGCCGGGGCGGCGCAGGGCAGCCAGCTCATCGCGGGCCAGGCGCTCACCATCGGCCAGAACACCTTCGACTTCCTCATCAGCTTCTTCGTGATGCTGTACCTGCTGTACTTCCTGGTGCGCGACGGCTCGGCGCTTTCCAAGACCATGCGCGAAGCAGTACCCCTTGCCAAGCCGCACACGCACTACCTGCTCAACAAGTTCACGACCGTGATCCGCGCCACCGTGAAGGGCAACGTGGCGGTGGCCATTGCGCAGGGCGCCATCGGCGGTATCGCCTTCTGGCTGCTGGGCGTGCAGGGCGCGCTGCTGTGGGCGGTGCTGATGGCGTTTCTCTCGCTGCTGCCGGCGGTGGGCGCGGCCCTTATCTGGGGGCCGGTGGCCATCTACTTCCTTGCCACGGGCCACTTCTGGCAGGGCGGCATCCTGATCTTCGTGGGCGTGTTCGTGATCGGGCTGGTCGACAACATCCTGCGGCCGGTGCTGGTGGGCAAGGACACGCAGATGCCCGACTACATCGTGCTGATGTCGACCATCGGGGGCATGGCGATCTTCGGCATCAACGGCTTCGTGGTCGGCCCGGTGATTGCCGCGCTCTTCATGGCGGCGTGGAGCCTGTTCGTGGAATCGGGGCAATGGGAAAACCCGCCCGGCGCGGGTTCGGCCGACGCGGGCGACGACAAGAGCAACTGAACAAAGCTCCACTGGCGCCAGCCTGGAGCGGCTGAAGCGGGCGCGCCTTGCGCCTGCCGTGTGCATCTGGCGCGGGCGCTGCCGCATTTCGTCGCATGGCGCTGGGCAGCGCACGGCGCCTGCGGGATCGTCGGACCTCCAACTTCCAAGACGAGGTCTCCCATGCATTTTCCTGCCCTCCTGCCCCGGCCTGGCGCACACATCATGAGCACCCTGTGCGCCGCCGCACTTCTTGCGCCGCTGGGCGCGCTTGCGGCCGACCTCAGCCTGAGCGTGGCCGACGGGCCGGCTGCCGAAGCCACGCTGTATGTTGCGCTGTACAACGACGCCGCCAGCTACGCCGACAGCAAGGCCGTGGCGTCGCAGACCGCGCCGATGCAGGGCGGCAAGGCCCGGCTCGTGTTCACAGGACTCGCGCCGGGGCGCTACGCTCTGAGGGCGTTCGCCGACGAAAACGGCAATGGCAAGCTCGACACCAACATGATGGGCATGCCGACCGAGCGCTACGGCTTCTCGAACGACGCGAAGGGCAACCGCGCCGCACCCGCCTTCGAAGCCGCAGCGATCAGCGTCGACGCCGACCTGCAGACCGTCATTCACCTGCGCTGAGGAAACCGCCATGGAACGACGCGAACTCCTGCGCCGGCTGGCTTCGGCCAGCGCCCTGCCTCTCCTGCCCCTCTTGGCACCGCTGGCCCGCGCGGCCGGCACGGACGACTGGCAAGCCCAGTTCGAAGCCGCCGGCACGCCCTGGAAGACCGGCTTCGCCACGCCCCCGGACGACCTCCCGCTGACCCGCGCCGCGGTGCGCGGACGCTTCCCGGATGCCGTGGCCGGCACGCTGTTTCGCATCGGCCCGGCCGGCCACGACCTGGGCGGCCAGCGCTACCACCACTGGTTCGACGGCGACGGCATGGTGCATCGCTTCACGATCGACGGGATCGACGTGCGGTACCAGGGCCGCTATGTCGCCACGCCCAAGCGCGTGGCCGAGGTGCGGGCCGGCCGCCGCCTGTTCGAGGCCTTCGGCACCATGCCGCCGGGCGTCGTGCCGCCGACCTCGGCCGACAGCATCAACGTCGCCAACACCAGCGTGCTGCCGATGCGCGGCGAGGTGCTGGCGCTGTGGGAAGGCGGCTCAGCCACGCGTGTCGACGCGCACACGCTGGACACGCTGGGCCTGAAGACCTGGCGGGCCGACCTCGCGGGGATGCCGTTCTCGGCCCATCCCAAGGTCGATCCGGACGGCACGGTGTGGAACTTCGGCGTGAGTTCCGGCCAGGGCCTGCTGGCGCTGTACGAGATTGCGCCCGAAGGCACGCTGCGGCGCGCAGCCGTGGTGCCGCTGGCCGACATGCCGATGGTCCATGACTTCGCCGTGACCGAGCGGCACCTGGTGTTCCTGATGCCGCCACTGGTGTACGACGCCAAGCGCAAGGAGGCCGGTGCGAGCTTTCTCGATGCCCACGTCTGGCGGCCGGAACTTGGCATGCGCGCGCTGGTGATCGACAAGCAGAACTGGGAGCGACGCCAGATGCTCACACTGCCGGCCGGCTTCTTGTTCCATGTGGGCAATGCCTGGGAAGAAGACACCCCGCGCGGCACGCTCATCCACATCGACTACGTGCGTTCAGACAACGCCGATTCGGTGTTCACGACCAACCGCGAAGTGATGCGCGCGCGCCGCGTGAAGAGCACGGACCCGCACCTGACCGTCGCCACGCTGAACCTCGGCACGGGCAAGGCCATGCAGCAGGCGCTGGCGCAGGAAGCCGAATTTCCGCGCATCGACCCGCGGCGCGTCGGCCTGCGCCATCGCCAGGTGGTTCATGCCACGCAGACGCGCCCCGATGTGCCAGGCTTCGGCGCTGTCGCGCGCACGGATGTCGAGACCGGTCGCAGCCAGCGCTTCAGCTACGGGGCGCAGGCCATCGTGGAAGAGCATGTCTTCGTGCCGGACGGCACCAGGCCAGGCTGGGTGCTGGGCACGGTGCTCGATTTCGGTCGGCAGAAGACCGTGCTGTCGTGCTTCGCGGCCGACCACCTGGCGGCCGGCCCGGTGGCGCAGGCCACGCTGCCTTACGCACTGCCGCTGGGCCTGCACGGCGCCTTCGTGCCAGCCTGAAGAAGAAGACGGTGGGCACGGTCAGCCGCCCCACCACCCTTCGGCAAAACGCCCCTGCAGGAAGGCCACGAAGCCCGACACCTTGCCCGGCACCAGCTTTGGCGAGGGAAAGACGGCGTGGATTTCCTGCTCGGGCAGCTTATGGTCGGCCAGCACTTCGAGCACCTTGCCTGAGGCCAGCGATTCGCTCGCCACGTAGCGCGGCATGAGCGCAATGCCCAGGCCGTCGCGCGCCGCGGCCAGCACCGCGGAAAGGTTGTTGGAGCGGAAGCGACCCGAGACGGGCACCGTCACCGGGTCGCCCTTGGGCGTGTGCATGCGCCAGAACTCGTCGCCCACCACGCTGCTGTAGATGAGCGCCACATGCGCGCTCAGGTCTTGCGCGCGCTTGGGGGTGCCGTGCTTCTTCAGGTAGCCCGGCGCCGCCACCATGGCCCAGGGGTTGGTGCCGAGGTAGCGCGCGCCCAGCGACGAATCGGCCAGCTTGCCCATGCGAATGGCCACGTCGATGCCCTGCGCAATCAAGTCCACATAGCGGTCCTCGAAGCTCAGGTCGAGCTGCACCTGCGGATGCCGACGCATGTATTCGAGTGCCAGAGGCACCACCACGCGGCGGCCAAAGGCCACCGACGTGCCCACGCGCAAGAGGCCCTGCGCTTGGTTCTGCCGCAGTTGCACGATGCTTTCGGCCTCCTCGGCCTCGCGCACGATGTTCTTGCACTTCTCGTAGTAGAGCGCACCCGGTTCGGTCAGGCTCACGCCGCGCGTGTTGCGGTTGAGCAGCCGCACCTTCAGCCGTGCCTCGGTGGCCGCGACCTGCTTGGTCACGGTAGGCTGCGTGGTGTGGAACTCGAGCGCCGCCTTCGAGAAGCTGCCGGTCTCCACCACACGCACGAACATTTCCATTGCCAACAATCTGTCCATGGCCGGATCGTAATCACTTATTCCAAGATGGAATAGCTTTTATGGTCCGTAGCCGTCTTCTTCGAATGGCCCGTGCTTCCTACAGTGGCCCCAACTCAAGGAGACAGTCCCATGGCAAAAATGAAAGCGGTCCAGGCCGCCGTGCTGGTGATGGAAAAAGAAGGCGTGACGCAGGCCTTCGGCGTGCCCGGTGCCGCCATCAACCCGATGTATTCGGCGCTGCGCCAGCGCGGCAGCATTTCGCACATCCTCGCGCGCCACGTGGAAGGCGCCTCGCACATGGCCGAGGGCTACACGCGCGCCGTGGCGGGCAACATCGGCGTGTGCATCGGCACCTCGGGCCCGGCGGGCACCGACATGATCACGGGCCTGTATTCGGCCTGGGCCGATTCGATTCCCATCCTCTGCATCACCGGCCAGGCGCCCCGCGCACGGCTCTACAAGGAAGACTTCCAGGCGGTCGATATCGAGTCGATCTCCAAGCCAGTCACCAAGTGGTCGGTCACCGTGCGCGAGCCGGGCCAGGTGCCGCAGGTGTTCCAGCAGGCCTTTCACCTGATGCGCTCGGGACGCCCCGGCCCGGTGCTGGTGGACCTGCCCTTCGACGTGCAGATGGCCGAGATCGAGTTCGACATCGACAGCTACGAGCCGCTCACCCCCTACAAGCCCGCTGCCACGCGCGCCCAGATCGAGAAGGCCATCGGCATGCTCCAGGCGGCCGAGCGCCCGCTCATCGTGGCTGGCGGCGGCGTCATCAACGCCGATGCATCCGACCTGCTCGTGCGCTTTGCCGAAGCCACCGGCGTGCCGGTGATTCCCACGCTGATGGGCTGGGGCGCGATTCCCGACGACCATCCGCTGATGGCCGGCATGTGCGGCCTGCAGACCAGCCACCGCTACGGCAATGCGACCATGCTGGCGAGCGACTTCGTGCTGGGCATCGGCAACCGCTGGGCCAACCGCCACACGGGCTCGGTCGATGTCTACACCAAGGGCCGCACCTTCGTGCACGTGGACATCGAGCCCACGCAGATCGGCCGCGTGTTCACGCCCGACTTCGGCATCGTGTCGGACGCCAAGGCCGCGCTCACGCTCTTCGTCGAAGTGGCCGAGGAGATGAAGGCCGCCGGCAAGCTCACCGACCGCCGCGCGTGGGCCAAGTCGTGCATCGAGCGCAAGAAGACCATGCTGCGCAAGACCAACTTCGACGACGTGCCGATGAAGCCGCAGCGCG
Organism: Variovorax sp. CCNWLW186; assembly: GCF_037203865.1. Lineage (NCBI taxonomy): Bacteria > Pseudomonadati > Pseudomonadota > Betaproteobacteria > Burkholderiales > Comamonadaceae > Variovorax > Variovorax sp. CCNWLW186. Next base: position 262,815 of record NZ_JBBCBO010000002.1, on the reverse strand, counting down.
TGTACCAGTGCATGAACAACAACTTCAGCAACGACACCTGCTACGTGAGCACCATCGGGCTCTCGCAGATTGCGGCCGCGCAGTTCCTGCATGTGTACAACCCGCGCCACTGGATCAACTGCGGGCAGGCCGGCCCGCTGGGCTGGACCATTCCCGCCGCGCTGGGCGTGCGGGCCGCCGATCCGTCGCGCAAGATCGTCGCACTCTCGGGCGACTACGACTTCCAGTTCATGATCGAAGAGCTGGCCGTGGGTGCGCAGTTCAAGCTGCCTTACATCCACATCGTGGTCAACAACTCGTACCTTGGGTTGATCCGCCAGGCGCAGCGCGGCTTCGAGATGGACTACTGCGTGCAGCTCGCGTTCGACAACATCAACGCCGGGCCCGATGCCGGCATCGAGAGCAGCTACGGCGTCGATCACCTGAAAGTGGTCGAAGGCCTGGGCTGCAAGGCGATTCGCGTGAACAAGCAGGAAGAGATCGCACCGGCCATCCAGCGCGCCGAAGCGCTGATGGCCGAGTTCAGCGTGCCGGTCGTCATCGAAGTGATGCTCGAGCGCGTGACCAACATCGCGATGGGCACGGAGATCGACAACATCACCGAGTTCGAGCCCCTGGCCGAACACCCGGCCGATGCGCCCACCGCCGTTGCGGCCGAGATGCTGGACTGAACGAGGAGACACACGCCATGCCCAAGTTCGCAGCCAACCTCACGATGCTCTTCACCGAGCTGCCGTTCATGCAACGCTTCGAGGCCGCCGCCAAGGCGGGTTTCGAGGCGGTGGAATACCTCTTCCCCTACCCCTTCGAAAAGAAGGAGCTCACCGCCGCGCTGCGCGCCAACGGTTTGCAGCAGGTGCTGCACAACCTGCCCGCCGGCGACTGGGACAAGGGCGAGCGCGGCATTGCTTGCCACCCCGACCGCACCGGCGAATTCCGCGAAGGCATTGCCATGGCCATCGACTACGCCACCGCCCTGGGCTGCCCGCAACTCAATTGCCTGGTCGGCAAGGTGCCGGCCGGCGTGAGCACCGAGGCCGCTCACAAGACCGTGGTCGAGAACCTACGCCTTGCCGCTAGCGAGCTCGAGGCGGCCGGCCTGCGGCTTTTGATCGAGCCCATCAATACCTTCGACATTCCGGGCTTCTTTCTCACTCGCACCGACCAGGCGCTGGCGCTGATCGACGAAGTGGGCTCTTCCAACCTGCGGGTGCAATACGACATCTATCACGCGCAGCGCATGGAAGGCGAGCTCGGCAGCACGCTGTCGAAGAACCTCGCGCGCATCGGCCACATCCAGTTGGCCGACAACCCCGGGCGCGGCGAACCGGGCACGGGCGAAATCAACTACCCGTGGCTTTTCAGGCACATCGATTCGATCGGCTACGACGGCTGGATCGGCTGCGAATACAAGCCGCGCGCCACCACCGCCGAAGGCCTGGGCTGGCGGCAGGCCCTGACGCAGCAGAAGTGAACCCACACAACAACAGCATCTTAGGAAACTGAAGACATGTCGCAATCTCAAAAAATCGGATTCATCGGTCTCGGCATCATGGGCGCGCCCATGGCGGGCCATCTGCTCGACGCGGGCTACCAGCTGTTCGTGAACACCCAGGGCAACACGCCCGAGCCTTTCATCTCGAAAGCGACCATCTGCGCCTCGGCGGCCGAGGTGGCGCGCCAGGCCGACGTGATCTTCATCATGGTGCCCGACACGCCCGACGTGGAAAAAGTGCTGTTCGGCGAGCCGGGCACGCAGGGCGTGGCCGAAGGCCTGAAAGATTCGCGCGGCAAGATCGTGGTCGACTGCAGCTCGATCGATCCGATTGCCACCAAGGCTTTTGCCAAGCGCATCCTCGCGCTGGGCTGCGGCTACATCGACGCGCCGGTTTCGGGCGGCGAAGTGGGCGCCAAGGCCGCGAGCCTCACCATCATGTGCGGCGGCGACGAAGGCACCTTCGGCCAAGTAAGGCCGCTGCTCGAGAAAATGGGCAAGAACGTCACGCTGGTCGGCAACGTGGGGGACGGCCAGGTCTGCAAGGTAGCCAACCAGATCATCGTGGCGCTGAACATCGCAGCGGTGGGCGAGGCGCTGCTGTTTGCCTCCAAGGCAGGCGCCGATCCGGCCAAGGTGCGACAGGCGCTGATGGGCGGCTTTGCAAGCTCGCGCATTCTCGAAGTGCATGGCGAGCGCATGATCAAGCGCACCTTTGCACCGGGCTTCCGCATCTCGCTGCACCAGAAGGACCTGAACCTGGCGCTGCAAAGTGCGCGGGCGCTGGGTGTGGCCCTGCCGCAGACGGCGGGCGCGGCGCAGCTGATGAACGCCTGCGCGGCCCTCGGCCACGGCCAGCAGGACCATTCGGCACTGGTGCGCGCGCTCGAAGCGCTCGCGCAGCACACCGTTACGCCGGACTGAGCCTGCGGCTCAGGTCTTTGCAGCCTCTAGCGATTCCTTGAGGTTGCGCCGGCGCCAGGCCCAGGTCTTCACGGCCTGCGGCAGGATGCCGACGCACGAGGCGTAGTACGTTACCTTGAAGCCCCAGAAACGCGGGCCGATGGGCGTGTCGCGGAACAGGTCGCCCGCCAGTATGGACAACAGCGCCTCCTGCATGCGCCAGATGTTGCGTGGCGCCATGAACAGCCGGCGAATGGCCGGCGACGTGATGCGGTAGATGAACCACGAGAACATCTTCGGTCCGCGCTTCATCACCTTCTCGTAGTGGCGGAAGGCCTTTTCGGCCTCCTTCACCTCGCCCCTGAGCCACAGGTCGGCCGCCTTGGCCGCCTCGAAGCCGCTGTTCATTGCCAGGTACACGCCCGAAGAAAACATCGGGTCGACGAATGCGTAGGCGTCGCCCACCATCATGAAGCGGTCGCCGCGGCAGAACTTGGAGTCGTAGGCGTAGTTGCCCGTGGCGGTGGCGCCTTCCATCAGCGTGGCGTTCTTCAGGCGTGCGGCCAGCTTGGGTGCGAGCGCGATGGTTTCCATCAGGAATTCTTCGAGCGACTTGCCCTGGCGGCGCTTAAAGTACGCGGGCGAGGCCACGGCGCCCACGCTCACTGTGCCGTCCTTCAGCGGGATGTACCAGAACCAGCCATGGTCGAACCAGAAGAGCGAGATGTTGCCCTCGAAGCGGCCCGGGCGGCGCTCCGCATTGGCAAAGTGGCCGTAGAGCGCCGCACTCGCATGCTTGCGGTTGCGCTGCTTGGCGTCGAACTGGCTCGACAGCAGCGTGTCGCGGCCGCTGGCATCGATGACGAAGCGCGGGCGCCACTGGGTCTCGGTGCCGTCGTCGGCCTTGACCTTCACCAGCGCGCGGTTGTCGGCCGTGCCCTTGCCGGCGTCCATGTCGACACCTGTCACGCGCTGGCCTTCGAAGGTGCGTGCACCAAGCTTGCCGGCATGGCGGAACAGCAGTTCGTCGAACTCGGAGCGGCGCACGTGCACGGCGTACGGAAAGCTCTTGTCCATGGCCTCGCCGAAGTCGAAGTGGCTCGAGTGGTCGTGCCAAGGCGAGACAAACTCGGCGCCGTGCTTCTTGATGCCGATGGCTTCGACCTCGGTGCGCACGCCCAGCCGGTCGAAAAGCGGCATGTTCATGGGCAGCAGCGACTCGCCGATGTGAAAGCGCGGGTGCTGCGCCTTCTCGATCAGCACCACATCGTGCCCCTTGTCCGCAAGCAGCGCCGCCACGGTCGAGCCCGAAGGCCCGCCGCCGATGACCACGACGTCGGGGTCGGTGGTGGTGAAAGCTCCGGGTGTCATGCGCTGCCCCTCTTCGTTGTCTTTTGTGTGTCTTGATTGACGATGGCCGGCGGCCTTGGCTGCACGGCTCTGCATTGCCTTGTTTAACCTTGGTTGCCCTTGGCCAACACTTTCGGAGTTTAGCGAACCGGCGCTTCGGTTCCGCGCAGGCTATGGGGTCAGGCGTTTTCGGCATTTCCCCTTTGGGAACAAGCCATGCTTTTGCGGTAGCCTCATTGCCCGTCAGAAACAAGGAGACATTTCATGGCTGCACCCCTCTCCCCCGCAGAAGAAGCTCTTCGCGATGCAGCGCGCGAATACCACCGCTCGCCCGTCAAGGGCAAGATTTCGGTCACGCCCACCAAGCCGCTCCTGAACCAGCGCGACCTGTCCCTGGCCTATTCGCCCGGTGTGGCCTACCCCTGCCTCGACATCGCGGCCGACCCGTCGCTGGCGGCCGACTTCACCGCGCGCGGCAACCTGGTGGGCGTCGTCACCAACGGCACGGCGGTGCTGGGCCTGGGCAACATCGGCCCGCTGGCCGCCAAGCCGGTGATGGAAGGCAAGGGCTGCCTGTTCAAGAAATTCGCCGGCATCGACGTGTTCGACATCGAACTGGCCGAGACCGACCCCGACAAGCTGGTCGACATCATCGCGGCGCTGGAGCCCACGCTGGGCGGCATCAACCTCGAGGACATCAAGGCCCCCGAGTGCTTCTACATCGAGAAGAAGCTGCGCGAGCGCATGAACATTCCGGTGTTCCATGACGACCAGCACGGCACGGCCATCATCTCGGCCGCGGCGCTGATCAACGGGCTCGAACTGGTCGGCAAGAAGATCGAGGACGTGAAGATTGCCGTCTCGGGCGCCGGCGCGGCCGCCATTGCCTGCCTCGACGTGATGGTGGGCCTGGGCGCCAAGCCCGCCAACATCTACGCCTGCGACTCCAAGGGCCTGATCTACATGGGACGCGCGGGCGGCTTCGACGACTCCAAGGCGCGCTACGCGCAAAAGGACACCGGCGCCCGCACCCTGGCCGACGTGGTGAAGGACGCCGATGTGTTCCTCGGCTGCTCGGCCCCGGGCGTGATGAGCGCCGAGATGGTCAAGACCATGGGCACGCAGCCGATCATCCTGGCGCTGGCCAACCCCGAGCCCGAGATCCGGCCCGAACTTGCCAAGGCCGTGCGGCCCGACTGCATCATTGCCACCGGCCGTTCCGACTACCCGAACCAGGTGAACAACGTGCTGTGCTTCCCGTACATCTTCCGCGGCGCGCTCGACTGCGGCGCCAGCAAGATCACGGAAGAAATGAAGCTGGCCTGCGTGCGCGAGATCGCCGAGCTCACCAAGGCCGACATCAGCGAAGAGGTGGCCACGGCCTATGCCGGCCAGGAGCTGTCGTTCGGGCCCGACTACATCATTCCCAAGCCCTTCGATTCGCGGCTCATCCTGCGCATTGCGCCGGCCGTGGCCAAGGCGGCGCACGCATCCGGCGTGGCCGCGCGGCCCATCGAGGACATGGACGCCTACCGCCAGCACCTGACGCGCTTCGTCTACCAGACCGGCATGTTCATGCGCCCGGTGTTCAGCGCCGCCAAGATCGCCGCCGCCAAGCGCGTGGCCTATGCCGAGGGCGAAGACGAGCGCGTGCTGCGCGCCGCGCAACTGGCGGTGGACGAAGGCCTGGCGCAGCCCATTCTGGTCGGTCGCCCCGCGGTGATCGAGGCGCGCATCAAGAAGGCCGGCCTGCACATCCGCGTGGGCACCGACGTTGAAATTGTCGACCCCGAAGACGACCCGCGCTTTCGCATCTACTGGGAGAGCTTTCACAAGCTCATGGGCCGCCGCGGCGTAACGCCCGAGGCCGCCAAGACCATGGTGCGCCGCTCCAACACCATCATTGCGGCGCTGATGCTGCACCTGGGCGATGCCGACGCCATGATCTGCGGGCTGGTGGGGCGCTTCGACGTGCACCTGGAGCACATCCGCAACCTCATCGGCCTGAAGCGCGGCGCACCGGGCTTTGCCACGCTGAACGCACTCACGCTCGAAAAGCGCACGGTGTTCATTACCGACACCAACGTGAACGAGGACCCGAGCGCCGAACTGCTCGCCAGCATCGCGATGATGGCAGCCGAAGAGGTGCGCCGGTTCGGGCTGCCGCCGAAGGTGGCCTTTCTTTCGCACTCGAACTACGGCACCTCGAGCCGCGGCTCGGCACGCAAGATGCGGTTGGCGCGCGACCTGTTCGCGCAGATGGCGCCCGACATCGAATGCGACGGCGAAATGCACGGCGACTCCGCACTGTCCGAAGAAGTGCGCCGCGTCGCGCTGCCCGAGACCACGCTCACCGGCGAGGCCAACCTGCTGGTGTGCCCGAACCTGGACTCCGCCCACATCCTCTACAACGTGCTGAAGATGACGGGCGCGAACGGCATCACGGTCGGCCCCATCCTGCTGGGCGCCTCGGGCTCGGCGCATGTGCTCACACCTTCGTCGACGGTGCGGCGCGTGGTCAACATGACGGCACTGGCGGTGGCGAATGCGACGACCGCATTGAAGTAACGGCCCCCGCCTTCATTTCACCGACGCCTCGCTGCCGCACGCAGCGGGGCGTTTTTCATTGCGGCGCGCTACGGGCATGCACCGTTTCCGCCCGCTCAACACTTTTTCGGCTGGCATGCAATCTGCTAATACCCTGAGCGGATATCTTAAATATCTTATTAATATATTTATTGAAATCACGGCCTTCTGCCCTTCGTCAACCTTCACCTCTTTTCTCTTCTCACATGGAAGAACACGCCTTGGAACGCGGGGGCTTTTCCCGCCGGGTGCTCGATGCGTCCGACTTCGTCCTGCGCTGGGAGCGCCGCCTGCTTTCCGGGCTGATGGGCCTGCTCATGGTGCTGGTGCTGCTGAACGTGGTCACGCGCTACAGCGGCGTGCCCCTTTATTGGGTGGACGAGGCCTCGGTGTACTGCGTGGTGTGGCTCACCTTCATCGGCGCCTCGGCAATGACGCGGCTGCGGCTGGACTTTGCAGTGACGCTGCTCACCGACAAGCTCGGCGAAAAAGCGGTGCGCATTGCCAAGGCCGCCGCTTCGGGCGGCGTGCTGCTGCTCGGCCTTGCGCTGCTGGCCATGTGCTGGCTCTACATGGACCCGGTGGGCATCGTGCGCCATGGCTTCGATGCCAAGGAATACGCGGCCGAGTCCTTCAACTTTCTTTATACCGAGCGCACGCAAACGCTCAACTGGCCGGCCTGGGCCGTCCAGCTGATCCTGCCGGTCTTCTCGGCCACGCTCAGCCTGCATGCGCTGTCCAACCTGCTCGAAGACCTTGGCCTGCAGCCCCGGCGCACGCACGCCGAGTTCCATGTGACCAACGCGGACGCGGTGAACTGACATGCTGACCTCCGCATTCTTCCTGTTGATCATGCTGGTCGGCGTGCCGATCGGCGCCTGCCTGTGCCTTGCGGGCATCGTCTACATCCTCAACTCGGGCGACACGGTGCTCTTCCAGTCGTTTCCGGTGCAGATGTTCGGCGGTGTCGACAGCTACAGCCTCATTGCAATTCCGCTGTTCATCCTGATCGGCGAGGTCATGAACGGCGGCGGCATCACCAAGCGGCTGGTCGACCTGGCGCTGGCCTTCATCGGCTCGGTGAAGGGCGGCCTGGCCTACGTGAACATCCTGGCCAACATGCTGGTGTCGTCGATCATCGGCTCGGCCACGGCGCAGGTGGCCATCATGAGCCAGATCATGGTGCCCGAGATGGAGAAGCAGGGCTACGACAAGACCTTTGCCGCCGGCATCACGGTGTACGGCGGCATGCTGGGGCCGATCATTCCGCCGTCGGTGATGTTCGTGGTGTACAGCGTGCTGGCGCAGGTGGCGGTGGGCGACATGCTCATTGCCGGCATCATTCCCGGGGTGATTCTCACGGTGCTGTTCTTCATCGTGATCGCATGCATGGGCGTGATCTACAACTATCCGCGCACCGCAAAGCGCACCATCAGGCAGCGGCTGCACACCATTCTCACGGCCTGCCCCACGCTGCTGATTCCCATCGTGATCGTCGGCTCCATCCTCGGCGGCGTGGCCAACCCGACGGAATCGGCGGCGGTGGGCGCGGTGGCCGCGGTGCTGATCGGCCGCTATGTCACCAAGGAATTCCGCTTCGCGATGATTCCGCAGATCCTGTTGAAGTCGGCAATCTACTCGGCGGTGGTGCTCTTTTTGGTAGCCGCGGCGGCGGTGTTCTCGTGGCTCCTGATCTACGGCAAGGTGCCGCAGGCCACGGCCGCATGGATCCAGACGGTGGCGAAGGACCCTATCGCCTTCTTGCTGCTGGTGAACCTGATCCTGCTGGTGATCGGCACGGTGATCGACGGCATTCCGGGGTTGATCATGACCGTGCCGATCCTGCTGCCCATTGCCACGGAGATCTACGGCATCGATCCGCGCCACTTCGGCGTGGTGGTGGTGATCAACCTGGTGCTCGGGCTGATGACGCCGCCCGTGGGGCTGAGCTTCTTCGTGGCTTCGGCCGTCACCGGCGCCAAGCCCGGAAAGATGTTCATCGTGACGCTGCCGTTCTTCCTGATCTGCTGCGCGGCGCTGGTGCTGCTGTCGCTCTTTCCGAGCCTGTCGCTGGCCTTGCTCAAGTAAGCCCGACAAGCCCCCCGTTTTTCCTTCACTCAACCGGAGCCTCGCATGTCCCTCTCCCGCCGCAAATTCGTCGTCCAGGCCGCCGCCGGTACCGCCGCCGCGTCGTCCGCCCTGTTCAGCACCGTGTCGCGTGCAGCGGCCGCCAAGGAGTTCCGACTCGGCCTCATCACGCCGGCCGGCCACTCGTGGAACCGCGCCGCGGTGGGCTTTGGCGAAGCACTCAAGAAGGCGACCGATGGCCGCCTGAGCGCCACGGTGTTCCACTCGGGCCAATTGGGCAACGAATCGGCCATGATGCAGCAGCTGCAATCGGGCGCGCTGGACATGGGCTGGATCCAGGCGGCCGAGCTCGGCTCGCGCGTCTCGAGCGTGGCGGCCATCAACGCGCCCTACCTCGTGCGCTCCACCACCAACGTGGCCTCGCTGGTGCGAACGCCGGCCGCGCTCAAGCTGCTCGACGTGCTGCCACGCGAAACCGGCACCATCGGCCTGGGCTGGGGCATCACCGGCATGCGGGTGGTGTTTTCGACCAAGCCCATTTCCACGCCCACCGACCTCAAGGGCATGAAGCTGCGCATCAACCCGACGCCGGTGTACCGCGACTTCTATCAATTGCTCGGCGCCGCCCCCACGCCGATTCCCACGCCCGCCGTTTTCGACGCCATGTCGAACGGCCAGGTCGACGGGCTGGAGGCGGACATCGAGTTTTCATGGAACCAGCGCTTCGACCGGGTCGCGAAAACCATGCTGCCGATGAATGCGCTGTTCATGCCCTTTGCACCGCTGGTCTCGGGCCGTATCTGGCAGACGCTGGACGCCAAGGACAAGTCGCTCATCACCGACCTGGTGAAGCAGTCACTCGACGCGCAGATCAGGGACATCGTGACCACCGAACTCGGCCTGATCGACAAGTTCAAGACGAGCGGCATCACCATCAAGAGCGATGCCGGCTACAACCCCGCGCCGATCATTGCGGAGTTCGACAAGATCTGGCTGCCCAAGGCGCCGCAGATCGCCGAGCTGCGCAAGATCGGCGCCGCCCTCTGAACCTGCGCGCGAGGCCGGCACTTAGGGCGCCGGCCGGCAAGCCAGCGCCCCAAATTGGTTCAAGCTTCAAGCTTCTTTCGGCTGAAATCCGCGAGAACTCACAAAACGGGTGCGCATAGCCACGCCCGCGCCCCAACTTTGCACTGCGGCAGTTCATCGGGAGGGTTCGCACCAATCGCGTGCGGGCACCGTTTTTGCTTGAATGCAGAAGCATTCACCTCCAACGGATTTCGCATGAACAAGCGCCAACTGCTCCAGTCCTTCCTCGCCGCCTCGGCCCTCAGCTTCGGTCTTTCTTCGGCCCTTGCCCAGACCACGACGCCGATCAAGTTCCAGCTCGACTGGCGCTTCGAAGGGCCGGCCGCGCTGTTCCTGCACCCCGCCGCCAAGGGCTACTTCAAGGCCGCCGGCCTGGACGTGACCATCGACGCGGGCAATGGCTCGGGAGGCACCGTCACGCGCGTGGCCTCCGGCGCCTACGAAATGGGCTTTGCCGACCTTGCCGCGCTGATGGAATTCCACGCCAACAACCCCGACAGCCCCAACAAGCCGGTCGCGGTGATGATGGTCTACAACAACACGCCAGCCTCGGTCATGACGCTGAAGAAGAGCGGCATCACCAAGCCGGCCGACCTGGCCGGCAAGAAGCTCGGCGCACCGGTGTTCGACGCGGGCCGCCGCGCATTCCCGATCTTTGCCAAGGCCAACAACATCGGCGCAGTCAACTGGACCGCCATGGACCCGACGCTGCGCGAAACCATGCTGATCCGCGGCGACATCGACGCGATCACGGGCTTCACCTTCACCTCGCTTCTCAACCTGGAAGCACGCGGCGCCAAGGCGGCCGACATCGTCGTGCTGCCCTACCCCGACTACGGCGTGAAGCTCTACGGCAACGTGATCATCGCGTCGCCCAAGCTCATCAAGGAGAACCCCGAGGCAGTGAAGAAATTCCTCTCGGCCTTCGCCAAGGGCGCGAAGGAAGTCATCGCCAATCCGGCGGTGGCCATCGAATCGGTGAAGGCGCGCGACGGCATCATCGACAGCAAGCTCGAAACCCGCCGCCTGCAACTGGCCATCGACACCGTGATCAACAGCGCCGATGCGCGCAGCGACGGCTTCGGCGCCGTGAACGCCGGCCGCATGTCGCTGATGGCCTCGCAAGTGTCTGACGCATTCAACACCAAGACGCGCGTGAGCCCCGACGCGGTGTGGACCGCGGCGCTGCTGCCACCCGCGGCCGAACTCAACGGCGTGCTGCGCAAGTGATGGCGGACGCATCGAGCACGGACGCGGCTCCCTTCGTCGACTTTCAGGACGTCTGGCTCGCCTACAACGAAGAGCTGCTGCGCACCAACCACTTCGCGGTCGAGGCCATCGACCTGAAGGTGAAGCGCGGGGAATTCATCGCCATCGTCGGGCCCTCGGGCTGCGGCAAGTCGACGTTCATGAAGCTCACCACGGGGCTGAAGATGCCGTCGATGGGCAAGATCCGCATCGACGGCCAGCCCGTGACCGGGCCGCTCAAGATCTCGGGCATGGCGTTTCAGGCGCCTTCGCTGCTGCCGTGGCGCACCACGGTCGACAACGTGCTGCTGCCGCTCGAAATCGTCGAGCCCTACCGCTCCAGCTTCAAGGCCAAGCGCAAGGAATATGTCGAGCGCGCGCGCAAGCTGCTGCAGAAGGTGGGCCTTGCGGGCTATGAAGACAAGTTTCCCTGGCAGCTTTCGGGCGGCATGCAGCAGCGCGCAAGCATTTGCCGCGCGCTCATTCACGAGCCCAAGATGCTGCTGCTCGACGAGCCCTTCGGCGCGCTCGACGCCTTCACGCGCGAAGAGCTCTGGTGCATCTTGCGCGACCTGTGGACCGAGCAGCAGTTCAACGTCATCCTGGTGACGCACGACCTGCGCGAAAGCGTATTCCTGGCCGACACGGTGTACGTGATGAGCAAGAGCCCGGGCCGATTCGTGGTCAAGCGCGAGATCGAGCTGCCGCGTCCGCGCGAGCTGGAAGTCACCTACACCAAGGAGTTCACCGACATCGTGCTGGAGCTTCGCGGGCACATCGGCGCCATCCGTAACACCGGCATCAGCGCAGCGCAGACAGCGGCCGCTGCGGTGTCTCACTGAAGGCGCGCCATGAAGAACACCAAGCAAATCGAACGCTGGTCGCCATGGCTGCTGCTCGTGGCAGTGATCCTGCTGTGGCAGGTGATCTGCGCGGGCTTCGGCGTGTCGGACTTCATCTTTCCGAGCCCGCTGCGCATCTGGAACCAGTTCTGGGAATTCAAGGAAATCATCGCGGGCCACGCATGGCGCACCTTCTGGGTCACGATGGCGGGCTTCGGCCTGGCCATTGTGGTGGGCGTGCTGCTGGGCTTCGTGATCGGCAGTTCGCGCATCGCGTATGCGGCGATTTACCCGCTCATGACGGCCTTCAACGCGCTGCCCAAGGCGGCCTTCGTGCCCATCCTGGTGGTGTGGTTCGGCATCGGCGTCGGGCCGGCCATTCTTACGGCCTTCCTGATCAGCTTCTTCCCGATCATGGTGAACATTGCCACCGGCCTTGCCACGCTGGAGCCCGAGCTGGAAGACGTGCTGCGCGTGCTCGGCGCCAAGCGCTGGGATGTGCTTGTGAAGATCGGCCTGCCGCGCTCCATGCCCTACTTCTTCGGCTCGCTCAAGGTCGCGATCACGCTGGCTTTTGTCGGCACCACGGTGAGCGAGATGACGGCGGCCAACGAAGGCATCGGCTACCTGCTGATTTCCGCCGGCTCGGCCATGCAGATGGGCCTGGCTTTTGCAGGCCTGATGGTGGTGGGCGCGATGGCCATGCTGATGTATGAGCTCTTCAGCGTGATCGAGAAGCACACGACCGGGTGGGCGCACCGCGGTTCGCAGAACCAATAAGGCACCACGGATGACGCGCGACCAGATCATCCGCGCGCTGCGGCGCGCCGACGAGGTGGCCCGCCGCGCCATGGCGATGGGCCGGCATCCCTTCGGTGCCGTGCTCGTTGCGCCCGACGGCGAAACCATCCTCGCCGAGCAGGGCAACATCGACACGGTGAACCACGCCGAGGCCACGCTCGCGCGCCATGCCGCGCAAAACTGGCCGGCAGACTACCTGTGGCAATGCACGCTGGTGACAACCTTCGAGCCTTGCGCAATGTGTGCGGGCACCAGCTATTGGGCAAACATTGGCCGCGTTATCTACGGGGCGGAAGAAAGCGCATTGCTCGCGCTCACGGGCGACCACCCCGAGAACCCCACGCTGAGCCTGCCCTGCCGAGAAGTGTTCGCTCGCGGGCAGAAGAAGATCGAAGTGATCGGGCCGGTGCCTGAAGTAGCGGAAGAGATGATCGCCACGCACCGCGGCTTCTGGGAAGCGCGTTAGTAGCGCTAGGCCAGCAGCAGCGACGCCTCGTCGCGCCAATACGCAATGGCTGCCAGCCAGCCTTCCCACACGCAGCCGTTGCAGCCGCGCCCGCAGCAGGTGGTGGGCTCGGGCGGTGGCAAGCGCAGGGTGAGCCGCTGCGCAGCGGCCTCGGACTGAACGGCCTCGATCAGCGCCTGGGCGCTGGCAAGGTCGACCGGCACGGGCAGGTCTTTGTCTGCAAGGGACATGGGCAGGCAGCGGTGGCCGGGGACCGCGCGGCAGGCTGGGGCCTTACCAGAAGATCCAGAGCGCAAGGCCGCCGAAGATCGACCACTTCACAAGGTAGTACGCTCGCTTGTCCCAGGCCTTGAGACGCTTGCCGATGACGCGGATCTGGTAGATGTACTTGAACGCGCGGTTGATGCCGCCGGTCTTGTCGCCAACGTCGTTGGGCGAAGCGGCCGCGGCCAGCAGGTTCTTTGCAAACCAGCGGTTCACGGCACTGGCCCAGCGGTACTTGAGCGGACGCTCGATGTCGCAGAACAGGATCACGCGGTCCTTGTCGGTCGTGTTCTCGGCGTAGTGGATGTAGGTTTCGTCGAACACCACGGCTTCGCCGTCGCGCCAGTGGTAGCGCTGGCCGTCCACGTCGATGTAGCAGCCCTCCACGCCCGGCGTCCACAGGCCCAGGTGGTAGCGCAGCGAGCCCGCAAACGGGTCGCGGTGGCGCACCAGGCGGCTGCCCGGCGGGAGCTCGGCAAACATGGCGGCCTTGATGGTGCCGATGCCTTTCAGCAGCTCGGTCGTGCGCGGGCACAGCACGGCGGCGGAGGGATGCGCATCGTCGTACCACTTGAGGTAGAAGCGCTTCCAGCCGCTCTTGAAGAAGGAGTTGAAGCCCACGTCGTTGAACTGGCTCGAGGCCTTGATGCTGCCGCCATTGCGCATGGCCAGCGCCTCTTCGCGAATGACTTCCCAGTTCTCTTCGAGCACGCGCATCTCCGGAAACTGCGCGGGCGACAGGTACGGCGTGCTCGGCACCTTCGAGAAGATGTACATGAAGGCGTTCAACGGCGCCAGGAAGGTCGAATGATCAGAAAGCTGTCTGAAAAAACGATGCCGGACCTGGCCGCGGAAGTGAACGTAGAGTGCGCTGAGCGCGAAGATGGCGAGAATGACCCACTTCATTAAAGTGTCCTGTAAAGCGGGTCGTAGTGTAATTGTTCACACTTTTTCCGGTTGCCGCGGCATTTCATGCCCTTTTTTGGCCGCTAACGGGCCCTTCAACTGCGCAGCAGCTTGATCAGCGCGGCGAGTTCCTCCCCACCCAGCCCCGCTGCATCGGCCCGCTGGAACAACCCTGCCGCGAACGTCGGAAACTCGGTATTGATGCCGGCCTGCTGCGCGGTCTGCAGGATGCGCTGGGTCGCTTCCATCGAAATGCGCATGGGGCTTTGCGATATTGCGAAGTTGCCCGACTGGATGACACTGCCTTCGTGCTGCAGGAACCCGGCGAAGGTGGGCATGATGCCCGCCACGATGCGGCCGTATTCCGCCACGTCGAAACCCTCATGCTCGGCCACGCGCGCGCCGTGCAAGAAGCCGAGCATGGTGCCGTAGATGGTCGACAGCGTGGCCAGGTCCATGGCCGCGGCGGCGCTCGCCTTTTCGCCCAGGTACACGATGCCGCCGCCCAGAACGCCGAGCAACGGTTCGGCCGCGCGAAACACGTGCTGTGCGCCCGACATGAGAATGGGCGTATCGGGCTGCCCCATCTGGTCGGGCGCGGCCTGTATGGCGCCTTCGAGGTAGGTCGCGCCCTGGCGGTGCGCCCAGGCTTCGGCATCGCGCGCGTCCTGCGGACTGCCGGTGGTGAGCTGCACCAGCAGGCGACCGTCCATTGCCGCGGCCACGCCCGCGGCGCCAAGAATCGCGTCAACCGCGCGGTAGTCGTACACGCACATCAGGGCCACCGAGCTTGCGCGCAAGGCTTCGGCGGCACTGCGCGCGAGCACGGCGCCCCGGCTCACCAGCGCGGTGGCCTTTTCGGCCGTGCGGTTCCACACCCTGACCTTGTAGCCCTTGTCGAGGTAGAGCCGCGCGATGGTCACGCCCATCGATCCCAGGCCCAAGACCGTAATTTCCTTGTTGCTCATGCCAGTTGTCCGCAAGTTGTGAAGAGGCCTGCATCGTAGGAATTGCACTCTCCAACGGTCAAGTACCTACAATAAAGTGAGGTACTTACCAAAACGTATGTATCGAACCAGCAAGGGCAAGAACGGATGAAAGCAAAAAAACCCTACAACTGCGGCATCGGCCCCGCGTTCGAGGTCATCGGCGGCAAGTGGAAAGCCGTGATCCTGTGGGAGCTTCATGCGCAGCCGCGCCGCTTCGGCGAGCTGAAGCGGCTCTTGCCGGACATCAGCGAGAAGATGCTGATCCAGCAGTTGCGCGAACTGGAGGCGGACGGCATCGTGCACCGCGAGGTGTTCCACGAAGTGCCGCCGCGGGTGGAGTATTCGGAGACGAAGCTCGGTGCATCGCTCAATGCGGCACTCGGGCCGCTGGCGGATTGGGGCGACCGCTATGCCAAGCGCGCGGGCGTGGCACGCTGAGCTTTGCCGGTGCCCCGCGTGCCGGTGCCGATCAGGCCCAGCCGGTTTCGATTTCGGTCTTCACCTCGGTCATGAGCCGGTGCACCGGGCACTTGCCCGCCACGCGCAGCAGTTCGTCGCGCTGCGCCTCGGTGAGCTCGCCGGTCACGCGCAAGCTCGACTTCAGCCGGTAGACGCCCTTGCGCTCCTCGCTGTCGTCGCGGTCGATGATCACTTCGATGTCTTCCACCGGCATGCCCTTGCGGCGCGCGTAGATCAACACCGTGAGCGCCTTGCAGGCCGCGAGCGAGGCGTCGTACAGGTCGTGGGGCTCGGGCCCCGCATCGCTGCCGCCGCCGGCCGGCGAGGCATCGATGGGAATCTCATGGCTGCGAATCTTGAGAATGTGACGCGTGCCCGTGATGCCGTCGCGCCGGACCGTGATGCTCATGCCGATGTCCTTGGTGGTGTGGGTGTGCTGTGAATGCCGGGCGCGATGGTAGCCCCTGGCCTTGCTCAACGGTCGACCGCAAGCATCAGCGTTTCCTTGATTTCTTCCATCACCACATAGCTGTGCGACTCGGCCGCCACGGGCAGCTTCTTGAGGATGTCGCCCAAGAGGTGCCGGTACTCGCTCATGCCGCTCAGGCGCGCCTTCACCAGGTAGTCGAAGCTGCCCGAGACCAGGTGGCATTCGAGCACCTCGGGCATGTGAAGCAGCTCCTTGCGCACCTTGTCGAACACGTCGCCCGACTTGGCGGAGAGCTTGATTTCGACGAACACCAGCAGCGTCTTGCCGAGCGCCTCGGGCGACACATGCGCGTGGTAGCCGCTGATGACGCCTTCGCGTTCCATGCGCTTCACGCGTTCGGCGCAAGGCGATGCCGACAGGCCGATGCGCTCGGCCAACTCGGTCATGGAAATGCGGCCCTGGCGCTGCAGCAGGTCGAGGATCTTGCGGTCGATGCGGTCGAGTTCGGGCATTTCACTCCTCGCGGGGCATTGGGCAAGAGTTTTCAGTGACTTTCACTGAAAACCGCTTGAAAACAATGAAATCCACCGCATTGTGCGCCTTAGATTTCGTGTATTCACCTTCAATCTGGTAAATATCCATGAAAGTCATCGTTCTTGGCGGCGGCGTGATCGGCACCACGACGGCCTACTACCTCGCCCGCTCGGGTGCCGATGTGACGCTGCTCGACCGGCAGGCCGGCCCGGCCGAGGAAACCAGCTTCGGCAACGCCGGGCAGGTGTCGCCAGGCTATTCGACGCCATGGGCTGCACCGGGCATTCCGCTGAAGGCGATCAAGTGGATGTTCCAGAAGCACGCGCCGCTGTCGATCCGCCCGGACGGCACGCTGTTCCAGCTGCGCTGGATGGCGGCGATGCTGCGCAACTGCTCGCCCGAGCGCTACGCGGTGAACAAGGAACGCATGATGCGCGTGGCCGAATACAGCCGCGGCTGCCTGCAGCAACTGCGCGCCGAAACGGGCCTTCAATACGAACAACGCACCGGCGGCACGCTGCAGCTGTTCCGCACGCAGGCGCAGCTCGACGCGGTGCAACGCGACATCGCGGTGCTCGATGAATGCGGCGTGCCGTATGAACTGCTCGACCGCGATGCGCTCGCGCGTGTCGAGCCTGCCTTGGCCGGTGCGCGCGACCGGCTCACGGGCGGCCTGCGCCTGCCGAACGATGAAACCGGCGACTGCCACCTGTTCACACGCGGGCTTGCCGACATCGCGCGCGGACTGGGCGTGGACTTCCGCTTCGGCCAGACCATCGACGGACTGGAGACCGACGGCGGCCGCATCACCGGTGTGCGCACCAAGGCCGGCAAGATTCTTACGGCCGACCGCTACGTGATGGCCTTCGGCAGCTATTCGCGCGCAGCTATCGCATCGCTGGGGCTGGACATTCCGGTGTATCCCGTCAAGGGCTACTCGCTCACCGTGCCGCTCGTCGACGAGTCGCTGGCGCCGCAATCGACCGTGCTCGACGAGACCTACAAGGTGGCGGTCACGCGTTTCGACAATCGCATTCGCGTGGGCGGCATGGCCGAACTCGGCGGCTTCGACCTGCGGCTGAACCCGCATCGCCGCGCCACGCTCGAGAAGGTGGTGAGCGATCTGTTCCCCGGCGGCGATCTGCCGAGCGCCACCTTCTGGACCGGCCTGCGCCCCATGACTCCCGACAGCACGCCCATCGTCGGCGCCACGCGCTACCCGAACCTGTTCCTGAACACGGGTCACGGCACGCTGGGCTGGACGATGGCTTGCGGCTCGGGCAAGCTGATCTCCGACCTTGTGACGGGTCAGCGGCCGGAGATTCGCACGGACGGGCTGGCGATGGACCGCTATACGCAAGGGGCCTCGCGCACCCGGCATCCGAATCCTGCGACTGCTGCGGCCTGAGGCCTGCGGTTTTAGGGCTGCTGTTCAGGGCTGCTGTTCAGGGCTTGCGCAAAGGCCACCGGGTACTCCCCTCCGCGAATGTCCCCCGGGGCTGCGCCCCTCCTCCTTTATTTCGCTGCGCGGAGCACCCGATGCCCTGTGCACCTGGGCACGCTGCTGGTGCAACGCTGATCAACGACCGGCGCGTGTGACGCTCCCGTCGATGGGGTGCCTTGCGCAGCGAAATAAAGGAGGAGGCCGCAGGCCGGGGGACATTCGCGGAGCAAGGTACCCCGTCGGCGGGTGCGCCGCCCTGAACAACACCAACAGCGCCAAAAAACTCAGGCAGCCTTCGCAATCGGAATGGTCCCACGGGTCATCCCGCGATAAACCTCCGCCTCGCCATGCTTCGCAAGCAGCTGCATCAGGTGCTTGCGAATCAGCATCCCCGGCCGATCGGACTCCATCGAATATTCGACGCCCCGCCGCCGTGTATCGACCAGCGCATCGGGGTCCGTCGATTCGAGGATGTCCTTGTCCTCGCGGGTGATCTCCTCGTCGAAGTCGATCAGCATCTGCGCCGCGCAATCGGCCTCCGTGTCGTTGCGGAACAGCCATTGGCACAGCTGCATGCGGCCATCGTCGATGGGTGTGAAGCAATTGATGATGATGTGGCGCACGCCGCTCGGGTATTCGATGTCGAGCCGGCGCGAGAACGGCAGAAAGTAGGCGTTGCGCATGTGGCGCGTGGTGATCGGGTCCGTCACGCCGCTGATGGCGTGAAACTTGGCGGGGTTGACGGCCTCGATCACAGTTTCCGCATGGAAGCCGTTTTCGTTCTCCACCAGCTCGTATTTGCTCGGCTTCGGGCTTGCGGCCACGCCGAAGGTGGCGCGGTGCACAAAGCTGAAGTGCGAGTTGTCGAATGAATTTTCCAGCGCCCGCATCGGGCTGGTCTGCCACTCTTCATGGAACTGGAAGATGGTGCGGTAGCCCGGGTCGGTGAATTCGGGAATCGCTGGAATATCCGCAAGCGGTTCTTCCAGGGCCACCCATGCATAGCCATAGCGCGCAGTGCAGCGGTAGGCGGTCGTCTTGTACTCCGGCGAAATCTTGCGGTCGGGCTCGTACTGCGGAATGCGGATCACCTGCCCGCTGCGGTCGTAGGTCCAGCCGTGATAACCGCACTGGATAGCGCCCTGCCCGCAGGCCTTGCCTTCCCCGTCGACGCACCAGCCCTTCGAAAGCTTGGCCGTGCGATGGCAGCAGCGGTCGCGCAGCGCAGCGGGCTGGCCGTCGGCATCAATGAATAGAACGATGTCTTCACCCAGCAGCGTGAAGGGCTTGGGGCCTTGGGCCAGGTCGGCAAGCGGCATGACGGCATGCCAGAACTTGCGGAAGACGGGTTGTTGGGTGACGAGCATGCGTGGACTCCTTCTGTTGTTGCGCGTGGGTACGAACGAACCTGAAAGAGCAATTTCCTGCCGCGGGGGCTGAACGCTTCTACTCTGCGCCACTTGCCATGCAAATTGCGCGCCCGCATTGTGGCCCGGGCCGGCGCAGCCTCCAAGCACCCGACGGCAATGCCCGAGCAAAAGACCGTGGCATGCGGCTTGGCATGGCTCGTGCATGAACTTGCGCAAGAGTAGAAGCGTTCAGCAGCGCACGCACCACGGTTGTGCGCCCGCCCGGAAATTGCTCTTGAAGTGCCTCCTGCCTTGGCGGGAGGGTTCAAGACCCGAGAATTCCGAGGCCCCACATGCAACGTCGATTCTTTCTTGCGGCCAGTGCCGCCACCCTTGCCGCCCCTGCCGTCTTTGCCCAAGGCGGCGGCAAGCTGACCCCGCTCAAGTTCACGCTCGATTTCCGCATCAACGGCCAGACCGCGCCCTTCTTCCTCGCGCACAGCAAGGGCTACTACAGGGACGAAGGCCTGGACGTGACCATCGACACCGGCGCCGGCTCGGTCGCGTCGATCACGCGCATCGCAAGCGGTGTCTACCAGATGGGCCTGGGCGACATCAGCTCGCTGGTCGAATTCAATGCGCAGAACCCCGGCACCCCGATGGTGCAGGCCGTGTACCAGTACTACAACCGCGCACCCTTCGTGATCATCGGCCGCAAGGACCGCGGGGTGACCGGCGACTTCAAGAGCCTGGCGGGCAAGAAGGTGGCCGCGGCGGCCGTCGAATCGACCCGCCGCGCCTGGCCGATGGTGGCGCGCAAGCAGGGCATGCGCAGCGACGCGTTCCAATGGCAGACCACCGACTTCAGCGCGCGCGACAACGTGATGGTGCGCGGCGACGTCGATGCAGCCACTTACTTTCATGACTCCGCCGTGTCGCTCTTCGCGCGCATGAAGGCCGAGGAGCTGTCGGTGCTCAAGTATTCGGACGCGGGCGTCGACCTGTACGGCAACGCCATTCTTGCGAGCAGCAACCTCATTGCGCAGAACCCCAAGCTGGTTGCGGCCTTTCTGCGCGCCACCAACCGCGCCATCGTCGAGACCTTTGCCAACCCGGCGCCCAGCATTGCGGCCATGCGCCAGCGCGAACCCATCCTCGACGAAAAGATGGAGCTCGAGCGCTGGGGCGTCACCGCGCAATACGTGGGCGCCGCAGACACGCGGGGCCACGGCCTGGGCGACATCAGGAAGCTCACGCTCGAGCAGCAGGTCGACGAGGTCGTCGACGTATTCGGCCTCAAGGTCAAGCCCGCGTCCGACGCCATCTTCAACACTTCGATGCTGCCATCGCGGAGCGAACGTACCCTCTCCAAGACATGAGCCAGGACATTACCCAAGGCATGAACATCAGCAACAGTCACAACGCACCCCCTGAAGAAACCACGCTCGACGAGCGGGACGAGCGCTACCTGCGCAAGGCCATCGTCTGGTCGCATGCGGCGCGCCGGCGTGGCAACCGGCCCTTCGGATCGGTCATCGTCTCGGCCGCCGGCGAGGTGCTGGCCGAGGCCGGCAACAGCAACACCGAAACCGGCGACTGCACCGCCCATGCGGAGGTGAATGCGCTGCGCGCGCTGGCCGGGAAAGGCCTCACGCGCGAAGAGCTAGCAGGCGCGACCATCTATGCATCGGGCGAGCCCTGCGTGATGTGCGCGGGTGCCATCTTCTGGTCGAACATCGGCCGCGTGGTGTTCGGCATCGACGCCGAGCGGCTGCGCGTGTTCCGCGGCGAGCGGCAGGATCAGCGCGATGCGGAGCTGTCGTGCCGCGATGTGTTCCGCGCTTCGCCACATCCGATCGAATGCATCGGCCCGGCGCTGCTCGACGAAGCGAGTGCCGCGCATGACGGAGCGTGGGGGGTCTAGGCTCGCCCCCAGTCTTCGCGCACTGCGTGTCGCTTCGCCAACCCCCTACCGGGGGCAACACCTGAGGCCCGGCGAAGCCGGTTCCTCGGTGTTCCGCGCGAAGAAGACCGTGCGGGCGAATAGACTCGTTGGATGTCCTGGCACGCCCATCTTCATCTCGACTACCGACAGGAAACCGCCCGCAGCGTCGCGCGCTTTCGCCATGACGGCCCGCTGCGCATCCTGCAGAGCCTCTATCCCGAAGGCGATGCGATCTGCCACAACGTGCTGGTGCATCCGCCGGGCGGGCTGGTGGGTGGCGACACGCTGGACATCGACATCGAGGCGGCGGACGGAAGCCACGGGCTCATCACCACGCCCGGTGCTTCGCGCTTCTATCGATCCGAAGGCGAGCTGGCGCTGCAGCGCACGCGCATCCGGCTGGCACAAGGTGCGCGGCTCGAGTGGCTGCCGCTGGAAGCCATCTGCTACAGCGGCTGCAAGGCTGAGAACCGCCTCACCATCGAGGCCGAGCCCGGCGCCGAGATGATCGGCTGGGACGTGACCGCGCTGGGCCTGCCCAACGCAAACCAGCCTTTCGAACGCGGCACGTATCTGCAGCACATCGAGGTGCCTGGCATCTGGCTGGAGCGCGGGCGCATCGACGCGGCCGACCAGCGGTTGCTGCAAAGCCCGCTGGGCTTCGGCGGGCATCGCTGCAATGCGTCGCTGTTCTTCGTGTCTGGCACGCCGGCCGCGCGTGCGCGGCGCGAGGCGCTGCTTGCGCTCGCGCGCGAGACCATCGATGCGCACGGCCTGCAGGAGAGCGCTGGCGCGACGAGCCCGCATGCGGAGATCGTCGTGCTGCGCGTGCTCGCACCGGTGGTCGAGCCCGCGATGCAGCTGCTGCGGCAGGTGTGGCAGGCCTGGCGCGCCGAGCTGTGGCAGCTGCCGGCGAGCTCGCCGCGCATCTGGGCGACCTAGCGTTTCAGGCCGGCATGTCGGTGCGCGGCAGCCGCAGGTGCTTCTTCAGCGTCTCGAACACCTGCCGCGTGACCGGATTCACCACGTGGCTGCGCACGTACAGGTAGTAGGCCAGGTCGGGCAGGCGCGGCATGCCGTCGCCCGCACCCAGCACGCGCAGGCCCGCGTCGAGCTGCTCCACGCCGCGCGCCGTCACGCCGAGGCCCGCGCGCAACGCGGCCTTGATGCCGATCAGGCTCGACGAGGTGTAGCGCGGCGTCCAGGCCACGCCCGCGGCATCGAGCGCCTCGTGGCCGATGCGGCGAAAGATGCTCGGGCCATCGGCCATGATCAGCGGCACCGGCTTGGACGGATCGTGCACATAGCTGGCCGCGCAAAGCCACACGGTCGGCGAATTGCGCAGCACCACGCCGTCGAACTGCGGATCGGCGCGGTTGGAGATGATCATGTCGACCTCGCCGCTCTTGAGCGAGGTCATGAGGTAGGGGCTACGGCCGATGTGGATGTCCAGTTGCAGCAGCGGAGAAGTGCGCGCCACCTCGGACAGCAGCAGCGGCAGCATGGTCTCGGCCACGTCGTGCGGTGCGCCGATGCGCAGGTTGCCTTCGAGTTCGCCCTGCCGGAGGCTGCGCAGCGCCTCGTCGTTGAGCGCGAGCAGGTGGTGCGCATAGGTCAGGAGCCGTTCGCCATGCTCGGTGAGCCGCTTCTGCCGGCCCTGCTTGGCGAAGAGC
This sequence comes from Variovorax sp. CCNWLW186, assembly GCF_037203865.1. Lineage (NCBI taxonomy): Bacteria > Pseudomonadati > Pseudomonadota > Betaproteobacteria > Burkholderiales > Comamonadaceae > Variovorax > Variovorax sp. CCNWLW186. The sequence continues at coordinate 239,957 of NZ_JBBCBO010000002.1, read as the reverse complement.
GGGTGGCCCACCTGCTCTTCGAGCCGCTGCATCTGCTGCGTGATGGCCGACTGCGTGCGCCCCAGGTGCACGGCCGCCGCAGCAAAGCTGTGGTGGCTGACGACGGCCGCGAAGGAGCGCAGCAGTTCAAGATCGAGCGTGGGCATACATTAATTTTATTGATGTATTTCTTGCGCCGGCTGGATTGTCGGGTCACACCCCGGTCACTACAGTGAATGCACGCCAAGACACGCATCCTCACTGGAGAACCCCGCATGAGCACCCTGTCCGACCAACGCCGCGAGGCGGTCGCTGCGTCTATCGCCCGGATGAAGAAAGCCATTGGCGGCGCTGAACCAACCCGCGAAAAGCTAGATGCGGTGCTCGACGCGCTGCAAGGGCTGGCCGCGCGCACCGACTACTGGGGCGCCGCCGACTTTCCTGCGCCCGAGGCCGGCGAGCACCAGGCCCGCTACCTGATTGCCGAGGACCCGGACCAGAGCTACGCGCTCTACCTCAACGTGATGCGGCCGGGCAAGAAGATCGTGCCGCACAACCACACCACCTGGGCCTGCATTGCCGCGGTGGAAGGCACCGAGCACAACCGCGTGTACGAGCGGCGCGACGACGGCTCGGTGCCGGGTGTCGGCAAGCTCGAGGAAACCGCGCTGGTCGTGGTTGCGCCGGGCAAGGGCATCGCGCTGATGCCCGAGGACATCCACTCGGTCGAGATCCAGGGCGACCAGGTCATTCGGCACCTGCACATGTATGGCCGCGCGCTCGAAACGCTGAACCAGCGCACCGCGTACGACCTGGCGGCCGGCACGTACCAGACGATGGGCATCGGCGTGCAGACGCGCCGCTAGGCCCCTCTTTCAACCTCGTCTTCTTTCATGCGGGCCGTGCAGAACGCGGCCTCGCAGGACTGCGTTCGTCCCAACGGCTTGCCTCCCATGACCTCTTTCATCGACCCGAAGACCCTCAAATCCTGGCTGCACGACGGCGGCGAGATCGCGCTGCTCGACGTTCGCGAGCACGGCCAGTACGGCGAGGCGCATCTGTTCTATGGAATCCCCCTGCCCTTCAGCCGGCTCGAACTCGACGCACCCCGCCTCGTGCCGCGCCGCAGCGTGCGCGTGGTCGTGTATGACGACGGCGACTGCGATGTGGCCGAGCGCGCCGCCCGCCGGCTTGCTGCGCTGGGCTACACCGGCGTGCATGTGCTGCAGGGCGGCACCCGCGCCTGGAAGATCGCGGGCCATGCGCTCTTCGCAGGCGTCAACCTGCCTTCGAAGACCTTCGGCGAGCTGGCCGAAGAGGCCTATCACACGCCCCGCGTGAGCGCCGACCAGTTGGCCGAGATGCTGGCGCGCAAGGAGAAGGTGGTGGTGCTCGACGGCCGGCCGGTAAGCGAGTTCCACAAGATGAACATCCCCACGGCCACCTGCTGCCCCAACGGCGAGCTCGCCTACCGCGTGCGCCGGCTGGTGCCCGACACCACCACGCCCATCGTCATCAATTGCGCGGGCCGCACGCGCAGCATCATCGGTGCGCAGACGCTCATCAACCTGGGCCTTCCCAACCCCGTCTATGCGCTGGAGAACGGCACGCAGGGCTGGTACCTGAACGACCACGCGCTGGAGCACGGCGGCACGCGGCGCTATGCAGCGGACAGCGGCAACACAGATCTTCGGCCGGCCGCGAAGGCGCTGGCCGAGCGCTTCGGCGTGCCCACGGTCAGCGCGCAGACCGTGCAGCAATGGGCCGGCGATGCCAGCCGCACCCTGTTTCTCTGCGATGTGCGCACACCCGAGGAATTCGCAGCCGGCACGCTGCCCGGCGCGCAGCACACGCCCGGCGGGCAATTGATGCAGGCCGGTGACCAGTACGTCGGCGTGCGCGGCGCGCGGCTCGTGCTGTTCGACAACGACGGTGTGCGCGCGCCCACCATTGCGCACTGGCTGCGCCAGATGGGCCACGAGGCGAGCGTGCTTGAAGGTGGGCTCGAAGGTGGGCTCGGGAGTGGGCTGTCGCTCGCGCCCGCCGCTGCGCCACCCGAGCCCGCACCTGCGCTGTCGACGATCGAGGCACAGGCGCTGTCCGCCCGCCTCGCGCAGGGCGACGTGGCGCTGATCGACCTGCGCCCGAGCATGCAGTTCCGCGCCGGCCACATACCGCAGGCGCGCTGGTCGATACGCCCGCGCCTGGCCAACGACATGAAGAACGAAACGCGCCAGCTCGTGCTGGTGGCCGACGACGATGCGCTCGCGGCCTGGGCCGCGGCGTCGGAGCTGGCCGGCCTCTCGCGCGCGCCGCTGCTGCTTGCAGGCGGCATGGTCGCATGGCGCGGCGCCGGACTTCCGGTGGAAGCCACGCCCGCTCTGCCCGCCGATGCGGACTGCATCGACTACCTGTTCTTCGTGCACGACCGCCACGACGGCAACAAGGAAGCCGCGCGCCGCTACCTGGCCTGGGAGACCGGGCTAGTGGCGCAACTCGATGCGCAGGAGCGCTCGGCTTTCAGGCTGCCTGCCGCTTCCGAGAGTCCACACGCCTAGTCCCGCTTGCCCTTCTTCATTCCTTCATCCGTTCGCCGTTGTCAGTTCCTATTCCAGGAGTCCCGTCATGTCGTCTGCCCATCGCATTCCGAGCCTTGCCCGCCTTTCCGTCGCTGCCGCATGGCTCGCGGTCATGGCCTTGCAGCCTGCCTCGGCCCAGCCGCTGCCGGCACGCGACGGCTTTCCGTCGCAAACGGTGAAGTTCGTCTCGCCCTTTCCCCCAGGCGGCGGCAACGACGCCACGGCCCGGCTGGTGACCACGCGGCTGCCGGAAATCATGGGCCAGGCCGCGGTGGTGGACAACCGCGGCGGCGCGGGCGGCAACATCGGCGCCAAGTCGGTGGCCGAGGCCAAGCCCGACGGCTACACGGTGCTGACCTCGCAGGTGTCGATCATGGCGGTGAACCCTTCGCTCTACTCGGCGCCCGGCTTCGATCCGCTGAAGAACTTCATGCCGATCACGCAGATCAACGCGGCGCCGCTCGCGCTGGTGGTGGAAGCCAATTCGCCCTACAAGACCTTTGCCGACCTGGCCACGCGCGCCAAGGCGAGCCCCGGCAAGGTCACCTATGCCACGCCGGGCAATGGCACGCTCTCGCACATGGTCGGCGTGGTGCTGCAAAAGAACAGCGGCGTGGACATGACCCATGTGCCCTACAAGGGCGCCGGCCCCGCGCTCACCGACCTGCTCGGCGGGCAGGTCGACGTGCTCGTGACCTCGACCTCGTCGGTCGCGGGCATGGTGCAGAACGGCAAGCTGCGCGTGCTTGCCGTCACCAGCCCGCGCCGTATCGGCGTGTTCGCCAAGGTACCCACGCTCGAGGAACTGGGCTACGCCAATGCCCGCTTCGAAGACTGGTACGGATTTTTCGCGCCGGCCGGCACGCCGCCCGAGCGCGTGGCCTATCTGAACGAGGCCATCGTGCGCACGCTGCGCCTGCCCGAAGTGACCAAGCTCGTGAACGACGGCGGCAGCGAGGTGGTGGCCAGCACGCCCGAAGCCTTTGCCGCGCAGCTGCGTCAGGACATCGACCGCTGGTCGGGTATCGTCAAGCTTTCCGGCGCGAAGGCGGATTGACGCCCCACAGGGGCCCCGCTCGCTGAAACACACCATGTCCGATTCGCCCAAAGATCCCGCAGACCAGTCCCTCGACACCCGGCTCGTCCACACCGGCAAGGCCCCGGCCTACTTCGGCGGCTCGCCGGTCAACACGCCGCTGGTGCGCGCGAGCACCGTGCTGTTCGACAGCGTGGCCGCCATGCGCGACACGCGCGCGCGGCGCGATGGCGAGCGCGCCTTCAGCTACGGCGCACGCGGCACGCCCACCACCTTCGCGCTCGAAGACGCGGTGAGCGAACTCGAAGGTGCCCACCGCACGCGCCTCTTTCCCACCGGCCTTGCCGCCATCGGCATGGTGCTGCTGTCGTACCTGAAGCCCGGCGACCATGTGCTGATGTCGGACAGCGTGTACGAACCGGCGCGCAACCTCGTGCATTCGTTCCTCGATCCCTATGGCATCCGCTGCACCTTCTTTGCCGCGGACGGCAGCGGCATCGAAGAGCTGTTCGAGCCGAACACCAAACTCGTGTATGCCGAGTGCCCCGGCTCGCTGGTCTACGAGATGTGCGACCTGCCCAGGCTGGCCGAACTGGCGCATGCGCGCGGCGCGCTTCTGGCGGCGGACAACACCTGGGGCTCGGGCATTCAATACCGGCCGCTCGCGCTGGGCGCCGACATCTCGCTGATGGCCGCCACCAAATACCTCTCGGGCCATTCGGACGTGATGATGGGCACCGTCGCCACCACGCGCGAGGCCTGGCAGCCGCTCAATGAGCGCTGCGACGCCTTCGGCATGACGGTGAGCCCTGACGATGCCTGGCTGGTGCTGCGCGGCATGCGCACGCTGTCCGCCCGGCTGCAAATGCACGAGCGGCATGCGATGGAAGTGGCGCACTGGCTGGAGGCACGGCCCGAAGTGGCGGCGGTGTTCTGCCCCGCGCTGCCGCAGCATCCGGGCCACTGCCTCTGGAAGCGCGATTGCCGCGGCACCAACGGGCTCGTCTCATTCGAGCTGCAGCCGGGCATCGAGGACGCCTCGGTCGATCGCCTCGTCGATGCGCTGTCGCTGTTCGGCCGCGGCTCGTCGTGGGGCGGCTACGAGAGCCTGGTGGCCTGGGCCAACATGCGTGCAGCGCGCAGCGTGACCGACTGGAGCCGGCGCGGTGCTGTCATTCGGCTGCACGTGGGGCTCGAAGCGCCCTCGGATCTGCTGCGCGATCTTGAATGTGGCTTTGCGGCCCTGGGTGCCGGCTGAAGGCGCCTCCAGCGGCTCAGGCTGCGGCCGGCTCGGGAAGGATGGCCGTCAGCGCGAAGTCGACAAGGTGGAGCCAGGTCGCTTCGAGGCCCATGATGCTGTGATGGTCGGAGCCGGGAACGGTCTGCACCGAGATGGGCGTCGGCCATGCGGCGATGAGCTTCTGCGAGCGCTCGGGCAGCACCACATCGTCATGCTCGGCCAGCAGCACCTGCGTCTTGGCGGCCACTTCCTTGCAGTGCGTCAGCGAATCGAAGCGATGCCGCAGCAGCAATGAAAGCGGTACGAGCGGAAAGCGCCTCTTGGCCACTTCCAGCATCGAGTCGTACGGCGTGACCAGTTGCAGGCTCGAGAACTCCTGCTGCGCCACCAGCTGGATGGCCACGCCCGTGCCCAGGCTTCGGCCGACCACGTGCAGGCGCGCCTGCGGAAAGGCCTTGCGCAAGTGGCGGGCGAACTGGATCGCGTCCGCCACGGAGGCAATCTCGGAGGGATGGCCTTGCGAATCGGCCACGCCGCGGTAGTTGACCGCGGCGAAGCCGAAGCCTTCCGGTAGCCAGTGCAATGCCTGCGCGGTGGCGCGCACGTCCTCGCCCCGCCCGGCAAAGTAGATGAAGAGGTCTTGCAGCGCCTCTTCGCCATGCGGGTGATAGACATACCCGCGCACCATGCCGCCCGGCACCGTGTGCGAGTAGGTGGAAAAGTCGTCGGACAGATGAACGACGGGCAGCTTTCGGGCGTTGAACAGAATGTGCCCCTGGCGTGTTGCCAGGAGCGTCCAGTACGCGGCGATGCCGCCAATGGCAGCGGCCGACGCCGAGAGTGCAATGCGGAAGGCTTTGGATGACAAGGTTTTCTCCGGAAGAGGCTTTGCGCCGGGCGGCTACTTCTTGCAGTCGCCACCGACGGAAGCCGTGCCGTCCTTGCATTCGGTCAGGATGCGTTCGTCGGCCGCGCGCGGGGGCGCGCCGTTCGAGGCGGCTTCCTGCGCGGGTGATGTGGGCGATGCGCCTTCGCGCTGGTAAACGATTTTCTTGCTGCCGAGCTCGCAGCTGCCCACCACCTGGCCGCTCGCCTCGGCGTTGGCGTCGACGGTGGCTACGGTAAACCGCGTGACGCCGGCCGCGGCAATCTTCGCTTCGATCTGGGTACGCAGTGCTTCGCAGTTTTCAGCAGCAGCGTTGGCGGTGCCTGCCGAAGCAAGCGCGATGTAAATCAACCAGGGTTTCATGATGAGTCTGTCTCGTACCGTGGGTACCGAGGGGTTTGCGAGCCAAGAGTCTAGCCCCGCATTTCCGGAAGAAGCATCCTCGCACACGCTCTGGTAACCGCAGGTCACGGCCGCCAGGATGCAGACTCATCCGTCAACAACTTGTTCGAAGCCTATTCGCAAGCGCTTCTGCCAGCCGGAGACTGGCGCAGCCTGTTCAGAAAGATGAGCTGGCTCTTCGCCGTATCGCTGCCTTGCGACGCCGCCTTCATCATCCAGCCGCGGGCCTCGCAGCGGTCTGCCTTGACGGCCGATCCGTAGAGCGTGGGCCCTGCCAGCAGCACCATGCCCAGCATCTCCTGCGCCTCGGCACTGCCCTCTCCAGCAGCCTGCCGGAGCTCATCGAGCATGGTGCGGTAGTCGCGGGCCGTCTGTGCTTCGAGTGCCAGCTGAAACCGCTGCTCGGCATGCAAGACGATCTTCGGTTCCGCCGGCTGCGCCGCGGAGAGCGCCGCCGTCAGGCAAAGGCCGCCGGCCAGCACGATGCGCCAACGCAGCGACCAGCTTGCGATTTGATTCAATTCGGATGCCATATCGATGTTCTCCACCAGTGGTTCGGGTGAAGGGCATCGTGGCAGCAAGCGCTTGCAAAAAGAAACTGGAATTCACACAGGCAGGCTCAGGCAGTGCCTGAGTCCGTGCCTTGGTCAGCAATCTATGACGCTTCAGTTGGCGCTCAGGTCCATCAGCATGCGCGACAGCAGATAGAGCCGTGGCACCACGCTTTCGACCTCTGCGTACTCGTCCGGCGTGTGGATGCCGCCGCCCACAATGCCGAAGCCGTCGAGCACCGGTACGCCCACTCCGGCCACCAGGCTGGCATCGGCCGCGCCGCCGCTGCTTTCAATGGTGAGCTTCTTGCCGATCTCGGCGTAGATGCCCTCGGCCATGGCCACGAGCTTGTCCGACGCAGGCGAACGCGGCATCGGCGGCAGGCCGCGGATGAGACGCACGCGAACTTCGGTGTCGGGAATCAGCTTGTTCTGCGAGATGCGGACCAGGTCCTTCTCGACCCGGTCGAGCTCTTCGGGCGTGGCGGCGCGCACATCGCCCCTGGCGCTTGCGGTGGCGGGAATCACGTTGGTCGGCCCGTTGGCATTGAGCACCGTGAAGTTGACCGTGGTCTTCTTCGCCGCATCGCCCGTCTTCGCCAGCTGCAGCACCTGGTGCGCCACTTCCATCGCCGCATTGCGGCCCGCTTCGGGCGCAACGCCCGCGTGCGAGGCGAGCCCCTTCACTTCGATGAGCGCCGTGGCCGAGCCCTTGCGCTCCACCACGAGTCCGTCGGCCGGGCGGCCCGGCTCGAGGTTCAGCGCCACGTCATGCTGCTTGGCAATGCGCTCGATGAGCGCGCTGGTGCCCACCGATCCCACCTCTTCGTTCGTGTCGATGAGGAAGGTGATCTGCCCATAGTCCTTGAAGCCGATCTTCTGCAGGATCTTCAACGCCTGGAGCCCGGCGACCACGCCGCCCTTGTTGTCCATGACGCCGGGGCCGTAGGCGCGCCCGTCCTTGATGTAGAACGGCTTGGCCGCGGCCGTGCCTTCCTTGAACACCGTATCGATGTGGGCAAGGATCAGGATCTTCTTCTTGCCCTGCCCGGTGATCGTGGCGACCACGTTGGTGCCGGGATGCGGCTCCGCCGGAAAAGTCTCGATGCGCGCGTCGAGCTTGCGCAGCTCGGCAACGACGATTTCACGCACCTTGTCGAGCCCCTCGGTGTTGGCCGAGCCGGAGTCGATGTTGACCATTTGCTCCAGCAGCTTCAGCGCTTCTTCCTTCTGCTGCGTGGCCGCATCCAGCGCACCCTGGTGCGGCTTCTGCGCCATGGCGGCGCCAGCGAACAGCGCGCAAGCCAGTACTGCGCCCTGGCAGGCAGTGCGCAATGGCGCGGGTTTGGTGAAGTGATTGCGCTTGTGAAGACGAGTCATGGAATCCGTTCTGTTGTTCGTTCGAAGTTGGACGAAGGAAAGCCCGCTGGCGCGGGCTCCCTCAGGCTATCACCCGCTTTCCGCGCGGGTCAAGCGAACAAAACACGGACGGACCGGATTTCGCGGCCTAGCAGCAGCGGCCCTTGCCTCCGCCGTAGCGCGCTTCGAGGCGCTCGCGGAAGAAGGCCTCGTAGCTCATCGGCGGCTGGCCGGGATGCGTGGCCGACATGTGGCTCAGATAGGCGTCGTAGTCGGGCAGCCCGACCATGAGCCGCAGCGACTGCTTGAGCGAGCGGGCAAAGTAGCGCCCGGCTTCCGGCAATGCGAGGGCCATGGCTGTGCTCAGCGCGCGGCCGATGCGGCCATCGGTTCGAAAGGCGTTTCTTGCGCGGTCGGCCGGTTGGCCGCGCGCGCGGCAAGGCAAGCCTTGATGCTGTACACCAGCACGCTCAGCACCACGAACATGAACAGCGCGCACAGCGCGGCGTCGAGCCGGTCGTTGAAGACGATGCGCGACATGGCCTCAGGCGTTTTCGCGGGCGCCACCAGCACGCCGTTGGCCAGGCCTTCGGTGTACTTGGCCGCGTGCGAGAGAAAACCGATCTTCGGGTCGGGCGAGAAGATTTTCTGCCAGCCGGCCGTGAGCGTGCAGGCCAGCAGCCATGCGGCCGGCGCAATGGCCACCCACGCATAGCGCTCGCGCTTCATGCGGAACAGCACCACCACGCCGAGCAGCAGCGCCACCGCGGCCAGCATCTGGTTGGAGATGCCGAAGAGCGGCCACAGCGTGTTGATGCCGCCCAGCGGATCGACCACGCCCTGGTAGAGAAAGTAGCCCCAGGCCGCCACGCACAGCGCCGTGGCAAACAGGTTGGCCGGCAGCGAATCGGTGCGCTTGAGCGCGGGCACGAAGCTGCCCAGCAGGTCTTGCAGCATGAAGCGGCCCGCGCGGGTGCCGGCGTCCACGGCGGTGAGGATGAACAGCGCCTCGAACAGGATTGCGAAGTGATACCAGAAGGCCATCATGGCCTGCCCGCCGATCACCTGGTGAAGAATGTGGGCCATGCCCACGGCCAGCGTCGGCGCACCGCCCGCACGGCCGAGGATGGTGGTTTCGCCCACGTCCTTGGCGGTTTGCACCAGCATCTCGGGTGTGACCACGAAGCCCCAGCTCGAAATGGTTTGCGCCGCCTGCTGCGCAGTGCTGCCCACCAACGCAGCCGGGCTGTTCATTGCAAAGTAGATGCCCGGCTCGATGCACGAAGCCGCCACCAGCGCCATGACCGCAACGAACGACTCGGCCAGCATGCCGCCGTAGCCGATGAAACGCGCATGGCGCTCGTTGTCGAGCATCTTGGGCGTGGTGCCCGAAGAAATCAGCGCATGAAAGCCCGACACCGCACCGCACGCGATGGTGATGAACAGGAACGGGAACAGGCTGCCCGACCACACCGGGCCGTTGCCCTGCGCAAACTGCGTGACGGCCGGCATCTGCAGCGTGGGCATGACAAACACGATGCCGATGGCCAGCGCGATGATCGTGCCGATCTTCAAGAAGGTCGAAAGGTAGTCGCGCGGCGCCAGCAGCAGCCACACCGGCAAGCTCGCGGCAATGAAGCCGTAGCCCACGAGCATCCATGTGAGCGCCTTGCCGTCGAAGGTGAAGAGCGGCGCCCACTCGGGGTTCTGGCTCACGGCCTGGCCGCCGAAGATGGCGAGCATCAGCAGCACGAAGCCGATCAGCGACACCTCGCCGATGCGCCCCGGGCGAATGAAGCGCAGGTACACGCCCATGAACAGCGCCACCGGAATGGTGGCCGCCACCGTGAAGGTGCCCCACGGCGATTCGGCCAGTGCCTTCACCACGATCAGCGCCAGCACCGCGAGGATGATGATCATGATCATGAAGGTGCCGAAGAGCGCGATCATCCCGGGCACCACGCCCATCTCCTGCTTGACCAGGTCGCCGAGCGAGCGGCCGTCGCGCCGCGTGGAGATGAACAGGATGATGAAGTCTTGCACCGCGCCCGCGAACACCACGCCCGCCAGCACCCACAAGAGGCCCGGCAGGTAGCCCATCTGCGCCGCGAGCACCGGGCCCACCAGCGGCCCCGCACCGGCAATGGCCGCAAAGTGGTGGCCGAACAGCACGTTCTTGTCGGTGGGCACGTAGTCGAGCCCGTCGTTGTGGCGGTGCGCCGGCGTCTTGCGGTTGCCGTCAAGCACCAGCACCTTCTCGGCGATGAACAGGCTGTAATAGCGGTAGGCGATCAGGTAGGTGCAGATCGCGGCGGTCACCACCCAGAGGGCGTTGACGCTTTCGCCGCGCGTGAGGGCAACGGTGCCCAGCGCAAAAGCGCCGAGCACGGCCACGGCTAGCCACACCAGGTGGCGGCGGATGCTGTGCATGGGAATGTCTCCTGGAATTGAACCCGGGAGTGTTCCGCGTCGGCCCCGAGCCCGCATCCGTCGCACCGCGCGGCCCGGGTGCGTGGCTTTGCGTAATGGAAAACCCGGAGAAAACCCGAAGGCCGGGCCAAATTCAGAGCCGGCGAACCTGCACCGGCTGGCGCGACCAGTACACGCCGTCGAGCCGGTCGAGCCGCACCTCGCCGCCGGTGGACGGCGCATGCACGAACTGCCCCGCGCCTACGTAGATGCCCGCATGCGAGGGCGTGGATGCACCGAAGAGCACCAGGTCGCCCGATCGGATTTCGGACGCCGCCACCGGCCGGCCGAACCCGGCCAAACGGGCCACCGTGCGCGGCATGGCCTGGCCGGCGCTGTTCTTGTACACGTAGCCGATGAGGCCGCTGCAATCGAACCCACCCTCGGGCGTGTTGCCGCCATAGCGGTACGGCGTGCCGACCAGGCCGAGCGCATGGATCGCGACGCCGTTCGATTGCTCGGCCGTCAGGGGCGAGGTGCTGTAGGTGCCTGTCGAAGGGGGCATGCGCGGACTTGCGCAGCCCAGCGCCAGGAGGCAGGCGCCAATGGGAAGCAGACGAAGCAGCCGGCGCGGCAGCGGCATGCGGGAACGTGGCCTGGGTGCGAGTGCGTCTTGCAAGTCTTGCATGTGGAATGGCGGGTCTTGTGGACGTGGCCAGACTCTAACGCGCCCAGCCCGCGGACCGCCGACGCCACCCGCCTACCGCGGCGCCGCTTTGCCTAGAAGCTCAACGTCGCCGCGCCCCGCTTGATCAGCTCGTGCATCACGCTGGAGCCGGCGATGACCACGCCTTCGAGCAGGCTCTCCTGCGTGTAGCCGCGGCTCTTCACGCAGGGCGTGCAGGCCCAGAGCGTGCCGCCTCGCGAAAGAAAGTCGCGCAGCATGTCGGCCAGCGGTTCCAATGGCTTGACGTGCGTCATGTCGGATGCGCCGCGCCGCACGAGATCGACACCCGCGCTGGTGAGAAAAATGGAGACCTTCAGCCCCGAGGTCATGCCGCCCAGGGCAATGACCAGTCCGACGGAGGACAATTCATGGTCGATGCCATGCGTGATTACAACGACCAGATCGCGTGTCTCGGTGTTCATAGTGGTCTCCATTGAATGAGTGGAGCCAGCGTACGCTTCATGCCGGAGGCAGGCCATGACCAAAATGCCGGAAGTCTTGACCCAAACATCGCCGGGTCGGTCGGGGGACATGCTGTCGGACTTGCTCGAGAGCATGCACGTCACAGGCATGGTGCTGTTCCGTGCCGAGTTCCGCGAGCCCTGGTGCGTGACGAGCGTCGATTCGGGCCAGATGGCCGCGATGCTCGCGCTCGGCTCGAGCCGCGTGATTCCCTTTCACATCATCGGCTCCGGCAGTTGCCGGATCGAATTGCCCGAGCGCGAACCCATGCGGCTGAACAGCGGCGACGCCGTCCTGCTGCCGTATGGCGGCGTTCACCGCCTGAGCGGCGGCGATGCCACGGCGCCGGTACACATCGGCCAGTTGCTGCCGCAGCTTCCGTGGGCCGGCATGCCGCTGGTGGAACATGGCGGAGCCGGCGGTACCACGAGCATCATCTGCGGATTCATACGCTGCGACGAGCTGCTGTTTCACCCCGTGCTGCGGCACCTGCCCGACGTGCTGCACATCACGCCGGACACCACGCCGGCCGACCACTGGCTGGCCACCACCATCCGCCATACCGTGACCGAGGCCAGCAAGCCCCAGCCCGGATGGCGCAGCATGCTGCCGCGCCTCACCGAGCTGATGTTCGTGGAAATCCTGCGCAAGCACATGCAGGGCCTCTCGGCCGACGAGGTGGGCTGGTTCGCGGCATACAACGATGCCGTGGTCGGCTCGGCCCTGAAGCTGCTGCACGCAGCGCCGCTGGAAGACTGGAACCTGGAGAGCCTGGCCCGCGGCGTAGGCGTGTCGCGCACCGTGCTGAGCGAACGGTTCAATCACTTTCTCGACCAGCCGCCGATGCAATACCTGGCGCACTGGCGCCTGCAGCTGGCCGCCAAGCACTTGAAGAGCAGCGAGCTGCCGATCAAGATCATTGCCGACCACGCAAGGTACGAGTCGGAGGCGGCTTTCAGCCGGGCGTTCAAGCGGCGCTTTGGCGTGCCGCCTGGGGACTGGCGGCGAAGGCAGGCGCAGGGGCTGGGTTGATCGAGCGATGAACGGCGCCATGGCATCTATTTGCAAAGAGTCTGCATGAAATCAGCAGGGTTGAAGGGCACTGTCTCCATCGAGCTCGTGCACGAGGCACTGCACGCCGCGGCGCTCAGGAACATGGACATAACCAGCGTGCTTGAAAGCGCAAAGCTGGATCGCGATCTGCTGAATGCACCCCGTGCGCGCATCTCCGCTGCCGCCTACTCGCGCATGTGGGTGGCGCTCGCCGACCTGATGGACGACGAGTTCTTCGGCCTCGACAGCCACGGGCTTCGCCGCGGAAGCTATGCGCTCATGACGCGCGCAGCGGTCAGCTCCAACAACCTGGAGCACGCGCTGCGCCGCATCCTCCGATTTCTTCACGCCACGTTGGACGACTTTCACGGCGAGCTCGTCCGCTCGGCGGACGAAGCCCGCGTCGTCTTGCATGACGGCGGCGTGCTGCGCCGGCTGTTCGGCTACGGCACCTGGTTCATTCTCGTTCACGGCCTGGCATGCTGGCTCGTTCACAGGCGCATTCCCCTGCGCGAGATGCAGTTCCGGTGCCCGCCTCCCGGCGACGACAGCCACTACCGTACGCGGTTCTGCGAGAACGTGAAGTTCAACGGCGAGACCACGCACATCACGTTCGCAAGCGATCTGCTGGATTTGAAGATCGCGGAATCTCCGGACACGGTCGACAACTTCTTGCGCGCGGCGCCCGCCAACCTGCTGGTCAAGTACCGCAATGACGCGAGCACCAGCGCGCAGGTTCGCAACAGGTTACGCAGCCAGTTGCCCGACGCCTGGCCGGAGCTGGAGAAGCTGGCGCAGGAACTCTGCGTTTCCGGCACCACCCTCCAGCGCCGCCTGCAGCAAGAGGGCGTGAACTACCAGCGTGTGAAGGACGACCTTCGGCGGGACATTGCCATCGACCTGCTGTCGAGCGCGACCTTGACGGTGGCTGAGGTCGCGGCCCGGACGGGGTTTCAGGAAACAAGCGCTTTTCATCGCGCGTTCAAGAAATGGACAGGTGTCAGCCCCGGCGCGTATCGCTCCTCCCGCACCGGGCGGGAATAGGCGCTTCCAGGGAGGCGTTCGCATGCCCAAAGGCCCCGATGGAATCGAGGCGTCCGGGCATGGGCTTCGGTCTCTTGCAGAACTAACCTCCGCTCGCACCCGCAGCTTGCGTGTGCCAAGCGCTTGTTGAAAGCAAGGAACCCTGGAATGAACCGAATGATGGCACCGCCGCTCGGCGCAGAAACACTGCGAGCGGCAGTCGATTGGGCAATTGCCACCCGGCGCAGCGTGAGAGCGTATTTGCCGAGGCCTGTGCCACGGGAAGAAATCGAAGCGATTCTCGCGACCGCGCGCTACAGCGCTTCGGGCATGAACATGCAACCCTGGCATGTGCATGTGCTGACCGGGCCCGCGAAGGCGAGCTTGTCCGCGGCCATTGCGGCGCTCGACGACGATCCCCGCCGATCGGACGAACTGCTGGAGCCTTACGACTACTACCCGCGGGAATGGTTCTCCCCTTATCTCGAGCGGCGGCGCAAGGTCGGCTGGGACCTGTACGGCCTGCTTGGCATTGCCAAGGGCGACAAGCAGCGCATGCACCTGCAGCATGGGCGCAACTATCGGTTCTTCGATGCGCCCGTGGGCCTGTTCTTCACCGTCGACCGCTCGCTCCAGGAAGGAAGCCTGCTGGACTACGGCATGTTCCTGCAGAGCGTGATGGTGGCCGCGCGAAGCCGGGGCCTTCACACCTGCCCCCAGGCGGCCTTCCTGAAGTTTCACCGCCAGATCGGCGAGCTGCTGGCAATACCCACGGGCCAGATGCTCGTTTGCGGCATGAGCCTGGGCTACGCGGACGAGTCGTCGATAGAGAACTCGCTCGTTACCGAGCGGGAGCCGGTTTCCTCATTCACGACGTTCCACAACAATGCAAAGGAGACAAGAGCATGAGCGCGGAATCCTATGGCAAGGGCCTCGACCGCTGCGAGGCCAATCATGTGCCGCTGACGCCACTCGGTTTTCTCGATCGCGCCGCGCTGGCGCATCCGGAACGCCCGGCCGTGGTGCACGGCGATCTGTCGCGAACCTGGGCGCAGACGCGCGAGCGCTGCCATCGCCTTGCCTGGGCACTGGTGATCCGCGGCGTTCAGCCGGGGGACACCGTTTCGGTGCTGGCGCCCAACACACCCGCCATGCTGGAGGCGCATTTCGGCGTGCCGCTGGCAGGCGCCGTTCTCAATGCGATCAACCACCGACTGGATGCCGAAGCAATTGCATTCATCCTGCGCCATGGCGAGTGCAAGCTGCTGATGGTCGACCGGGAGTTCTCTGCAACGGTCGCGGCTGCCTTGAAGCTGCTCGACGAGCCTCCAGCGGTCATCGACATCAACGACCACCTCGCGCCGGCCGGTGAACGCATCGGCGAAACCGACTACGAATCCTTGCTGGCGAGCGGAGACCCACACTTTGCCGGGCGCTGGCCGAGCGATGAATGGCAGCCCATTGCCCTGAACTACACCTCCGGCACCACGGGAGATCCGAAGGGCGTGGTCGCCAGCCATCGCGGCACCTACCTCATGAGCCTGCTGCAGATCACGAACTGGGCCATGCCGCGGGCGCCGAAGTATCTGTGGACACTGCCCATGTTCCATGCGAATGGATGGTGCTTCACCTGGGCCGTGACTGCGGCGGCGGGCACCCATGTCTGCCTGCGCAGAGTGTCGGCCGAGGCGGTGCTGAAGGCCATCGACAGGCACGAGATAGATCATCTGTGCGCGGCGCCGGTCGTCATGGCCATGCTCGCGGACTCGGCACAAGACATCAAACTGTCTCGCGCCGTGCGCGTGCTGACTGCGGGGTCTCCGCCTCCGCTTGCCGTGCTCAACAGCGTGCTGGCCATGGGTTTCGATGTGGAGCATGTCTTCGGCATCACGGAGGTTTGCGGCACGCCGGTGAGTTGCGTGTGGCAAGACGGCTGGGACGATCTTCCCAAGGCCGAGCAAGGAAAGCTGCGGGTGCGCCAGGGCGTGCGCGCCGCCATGTTCGAAGGCCTCATGGTCGGCGATGCGGACACCCTGGCACCTGTTCCGCAGGACGGAAAAACTGCGGGAGAGCTCATGCTGCGCGGCAACACGGTGATGATGGGCTACTTCAAGAACGAGGCCGCAACGCGCAAGGCGCTCGCCGACGGATGGTTCCGTACCGGGGACGTCGCGGTGCTCCACGGCAACGGCTATGCCCAGATCACCGATCGTTCGAAAGACGTGATCATTTCGGGCGGCGAGAACATCTCTTCCGTCGAGGTCGAGGACGTGGTTCACGGGCACCCAGCCGTCTTGCATGCCGCCGCGGTCGCCCAGCCCGACGAAAAATGGGGCGAAGTGCCCTGCGTGTTCATCGAACTCAGGGCCGGTGCCGCGGCACCGTCGGAGCAAGAAATCATTGCCTTCTGCCGCGAGCGGCTGGCTCACTTCAAGTGTCCGCGCCGCGTGATCTTCAGCAGCCTGCCGAAAACGGCCACGGGCAAGATCCAGAAATTCCGCCTGCGCCAGCAAGCCGGAAGCCAGGAAGCCATCACCGGGCTCGCGACGCCGCATGACTGAATTCGAACCCGCCGCCCGGGCGCCCATAGAGCCCGGCTACCGCTTCTCGCGGACCCACGCCTTCGACGAAGAGCAAGTCAGGAGGTTTGCCCTGGCCGCGGGAGACGACAACCCACTGCACCACGATGCGGAGTTTGCAAGAGGCACGCGCTTCGGCGGGTTGATAGCAAGTGGCACCCACACCACGTCGCTGTTGATGGGGCTGACCGCCAGCCACTTCGCCAAGAAAGGAAGCGTGCTCGGAATCAACTTCTCGGTCGACCTGCTGCGCCCCGTGCGGGCGAGCGAGACGGTACTCATCGAATGGAACGTCTTGTCGATCGCGGCCCGCCCGAGAGGCGGCAGCATCATCGAGATGCAGGGCTGGGTGAAAGGCGCGGATGACCGGACCAGCGTTCTTGCGCATGGCACGGTGCTTCTCAATGAGCACAACTGAGGCATCCCCTCGCGTCTTTGGCAGAAAGCGAGGCTTTGTTGTCATTGCCGAGCCACCGCGCAGCTCCTAGACTCGCCGCTCCAATGCCATGGAGCAAGGGGCTAATGCCATGTCAAAGCTTCGATTCAGGATTTCGATTTCGCTGGACGGGTTTGTCGCCGGTCCGCACCAAAGCTTGCAGGAGCCGCTCGGGGTTGGCGGCGAGCAATTGCATGAATGGGTGGTCCAGCTCGAGGCCTGGCGCCGGCCGCACGGCCTGGATGGCGGCGTGGTGAACGAGAGCACGGCGGTGATGGAAGATGAACTCGTCAACATCGGCGCGACCATCATGGGCCGCAACATGTTCGGCGGCGGCCCAGGGCCGTGGGACAACACGAATCCCTGGAACGGCTGGTGGGGCCGCAATCCGCCGTTCCGTCACCCGGTATTCGTGCTGACCCACCACGCGCGCGAGCCGTTGATGATGGAGGGCGGCACGAGCTTCACGTTCGTGACCGACGGCATCGAAAGTGCACTGGACCAGGCCCGGCGCGCGGCAGGCGGAAAGGACGTGGCACTGGCGGGTGGGGCCAACGCCGCGCAGCAGTACCTGAAAGCCGGCCTCGTCGATGAAATGCAGCTGCACCTTGCGCCGATCTTGCTCGGCGGTGGAGAACGCCTGTTCGACGGCGTCAACACCCTGCATTCCCTTGCCCCGGTGAAGACGATCGCGGCGCCGGACGTGACCCACCTGAAATTCGCGAGGAAGTAAAAGCGCTGTGTGCGCGCGCGCTAGCGCAATGGCTGCTGCACAAGCTGGAGCTCGTTGCCCGCGGGGTCGCGCAGCGTCGCAAGAATGCCGCCCCATGCCTGCTGCTCCGGAAGGCCGCTAAACGCAACGCCGAGCGAGGCAAGCTCGCTGTACTTCGACTGAACGTCCGCCACGTCGAAAGACAGCCCCGTGAAACGCCCGATAAGCGCCTGGTCTTCCGCGGGGGCATCCGCGTCGACATGCTCGACGACCAGGCTCATCGGTCCTGCGTCGAACACGCGAAAGCCCTCTTCGCTTCGCGGCGATGTGAGCGGCAAGCCAAGCAGCTCTTCGTAGAAGCGGGACGCGCCCGGCAGGTCTCGAACAAAAATGCGTGCGGTGCGAAGCTGCATGGTCTCTCCTGGCGAGCGTTGGTGGATGGCTAGGGCATACGAGAGAAACGAAGGGCGAATCCCTGTTCGCAGTCAGTGCAGCGTCACGACGATGGGAGCACCCTTGGTGATGATCATCGTGTGTTCATACTGCGCGGACAAGTTGCCGTTTGCGCCTGCGAGCGTCCACCCGTCGGCAGCTTCCGTCACGATGCGGCTCTTGGTCGAAAGAAACGGTTCGATGGTGATGACCATTCCTTCTTGCAGGATGCGTTTGTCCGAGGGATCGAAATAACCGGCGATGTGTTCCGGCTCTTCATGCAACGCGCGGCCGACGCCGTGGCTACCGAGATTTTCGATGACCTTGAAACCATAGGCCTTTGCAGTGCGCTCGATGGCGGCGCCGATGGCGTTGATCGGTTGCCCTGCCCTGGCGCTCTTCATTGCTTCGGCAAGGGCCGTGCGCGTCGCGTGGCAGAGGCGGGTCTTCTGCGGGTTGCTCGGGGGCACCACGATGGTCCCGCCGGTATCGGCAAAGTAGCCGTTGAGCTCGGCCGACACATCGATGTTCAGGACGTCTCCTGCTTTGATGATCCGGTCCCCGGGGATTCCGTGCGCCGCCTCTTCATTGATGCTGATGCACGTTGCCCCCGGAAAGTTGTATGTCAGCCTCGGTGCGGACCGCGCGCCCTGTTCTTCCAGCAGCTGCTCGCCGAGCGAGTCGAGCTCGCGCGTGGTCATGCCGGGTTCTGCGGCATCGAGCATCTGGCGCAGCACGAACGAGACGATTCTGCCGATCCGTTTCAATGCTGCGACGTCGTCCTGGGTTTCGATGGTCATCTGAGGTATTTGTGGAAGATTCGGTTGAAAGATCTTTTTTGGGTGGCGCACGGGCCTTGGAGGGCATTATCCGGTACCTATGGCGCTGGTACGCGCCAAACACACGAGGGAGAGCGTTGAACGTGAATCTGCATCTTCAGGGGGCCGCGTGAGCGAAGCCCCTGCCCTTCAAGACCCCGACCTGCTGCGCCGGCTGCTGCGCGCAAAAGACCGGATGGACGCCGCATCGCACGAGGAGTGGCCGGTGGGCCGTCTCGCAGAGGTAAGCGGCGTGTCCGAGGCCCACTTCGCGCGATCGTTCAAGCAGGCCTTCGGCATTCCGCCGCACCGCTATCTGCTCACCCGGCGCATCGAGCGCGCGATGGCCTTGCTGCGCGAAACCGACCGGCCCATCACCGACATTGCCTTCGATACGGGCTGGGCGAGCCTGGGAACCTTCGGGCGCACCTTTCGCGACATTACCGGCCACAGCCCGAGCGCGGTGCGCTCGCAAGGCAAGCAGGCGGTGCGCGAGCTCGGCCCGGTGCCCGAGTGCATCGTGAGCGCCGCGCGCCGGCCCGGGCTCACGACCGCAGTTTCGGAGAAGCGGCGCCAGGCGGCAAACGGTACAAACAAGCCCGAACAAACACAGGAGAGTTCATGAAGCAGGGCATTGATGTAGCCGGTTTGTATGTGCGCGATCAGGACGAGGCGCTTGCGTTCTATGTAGACAAGCTGGGGTTTCGTGTTCACACGGACGTGGGCAACGGCGGCTATCGCTGGCTCACGGTGCAGCACCCGGAGCAGCCGTCGTTGCAGCTTGGGCTTTTTCTGCCCGGCCCGCCGGTGCACGACGAGGCAACGGCGCAGGCGCTGCGCGCCATCGTGGCCAAGGGCGCGATGCCTCCGCTGGTGCTCACGGTGGCCGACTGCCGCGCCGCTTACGCCCAGATGCTTGCCAAGGGGGTGGAGTTCACGCAGGAGCCAGTAGAGCGCTACGGCACGGTGGACGCGGGCTTTCGCGATCCTTCCGGCAACGGGTGGAAGATGATCCAAGGCCGCGGCTGAGGCCTGCGGCACGCCATCGCACGGCCGCGCGGGCTTGCTAAAGTCCGCGCATGTTCAGATCAAGGCTCTCACTGGCGTTCGCCGCACTGGTTACGCTGGTTTGCATCCAGGCGGCCTTCGTCTACTGGGGCTCGGCGCGCGTCAATGTCTACACGCAGCACAGCCGGCTGGCGAGCGACATCCTCTCCGAGCTGCTGGAGCTGTCGGCCAACAAGCAGCGGCTGCGCGTGTGGGCGTCGCAGCAACTGATGAACGCGGGAGCCTCCAGCGAAACGCGCGACCGCTGGTTGGCGGGCATGCAGGCCAGCGCGGCCCGGCTCAACGAGCTGGCGCATCGCGACCTGGCCGTGTGGACCGAGATCGCGGCCAGCGATGGCTCCGCAGTACCCGCGGAGGTCACGCAGCTGGTCGATGCGGTTGAACTGCTGGACGCCAACATTGCCGACGTGCATGAGCGGCTGCTGCGCCTGACGCCGCTGGAGCGAGGCGCCGAGTTCTCCGCCGTATGGCAGGAGCTCAACCAGGTGTTCGACGTGACGCGCGGGCGCGACCTGCGCGAACTGGTGAACGGCGCCATCGAGCGCCAGCGCCGCACAGTGCCGGTGGCCCGTGCCGCCACCGAGCGCGGCCTCGAGGCGCTGCGCCTGAAGGCCATCGCGCTGGCCGCGCTCACGCTGGCCGCTGCCGTGCTGATGGCCGTGCACCTGAACCGACGGCTGCAGCGGCCGCTCGACCGCTTGCTGGCCGGCACGCAGGCCCTGCAGGCCGGCAATCTCGACCACCGCCTGGCCCTGGGTTCGCACGACGAGTTCGACCGGGTCGCCGAGCATTTCAACGCCATGGCGGTCGAACTGCAGCAGCACCGCAATGCCGCCGAAGCTGCCCGGCGCCGGCTGGAAGACGCAGTCGAAGCGCGCACCGCGGAGTTGCGCAGCGCGCACGACACCTTGCAGCAGATCGACCAGCGGCGCCGGCAGCTCTTTGCCGACCTCAGCCATGAGCTGCGCACCCCGGCCACGGCCATTCGCGGGGAGGCCGAGATTGCGCTGCGCGGCAGCGACAAGCCGCTCGCCGAATACAAGCAGACGCTGGGGCGCATCGTCGGCGGCGTGAAGCAGCTCGCTCGTGTAATCGACGACCTGATGCTGATCGCCCGCGCGGAAGCCGACCAGCTCGTGATGCGCCCCGGCGAGGTCGAGCTGCAGCAGCTGGTTGCCGATGCCGCCGAGCAGGCCGAAGCGCTCGGTGCGCTGCATGGCGTGCGGGTGCAGCTCGAGGCGCACGCCAGCACCGCAGCCCAGCCGGTGCACGTTCATGTGGACGCCGACCGCCTTCGCCAGGCGCTGATGATCGTGCTGGACAACGCCGTGCGCTATTCGCATGCGGGCGGCACGGTGCGCCTTGGCTGGCGCGAGCGCGGCGAGCAGGTCGACATCGTCGTGCAGGACGAGGGCATCGGCATCGACCCGCACGAGATGCCCACCGTGTTCCAGCGCTTTCACCGCGGCCGGCGCGCGCGCGACCACCGGGTGGAAGGCACCGGCATCGGGCTGTCGATTGCGCAGGCCATCGTGGGTGCACACCATGGCCACATCGGCATCGACAGCGTGCCCTTTACCGGTACCACTGTCAGCATCAGCCTGCCGAAATCGCACGGCGACCAGGCCGCTTCGCTGGAGGCGGCATGAACATTCTCATCGTGGAAGACGATCCGCGCGTCGCCGATTTTCTGCAGCGCGGCTTGCGCGCCGAGGGCTATGGTGTGCAGCTTGCGCGCACCGGCACCGAGGGCCTGGAGCGCGCGCGCGGCGGCGATCTCTCGCTGCTGGTTCTCGACCTGATGCTGCCCGGCCTGAGCGGGCTGGAACTGTGCCAGACGCTGCGCGCCGAAGGCCGCCATGTGCCGGTGCTGATGCTCACGGCCATGAGCACGCTCGAAGACAAGGTCAAGGGCCTGCGGCTGGGTGCCGACGACTACCTTACCAAGCCCTTTGCGTTCGAGGAACTGCTCGCGCGCATCGAAGCGCTGATGCGCCGCGGCCGCGAACAGCGC
This sequence comes from Variovorax sp. CCNWLW186, assembly GCF_037203865.1. NCBI lineage: Bacteria > Pseudomonadati > Pseudomonadota > Betaproteobacteria > Burkholderiales > Comamonadaceae > Variovorax > Variovorax sp. CCNWLW186. The sequence goes on along the minus strand of NZ_JBBCBO010000002.1, from coordinate 218,192 downwards.
CCGCAGGCCAGCACGCTGCAGCTGGCCGACCTGGTGCTCGACCGCGAGCGCATGCAGGTCACGCGCGCCGGCCGGCCGGTTTCTCTCACGGCGCGCGAATTGGCCTTTTTGGAGCTGTTGATGAGCGCCCCGGGCCGCGTGTACAGCCGCGAACGCATCCTGTCGAACGTGTGGGGCACCAACGAGGACCCGCTGACCAATGTGGTCGATGTGTATGTGCGCCGTCTTCGCAGCAAGATCGACGACGGCCATGCGCTTGCGCTGCTGAAGACGGTGCGCGGCTTCGGCTACCGGCTCGACGCGCAGGAAAGCTGAAAAGAAGCTCGCCCGCGTTCATGCGCTGTTCATCTGCGCGTTAACCATTTGTCATTCCGCGCAGAGGCTCGCGTTCATCCGCGCGGCCAACACTTGATTCCTGCGCCGCGATGCGGTGCAGCGCCGTCACAACACGGCGTCGCTTTCACCTCACTGCACAGGAATCAAAAAATGAAGATGCGACTTCTCGCCATCACCGCCGCCACCAGCCTGCTGGCCCTTAGCTTCGCCACCGGCGCCAACGCCGCCTCCGGCGCGGCGGCTTGCGCCCCTGTGACGCAAGCGCAGGTCAGCGCGCTATTCGACCGCTGGAACGATTCGCTGCGCACGCTGGACCCGGACAAGGTCACCGCCAACTACGCACCCGACGGCGTGCTGCTGCCCACCGTGTCGAACAACCCGCGCAGCACGCCTGCGGAAATTCGCGACTACTTCGTCAAGTTTCTGAAGGGCGAGCCGCGGGGCACGATCGACAAGCGCATCATTCGCATCGGTTGCAACGTGGCGCAAGACGTGGGCACCTATACCTTCAAGTTCAAGGACGGCACATCGGTGCACGCGCGCTACACCTACGTGTATGAACTGGTGAACGGCCAATGGCTCATCGCCCATCACCACTCGTCGGCAATGCCCGAGGCCGTTGCGGGCAAGTAAACGGCCGCACGCGCTGCCGCTGGAGATGCGCGCGGGGTTCCTCCTCACCGCCATTTCCAGCGGCGGCGGATGATCGTCGTCCGCCGGCGGCGATGCAAGAGCAGCCCGCCGTGTGGCACGATAAAAGCATGCTCGAGCCCTCACGCCGCATTCCATACCGCACCTGGCCAGGCGCGCTTGCCGTTCTGCTTGCCATTGCCGGGTATGTCGGCGGCCTGAAATTGTGGGACAGCCGCACCCCCGGGAGCCGGCCGCTGCCCGCGGGCGAAACGGTGGCGGTCGGGCACGCGCGGTTCGTTCCCGCCGAAGGATGGGAAATGGACGTGTCCCGCTCCAGGGCGGGCAGGTCCCTGATGCTGTTCAAGGGCGGCCACAAGTTTTTGGTGACTACCGGGTCATGGGCAGGCGGGCCCGACGGGCCGATGACGCGGCAGCAAAGGTTGATGGAACGCGGCCAGGGCTTGCAGATCGACGGCGACGTGTCCGGCTTTGTCACGCCGTGGGGCCTGCAGGGCAAGACCTTTGCCTACTACGGGTCGAAGCTGGCGGGGCGGTTCTGGCAGGTGGTCGACCTGCAGCGCCGCTCGCTGGTGCAGATCGACGTCTACGGCGCGAGCGACGGCTTGAACGAGGCCATGGCCGACGCGCGCAGCATGCTCGAATCGATGGACCTGGAGGCTCCGCAATGAACCTCGAACTTCCCGAGCAACAGGATCGCGCCGAATGGCCGGTGGGCACCGACTCGTTCTTTCAGCCGCGCCGCGCGGCCTTCTGGCTGCTGTCCGCGCTGATCGTCAACGGGTTGTTCTACACCTTCAACATGTTCTCGGTGGGGTTCCGGGTCGTCCCCATCACTGCGTTGCTGGGGCTGCTGGTGTGGGGCATCTACACGCTGGTTTTTCTGCTGGTGTTTCGCACGCTCGATTTGCTCGAGCAGCATCCGCCGGAAGCTTTTTTCCTCGCGTTTGCGTGGGGCGGCCTGGGCGCGGTCTACTTTGCCGCGCCGGCGAACATTGCCATTCAGAGCCTGTGCGCCAAGCTGGTGTCGCCCGATTTCGTGGCGATCTGGGGGCCGGCCATTGCGGGCCCGATCACCGAAGAGTTCCTGAAGCTGGCGGGCGTGGTGCTGCTCATTCTTGTGGCGCGCAACCAGTTCCAGACCTACCTCTCGGTGCTCATCGTCGGGGCCATGACGGGGCTTGGCTTCCAGGTGGTCGAAAACCTCACCTACACCGTCAACGCTTCCATGCACTTTCCGCTCGAGAACCAGGTGTACCCCGTGCTGCTGAACCTGCTGACGCGCGGGCTGTTGAGCGGGCTGTGGAGCCACGCGGCCTACACCACGATCGCGTCTTTCGGCCTCGCCTGGTTCCTGCTGCACCCTGAACGCCCCATGGCGGCAAGAATCGGCTGCGCCCTTCTGTGCTTTGCGCTGGCCTGGGCCATGCATTTCATCTGGAACTCGCCATGGCTCGAAGATCTTTTCGACGGTGGCTACGGCGAGATGGCGGTGCTGCTTGTCGTCAAGGGCATTCCCGCGATGATTGCGGCCGGGCTCTTCTGGCGCGTGGCCGCCCGTGAGAACGGCGCCTACCTGCACGCCCTTGCGGCCTACTTCGTACCCGAGCGCGATCTGATCCGCGACGACGAGTGGGTTCGCCTGGGCGCGCCTTTGTCGCGCTACAGGGTTCGCATTGAAATGGGATGGAACTTCGGCCTGCGTGCACGGCGCCTGAAGACCCAGCTGCAGCGCGAGCAGCTGCGGCTCATTCGCAAGGCGATGACCTATGGCCGCGGGGCGCAGACGCTGCGGCACGAGGTGGCAATACGGCGGCTGCGCGCCATGCTCGACCCGCTCATCGCACCCCAACCCTGAGGCACCCGCTAGCCCTGGCGTGCAAAGCGACCCGGCGGCCGGCCCACATGGCGGCTGAACGCGGTGCTGAATGTGCTGGCGGAGCCGTAGCCCACGCGCTCGGCAACTTCCGCAATGCCGACGTCGCTGCGGGCCAGCAGGTCTTTGGCGAGCGCCATGCGCCAGGCGAGCAGGTACTCCATGGGCGGCAGGCCCACAGCGCGAGAGAAGCGTTCAAAAAAAGCCGACCGCGACAGTGCGGCCTTTCTTGCAAGATCGGCCACCGTCCACGACTGCGCGGGATCGCCATGCAGGTGCCGCAGCGCGGTGGACAACCGCGGATCGGCCAACCCGCGAAGCAGCCCCGGCGGCGCGCGCTCCCCGGGGGTGGAGCGCAGGGCTTCGATCAGCAGCAATTCAACGAGGCGTTCAAGGACGAGATCGCGCCCCGGTTTCTGCTGGAGCGATTCCTCCCTTACGAGCTGCAGCAGCACTGAAAGGCGCCCGATGTCGCGCACGTGCAGCAGCGCTGGAAGCAGCGAAGCCATCAACGACGCGTCCGGCGATTCGAAGGCAAAGTAGCCGCCGAGCATTCGCATGTCCGGGAGGCCTTCGCGCCTGCCGTGGCGAATTTCTTCCGTTGGCGCGGGCACCTTCCTGGCGTCCACAAACACCGGCTCCGCAGGTTCGAGGCCCGACATGGTGAACCCCGGCGTGGCCGGCATGAGCACGAAGTCGCCGGCGGCAAGGGCAAGCGGCTCTTGCCCGTCTACCGCAAGAACGCATTCGCCCTCGAGCATGGTGCAGAAGCTGGGCTCGCCGAATGCCGAATAGCGAACCGCCCAAGAGCCCGCGCCGCTGATGACCTTCGAGTACACCGCGCGCGGACGCAGCAGCTTGACGACATCGGCGAGCGGATCGGACATGCCGGACTCCTGCAAATAAAACACGGACTATAGGTTATTCAAAGTCCGGCGAGGTGCCGATATCGTGACGCACCTTCAACCAATCTCAAAGGAACCCAATGAAGACCGTCCTGATCACCGGCTGCTCGTCTGGCTACGGCCTGGAAACCGCGCGCCACTTTCACGCGCAAGGCTGGCACGTCGTTGCGACCATGCGCACGCCGCGCGCCGAACTCCTGCCTGTGTCGGAATGCCTTCGCGTGCTGCCGCTCGACGTGACAAGGCCCGAGAGCATTGCCGCCGCGCTCGAGGCCGCCGGACCTATCGACGTGCTGGTCAATAACGCGGGGCTGGGCCTCTTCGGCGCATTCGAGGCAACGCCGATGGCGACCGTGCGCGAGATATTCGAAACCAATACCTTCGGCATGATGGCGATGACCCAGGCCGTGCTGCCGCAGTTCCGGCTCAGGAAGTCGGGCGTGGTCATCAACGTCACATCCACGGTCACCCTCGCACCCATGCCGCTCGTGGCGGCCTACACCGCGAGCAAGACCGCCATCGAAGGCTTCACCGAGTCCCTGGTGTTCGAGCTCGCGCCTTTCAACATTCGCGCAAAGCTCGTCGAGCCCGGGTATGGCCCGGGCACGCAATTCACCGCCAACGGAGCTGAACGCATGCAGGGCTTGATTCCCGAGGCCTATGCCCCGCTGGCGCACCGCGTGTTCGCGGAACTGGGCAACCCGGCGGCAGTGACTACCGCGGCCGACGTGGCCGAGGCGGTGTGGCACGCCGCGAACGACCCCGCGCCGACGTTGCGGTATCCCGCCGGTGCGGATGCGATCGCACTCGCCGGCAGCAAATAGGAAAGCCCGAGGCCCGCCGGCACCTGACCGCACAGCAGAAAGCCACGTCAGACTACAGCCGAGTAACGCCAGGCCTTCTAGCGTTCTGCTTTTTGCAGAGCTTCAGCATGGCTGATCCAATCCTGCCTGGCGCTGCATCGGAGCGCTTGTCTTGAACCTTTCTGATGATGCGGCAAAGCCGACGCCCTCGAGGCGCAAGCGCTGGCTCGGCACGGCGTTTGTGTGCGCCGTGCTCGCTGCACTTTTGCTGGGCGCGTGGGCGGTCGCTACCGGCAGGCTGCAGATCCCGGAGCGCTTCAATCCATGGGCGCCGCTCGACGTGAATGCGCCGCCCGGCTGGCTGACCGGCTACAAGCTTTCGCGCGCCCGCAGCGAGCCTGCGCGCTGCCTGGCCGCGCTGGCGCAAACCGGCATGCAGTACGACCTGCTGCCCGACCGAACCACCGCCCCCGGCTGCGGCTTCAAGAACGCGGTGAGGCTGCGCTCCGCCGGCGTGCGGCTGGGCACGGCGCCTTCGCTGAGTTGCCCCATGGCGCTGTCCTTCTTCATGTGGGAGAGACACGCACTGCAACCCGCCGCCCTGCAGCACTTCGGCCAACCGGTGGCGGCCATCGACCACCTGGGCAGTTACGCCTGCCGCAACGTGAACCGCGGCGAAGGCGCCGTGCCGGGTGCTTCGCGCAGCCGGCATGCGACAGCCGATGCGCTCGACGTTGCCGGCCTGACGCTTGCCAACGGCCGGCGCATCACGGTGCTGCAGGCATGGCCTCGCGGCGGCTCCGCCGACGCGGCAAGCACCAGCGATCCGGCCGCGCTGCTGGTGCGCGATGCGCACCGCGGCGCCTGCCGGTTCTTCAACGGCGTACTCGGCCCCGACTACAACGCGGCGCACCGGGACCATCTTCATCTGGAAACCGGCGGGTATGAGGTGTGCCGCTGACAGCGGCTTCTCTCCCAACCCGCGTCATCGCAAAGACGTGTTTGATGCGCCTTGCTGAACAGGTGAGAACCTTGGAGCTACATCGCTCGCGCTTCCCCGAAAAGAGCTAGGCGGCCGCATGGGATTCACACACAATCCCGCCGGTGTCGGAGTTTGCGCACGGCAAACACCCACCGCTCCCATCGCAAAGCTACCCAAGGACCGCCAATGCATTGCCCGATCCGCCGTTCCCTTGCCACAACCGCTGCGGCCCTGAGCCTGGCAACCCTGCTGGCCTCGTGCGGTGGTGGTGGTGGCGGCGGGGGTGGAGGCGGCGGAGTGGTCGGTGTTCCGGTGACACCGCCGCCCACCACGGCCCAGTTGCCCGAACGCGATGCGCTCATTGCGCGGGCGCGGGCGCTCGAACTGAACACACCTTATGTGCCACCGCCGGGCAATGTGCTGGAGCACCATACCTCCGGCTATGCCAAGACGATGTGTTCCGCCGTGTTCATCACGGGCATCGACCCCGACGTTGCCGCCGAGAGCCTCGGCTACTTCGTGGGCCCCTATGAGCAGCGCAAGAACGTTGGCAAGCCCGTGGTCGATCGCGTGAAGAAAGAGGTCCGCATCTCGATTCCCAACGGCCCGACGTTGGTCGCGCGCCACTTTGGCTCGCAGGGCTGCGTCACGCTGCCGGCGGGCAGCGACGGCGTTTTCTTCGCGCCCGTCGAGGTGAAGAGCACCCTGCCCGACCCCGCGACCCAGCCCTGGCCGATGGGCGACGTGCTGCCTGGCGACCCGCCGCCCGCGGAAGTCAACATGGCGAAGGTGAACGAGGCGGTCGAGGCGGCGTTCGGAGTGACGGAGGCCTACACGGCGGCCTTCGTGGTCACGCACAAGGGGCGCATCGTTGCGGAGCGCTACATGAACGGCATCGGGCCGACGACGCCGCTCGAATCATGGTCGATGGGCAAGAGCGTCGTTGCCACCATGATGGGCGTGCTCATCAAGCAGGGTGTGTACAAGCTCGACCAGCAGGCACCGATCCCCGAGTGGCAAGGGGCCGGCGACGGCCGCCAGCAGATCAAGATCTCGGACATCCTGCAGATGTCGAGCGGGTTGCGCATCAAGGCGCCCGACGACCCGGACTTTGACCCCAACGGCACCTACCCCGATCACACCTACTACTACACCGGCCGCATCAACGCCTTCAACTATGCCGCCACCCGCCCGCAGCAATGGCCGCCCGGCGCGGTAGGCCGCTACCGCAACACCGACCCCGTGCTTGCCAACTACCTGGTGCGCCTTGCGGTGGAAAAGCGCGGCGAGGAGTACCTCTCGTTTCCGCAACGCGCGCTGTTCGACAAGATCGGCATCCGCTCGATGGTCATCGAGACCGACCCCTACGGCAACTTTCTCACGCAGGGCTACGACTTCATGTCGGGACGCGACTGGGCCCGCCTGGGCAACCTCTACCTGCAGGACGGCGTGTGGAACGGCGAGCGCATTCTTCCCGAAGGCTTCGTCAATTTCGTGGGCAGCGTTGCGCCGGCGTGGGCCGCGGACAAGCGCCCCATCTACGGCGGCTTCTTCTGGATCAACGGCATGAGTTCATTGGCCGCGCCGACGTCGGCCTACTACATGCTTGGCGCGGGAGGCCAGTTCGTGCTGGTGATTCCTTCGCACGATCTCGTCGTGGTGCGCATCGGGCATTCCAAGGGCCAGTGGTTCGCAACCTCGACGCTGAACAAGGCGCTTGCGCTGCTGACCGCCGCAGTGCCGCGCGTGCGCTGACAGCGGTAAGCAATCAGGACGTGGGCGCGCCCTTGCGCAAGGTGGGCAAGCCCACGCCGGCGGCATCGAAGCCGCCGTCCACCGCGAGCACCTGGCCGTTGATGAAGCTGGCCTCGTCGCTGCACAGAAAGCCCACCGTGTTGGCCATCTCTTCCGTCGTGCCGTAGCGGCCCAGCGGAATGGTGTCGTAGTAGTCGGAGCGGATTGCCACGGTGTGCACGAGCTTGGCCATTTCGGTTTCGACCGGCCCCGGCGCGATCACGTTCACGCGCACGCCGGCGTTGCCGAGTTCGACCGCATGCTGCTTGGTCAGGTGGATGAGCGCCGCCTTGCTGGTGCCATACGCCACGCGCAGCGTGCTCGCGCGCAGGCCGGAAATGGAAGCGACGTTGACCACCGCGCCACGTCCGCGCGCCACCATCAGCGCACCGAAAGCCTGCGTGCACAGAAAAGCGCCGTCGAGGTTGGTGCCGAGCACTGTGCGCCACTCTTCGAACGAAGTCTGGAGCACCGGCTTGAACACCGCCACGCCTGCGTTGTTGACCAGCGCATCGACATGGCTGAAGCGCTCGACGACGGCCTTGGCGGCGCTGGCGACCTGCGGCGGTTTCGAGACGTCGCAGTGCAAGCCGAGCACCCTCTCGGGTTGAGCCAGATCGGCCACCGCCTGATCGAGCGTGGAGGCATCGATGTCGAGCAGCGCGACGTTGTAGCCATGTGCCAGGAACCAGCGGCCGATGGCCAGGCCGATGCCGCGTGCACCTCCGGTGACGACAGCGACGCGAGACGAAGCGGGGAGATCAGTCATGGAAGTTTCTACGGTGAGCGGAGTGGTGCAGGCGAAATTGTGCGCCCCGCGGGCTAGTCAGCGGCCGAACACCAACAGCAGGTTGTTCGCAGGCATCGCCTGGCGTTCACGCAATGAGAGGCCCGCTGCGCGCGCTTCTGCCGCCACATCTTTCAGGCGGCGAATGCCCCAGGCGGAATTGCGTGAACGCAGGTCTTCATCGAAGGCGAGGTTGCTTGGTGCGGGCACGGCGTCTTCTTCGAAGTAAGGCCCGTAAGTGATCAACACCCCGCCGGGAAGCAGGTGCCGCGCGGCCCCTTGCATTAGCCCAGCGCATGCGGCCCACGGTGCGATGTGCAGCATGTTGGCGCAGTAGATTGCGTCGAACTTCGTTTCTTCTTCGCCTTGGCCGAACGCAGCGCCTTGCGAGGGCCATTGCGGCGCCGTTACGTCGAGCAGGAGCGGCGGCCTGAGATTGGGCAGTGCGGCTTCTTCGACGCGCGCCTCAAGAGCGGGGAGCATGCGGGCGTCTGCGTCGGTAGGGTGCCATGTCCATCGGGGCATTGCCGCTGCAAACCAGGCGGCATGCTGGCCTGTGCCGGATGCGATTTCCAGCGCGGCGCCACGCTCGCCGAGGATGCGTGTCAATGCCTCGAGGATGGGCTGCTTGTTGCGGTCGGCAGCTGGGCTGTGGGGTAAATCGGGCATTCTGGAATCGGCGCGGATGGAATGATCTGGAGGGTATCAGGACGAGGTCCGCTCGACGATGTGAGCGGATCGGCACTGAATTTGAGCGACTTTGAGCTATGAGCGCCCTCAATGCGTGCCTAAACTCGCTTCCTTGTCAAATTGTCCAAAAAGCAGAAAAGGAGATACCAATGTTCAATCACATCATGATCGGCAGCAACGACATCGAGCGCTCTCAACGCTTCTACGATGCGGTTCTTCGCGTGATCGGCGCAGAGAACGGGCCTGTCCGCAACGTTGCGGCGACGGGTCATGTTCGCCTGTTCTACCGGCACGACGGAAGTACGCTGGGGATCAGCGAGCCCATCGACAACCAGCCTGCCACGTGTGCGAACGGAGGCACCATTGCGTTCAAATGCGCGAGCCCCGAGTTGGTGAAAGAGTTTCACGACACGGCGGTGGCGCATGGCGGCGTATCGATCGAAGATCCGCCGGGTTTGCGTGACGAGGCGTTGGGCCGCTATTACCTCGCCTACGTGCGCGACCCCGATGGCAACAAGCTGTGTGCCATTCACCGGGTGCGTTCCTAGCCTTCATCACCGCTGGTCGTGACGAAGCACGTCTCGGTAAGGTCCCTGGTCTCACGCCCGGAGATCGGCACGACGGCCAATGTCGTTCAGCACAGCACGCTCCGAATCAGCCAGCTGGCGCTCGACAGCCCTGCCCTCATACTGCTGCGGCACGGCAAGAAGACGCTCCAGTCCGGTCAGCGCCGCTGGAGCCTGCAAGGCGGCGAAGCCATTGTGCTGGCCGGCGGCCAGACCTTCGACGTGTTCAACCAGCTGTCGGCACAAGGTCTTTTCGAAGCACGCTGGCTCCTTTGGGACAAGGCGATCATCGAAGCTTTCGAGCAGGGTTGCCGCGAAGCGCGGCCCCTGCGCCAGGCGGCCGTGCTCCGGGGCGCCGGGCGGGAGTTCCACGATTCCGTCGACCGCGCCATCGAAGCGGTGTCCTCCAACGCTCCCCAGGTTCCCGCCGAGATTGCAAGGCACCGGATGGCGGAGGTGTTGGTGTGGCTGTCTTTGTTCGACATCGCGCTCGCGGCCCCGCAAGGCGCAACAACGATGGTGGCAAGGCTGCGCAGCTTGTTCGCCGGCTCGCTTTCAGAGCCGTGGACGATGGCCTCGGTGGCCGCTCGGCTTGCCATGAGCGAAGCAACGCTCAGGCGAAGACTGAGTGCGGAGGGAGCGACCTTCGCGTCGGTATTGACCGATGCACGCATGTCGTTCGCCATGACGTTGCTCCAATCGACCGACCATGCGGTCACCCGAATCGCATCGAGCGTCGGCTACGATTCGGCGTCGCGATTTTCGGTAAGGTTCCGCGCACGGTTTGGATTTGCCCCGACGGCGGTTCGCGGCCATCGCAGGACCTGAACGCGAACAACAACCACGCGGTCAAACCCCGGCTTTGCCTGCCCCGCGCTCGGGCAGCATGAGTGCGAACAGCTCGCTGCGAAAGTGGATTCCGAGCCTGTTGAAAGCCCGGTTGCGATAGGTCTTGACCGTTGGCAGCGCCAGGCCCATATCTGATGCGATGCCCTCCTGGGTCATGCCGCGCAGCAGCCGAAGGCACACGTTCAACTCCTGCGTCGTGAGGGCCGGACAACGGGCCAGCAGCCGCGCCCTGAGTTCGTCGGCCGCGTCGGCCATGTCGACGCGTGTCAGGGCGATGTGCTTTCGGGCCAGGGCCATGAGCAGGCGCCCGGCAATGCCGAAGTCGGCCAGCTGCGCATCGCTGAGCGGACGCTGATGGGTATGCCGATAGAAGTTGACTGCAAACAGCGCATCGTCGCACGCCGCAGGCTCCTCCTCGACCACGGACACGCGTTCCACCACGCCATGGGCTTCATACACCTTGGCACGATGTTCGGCGGGCACTTCCGGCGCGGTGATATGGCACACGCGCAGTTGCGGCGCACTCGTTTCGCGCAAGGTGCGGTCGCTTCGGATGGGGCCCGAGAGGTAGGCGCGCCAACAGTCCCGCGTGGTGTCGGGCATGCCCCGGCTGCCGCTCAGAAAGATCGCGGGCCGCGAGCCGGTGCGGTAGACCGAGAACGAGCCCACCGGCAATGCCGAGGCCATGGCCTCCAGAAGGCAGGCCCCGAACCCCGGTTCGCCCACCGCGGGCACCACCATCGGCAGGCGCTGCAGCAGCGGCGCTCCGACAGGTTCGGCGGACAAATCAGGAATCCAGGTGCGCATGGGGCAATACGGGGAATCCCGTCATCTTCCAGGATGACAGCGCTGCCCGGCCACCGGACTTACGCTAGGGCATGGCTCCCATCCCTCAGCAAGACGATCCGCTTGCCGCGCCGCGGCTCACCTGGTTTGCCGACATATCCGTCGACGTCGGCGAGCCGATGGTGCTCAGCGAGGGCGCCCAGGGGCTGCGCCGCGTGGTGCCCATTCTGGGTGGCCATGCCAAGGGTGAGGGCTGGACCGGACGCGTGCTGCCAGGCGGCGCCGATTTTCAGCGCATCGCGAGCGACACGGTCTCGGAACTGGACGCACGCTACGGCCTGGAGACGGATGCGGGCGACCGCATCTACGTGCGCAACCGCGCGATGCGCACGGCACCGGCCGAGGTGATGGCGCAACTGCTGCGTGGCGACCCTGTCGACCCGGCGCAGGTCTATTTCCGTTGTGCGCCCTCGTTCGAAACGCGCAGCGAGTCGCTGCGCTGGATCACCGAGCGGATGTTCGTCGGGGTCGGCGTGCGCCACCCGGCCCAGGTCGTCATGCGCTTTTTCGTGCTGCAGTAATCCCACGCGCCGGCCCACCTCCCAACTTCAACACCGACAGGAGACCTGAATGACCACCGCCCTTTCCACGGGCGCGCGCCGCCGCGCGCTCATCGCCGCCGCCACCACGCTGATCGGGCTCGCAGGCATGTCGTGGGCGTCGCAGGCGGCCGCCCAGACAGTCGCTTATCCCCAGCGGCCGGTGCGCCTTGTCGTCGGCTTTCCGGCCGGCAGCGGTCCGGACATCGTGGCGCGGCTGCTGGCCCAGAAGCTGTCCGAGGGATGGGGAAATCTCGGCGTCATCGTCGACAACAAGCCGGGCGCCGGCGGGCTGATCGCCGCTTCTGAGGTGGCGCGTGCGCAGCCCGACGGCTACACGCTCATGCTCGGAGAAACCGGCCAGCTGGCCATTGCGCCCAGCAGCTACAGCAAGCTCTCCTACGACCCGAAGAAAGACTTCGTGCCCGTGAGCCAGGTGGTCACCTCCAACTTCATGCTGGTGGTCAACCCTGCCAAGGTGCCGGCGCGTGACGTGAAGCAGTTCGTGGAATGGAGCCGCGGGCAGAAGGGACTGTTCATGGGCACATTCGGCGCAGGCACGCCGGGCCACTTCGGCGCGTTTCTCTTCGGCGACGCTATCGGCATCAAGCCGGAGCCGGTGCACTACAAGACCACGGGCGATGCGCTGGGCGGCCTGTTCAGCGGCGATGTGTCGGGTGCCTTCGCGAGCGTGGGCCTGTCGGCAGCCAACGTGAAGGCCGGCAAGCTGATCGCGCTGGCCTCCAGCGGCGATACACGCAGCGCCAGCCTGCCCGACGTTCCGACCTTCCGCGAGCAAGGTTTTCCGCAGCTGGCTTTCAACTCATGGTTCGGCGTCGTCGCGCCGGCCAGAACGCCGCCCGAGATCGTCGCCCGGCTGGAGACGGACATCCGCAAGGCCGTCCAGTCAGCCGAAGGCAAGGCGAAACTGGAGGATGCGGGCTTCAGCGTCACGGGCACCACGTCGCAGGAGTTCGCCCGCGTGATCGCGGCGGATACGGCGAGCTGGGGCAAGGTGGTCGCCGCGACAGGCTTCAAGGCGGATTGAGCCCGGAGGAGGCTCGCATCACGTTTGCTTTTTGGCCAGAAAATCGATCAGCGCACGCGACGCGGACGAGAGCCGGCGGTGCGGTGCATAGATCACCGAGAACGGCCGTGTGCGCCCGCGTGACTGCGCCAGCACCTCGACCGCACGGCCCTGAGCCACGAGCTCGCGTGCGATGAAGTCATAGGTCTGGCAGATGCCCAGGCCGTTCAGGGCCAGCGAAACCACACCCATCACATCGTCCGACACCTGCAGGCTGCCGTGCGGCAGCCAGTCGAGGTCGCGTCCATCCTCACGCAGCAGCCAGGGCGACACACGGCCGGTGCTCGGCATCACGAAAGGCAGGCAGCTGTGGTGCGCGAGTTCGGCCACGCTGCCCGGCGCGCCCGCGCGTTCGATGTAGGCCGGCGCCGCGAGCAGGCACATTGGCGCGTCTTCGAGCTTGCGGGCGACCATGCCGCTGTCGGGCAACTGGCCCAGCCGGATCGCGAGGTCGTAGCCCTCGGCCACCAGGTCTACGTTGCGATTGGTGATGTTCAGTTCGACGCGCACTTGCGGATGCCGCGCGGAAAAACTCAGCAGCAGCGCCGGCAGCCGATGATGGCCGTAGGTGGTCGGCACGCTCAGGCGCACGCTGCCCGCCAGCGCGTCGCCAGGGCCCTGCATCGCCCGCTCGGCATCGTCGATCAGCGCGAAAGCCGCGCGCGACTGCTCGAGGTAGGTGCGCCCTTCTTCGGTCAGGCCCAGGCGCCGCGTCGTGCGGCGCAGCAGCTGCACACCAAGCCGCGCTTCGAGCCGGGTAATGGCGCGGCTGAGCACCGACGGCGTGGTGGCGAGCGCCACGGCAGCGGCCGTCATGGAGCCCTTATCAACCACTGTGACGAAGGTTTCCACATCTCCCAGGTGATCGAATCGCCGCCCCATCTTGACTCCTGAAGAACAAATGTTTTCCTTTGAGGCCAGTTTATCGCCTGTTCAGCCATCAATACAGTCGAACCCTGACTTGGGCCACGGCCCGAGCCTCTGAAACAAGCCATCAAGGAACACCTGCATCATGGATCTGCAACTCAGCGGCAAGACCGCCATCGTCACCGGCGCAACGGCCGGCATCGGCTTGGCCATTGCGGCCACGCGCTCCAAAGGCATCGTGGACTACCTGCGGCAGACAGCGACGCGCTCTATTCTCTGATCGGAGATTCCACCATGTCGTCTCCGCTCGTTGTGCTGGCCGCCGCCCTCGCACTTTCCACCGCGTCCACCGCGGCCTCTGCCACCGACACCGCGCCCCTCGAACGCTGGCGCAGCTACGCCGGCGTGAGCTGGGAGGCGCCGAAGGACGGCGCCGATCCGGCGCCTTTCGAATCGTCGGTCAACGCACCCATTGCGGGCTTGCATTTCGATGCACAAGGCGCCGCCTACGTCAGCACGCCGCGGCTGGTGTCTGCCGACGCACCGGCAACCCTCAGCAAGCTGGACACCCGCGTGCAAACCGGGCCAGCGCGACTGACGGCATTTCCGTCGAAAGAGGGCAACGCCGTGAAAGGCGCGCCGGACCAGAGCTTGCGCAATGTGCTGGGCTTTCACGTCGACCGCAAGAACGGATGGCTGTGGGCGCTCGACCTGGGCTTTGTGGCGGGCGAATCCGAAGCACCGCCGGACGCCCAGAAGGTGCTTGTGCTCGACCTGAAGTCAGGCCGCACGGTGAAGCGCATCGGGCTGGACGGCGCGGCCGACCGCAAGGGCAGCTTTCTCAACGACATTGCAGTCGACGAACAGCGCCGCGTGGCCTATATCTCCGACAGCGGCATGCGCAGCGCACCGAACAACATGGTGGGCTTGATCGTGGTGGACTTCGCCTCAGGCAAGGCGCGGCGCGTGCTGGACAGGAACCCGAACCTGCAGGTCGAGCCCGGCGTGAAGGTGGTTGCTCATGGTGCGGAGATTTGGCCGGGCAACCCGCTGCTGCTCGGCATCAACGGCATTGCGCTGTCGCCCGATGCCCGCACGCTCTACTGGACAGTGACGACAGGGACGCGCGCCCGTGCGCTTCCGACGGCGATTCTGCGCAAGGCCGGTGCGAGCGACGACCAGATTGCCACGGCGACCCGCGATCTAGGCAGCGTAGGCGGCAACACCGACGGAATCGCGACGGATTCGGCGGGCGGGCTCTACATCACGGACGTTACGCGCAACGGCATCGTGAAGTACGACCCTCGCACAAAGTCGATGTCGCTGATCGCGTCCGATGAAGGCGTGCGCTGGCCCGACACCGCCGCAATCCATCCGGATGGCGACCTGGTCTTCACCTCGAGTGCCTTGAACGATCATTTTGCGGGAGCGGTCAAAAGCGGAGAGGAGCGATATGAGCTGTGGCGCTTGCGGATCGACGGGAAGATGGCACGGCCGCGCTGATCTATGCGGTAGCACTCCGGTTTCGCGCCACGATTTGCGCGTGCGTCAGCGCGCCGCCTGCCGATGCAAACTCCTTCATCAAGGCATCCCGATTGCGGGGCGCGCGCTCCCTTTTCGCTGCTTCGACCGCCAGCTTCAACTCACCGATCGTCAACTCGGTGCAGTATGCGGGCGTTCCCGGCTGCTGGCGCCAGGAGTCCTGGAGGCCCCCGGCGTCCAGCGCGTCGAACCCTGTTTGATCGACCAGCTGCCGGGCTGTCGCCGTTGCCGTCGCATCGTCTCCAGCCACGGGAATCGCGAGACGACCGGGCGTACCTGCAGGCCGTCCCCCTGCTTCCAAGGTCGCGGCCAGAACGGCGTTCCATGCCTTCACCACGGGACGTCCGATCTGTTCCTGGCTCCATGTGCTTTCAGGCTTTCCGCCGTCCACCTCGGCAATTGCGCCATCGCGGGTTGGATAGTAGTTGGAGGTATCGATGACCACGGCCTCGGGCGCCACGCTCTCGAACAGGTTCGCGAGGTCCCGATGACTTGCAAACGGAATCGCAAGGATGACGACCTCGGCGTCGGCCACCGCCTTTTCCTTGGTCACCGGCGTGGCACCGACTTCGGCGGCGAGGTCCCGAATGGTTTGCGGCCCCTTCGAGTTGGCAAGCCTCACGTCATGGCCGCTGGCGGCGAGCTTGCGGGCGAGGCACGCGCCGATATTGCCGGCGCCGATGATTCCGATCTTCACGCTCTTTCTCTCCTCGCACTCAGTCGGCGTATTCGCCGGCGTCCTTGATCACTTTCGCCCAGCGGGCCTTCTCAGCTTCGACGAATTTCCTGTGGCCGGCCGGGGCCAGGCGCTCGTCATTCACCACGGTAAGGCCCAGCGCCTCTTCACGCTTGATGAGTTCCGCGTCCTTCAAGGCGACGCGAAGTGCCGCGTTCAGCTTGTCCAGCACCGCGGGCGGCGTTCCCTTGGGCGCATACAAACCGTGCCAGACCTGCACGTCGAAGTCCTTGAGGCCGGACTCCGACAGCGTGGCGGTGTCCTTGAGCGATGGCAGCGGCAGGCGCTTGAGGCTGGTCACGCCGTAGACCTTGACCTTCTTGCCTTCGATCTGCGGAACGGCGTTGGTGGCCTGTTCGCACATGAGATCGACCTGCCCGCCAATAAGGTCCGTCATGGCTGGCGCGGTTCCCTTGTAGGGCACGGCCGTCATGGTGGTCTTCAAGGCGCTTTGGAACATCAAGCCGCAGAGGTGCGATGCAGAGCCCAAGCCTGCATGGGCGAGGTTGACCTTTCCGCCGTTCGCGGCAATCCACTTGCGCAGGTCCGCGAAGCTGTTGGCCTCCAGGGTCGGCTTGCCGATCACCACCGAAGGAGCTTCGTTGATCACACCCAGCATTTCGAAGTCATCGGGCACCTTGTAAGAGAGCTTGCGATACAGCGCGGGCGCGGTTGCCATGCCGATGTGATGCACCAGCAGCGTGTAGCCGTCCGGGGTGGCGCGCGCCACCTTGGCCGAGCCGATGGTGCCGCCCGCACCGGCAGCGTTTTCGACGACCACGGTCTGGCCGAGCGGCTTGCGGAGTGCCTCGGCCAGGTCACGGGCGATCTTGTCGCTCGGGCCGCCGGCCGCGAACGGGACCACCAGCGTGACGGGTTTGTCCGGAAACTCTGCAGAGGCCAACGCAGCCGAAGCGAACAGGCCGAGGCCGGCGGCGTAGCGCCAAATGCTTTTCATGGTGTTGTCTCCTTGGGTGGGTTATTTGCTTCAGGCTGAAAGCGCTTGCATCTCCCGGTACAGATCGGCTTTGCCCTCGAAGCCGATCCCCGGCAAGTCAGGCAGGGTCACAAAACTGTTCTCGACCTTCACGCCATCCGGGAACCCGCCGAACGGCTGAAAAAGGTCAGGATACGACTCGTTGCCGCCAAGGCCGAGGCCGGCCGCGATGTTCAGCGACATCTGGTGACCGCCGTGCGGGATGCAGCGGCTTGCCGACCAGCCATGTTCCTTCAACATCTCCAGCGTGCGCAGGTACTCGACCAGGCCGTAGCTGAGCGCGCAGTCGAACTGCAGCCAATCGCGGTCCGGGCGCATGCCGCCGTAGCGGATCAGGTTGCGCGCATCCTGCATCGAGAAAAGGTCTTCGCCCGTGGCCATCGGGTTCTTGTAGAAATTGCGGAGGGCCGCTTGCAGTTCGAAGTCCAGCGGATCGCCCGGCTCCTCGTACCAGAACAGGTCGTACTGCGACAGGGCCTTGGCATAGGCAATCGCGGTTTCCAAGTCGAAGCGGCCGTTGGCGTCGACGCAGAGCTTCTGGCCGTCTTGCAGCACCTCCATGATCGAGTCGATGCGGCGCAGGTCTTCGTCGAGAGAGGCCCCGCCGATCTTCTTCTTCACGACCGTGTAGCCGCGGTCGATGTAGCTGCGCATCTCGTCCTTCAGCTTTCCGTGGTCTTGCCCCGGGTAGTAGTA
Source organism: Variovorax sp. CCNWLW186 (assembly GCF_037203865.1). Classification (NCBI taxonomy): domain Bacteria; kingdom Pseudomonadati; phylum Pseudomonadota; class Betaproteobacteria; order Burkholderiales; family Comamonadaceae; genus Variovorax; species Variovorax sp. CCNWLW186. The sequence goes on along the minus strand of NZ_JBBCBO010000002.1, from coordinate 200,643 downwards.
GCCGCCCGCTGCGTAGACGAAGATCTTGCGGTTGGGCTTGCCGTCCCCGTAGCGGTCGGCCAGCAACTGAAACAGCGGCTTGCCTTCGATCTTGGCCACCGCGTCCCACACCGCCATGTCGATGGTGCCGATGGCCACCGAGCGCTCGCCATGGCCGCCCGGCTTCTCATTGGTGAACATGGTGTTCCAGATCTTGTGCGGATCGAGGTTGTTGCCGCTGTCATCGACAAGAGACGACGGGTTCGCTTCCATGATGCGCGGGATGAACCGCTCGCGCATCAGCTTGCCCTGGCCGTAGCGGCCGTTCGAGTTGAAGCCATAGCCGACGACTGGCTTGCCATCGCGGATCACGTCGGTGATCACCGCGACAAGGCTCAGCGTCATCTTGCTAAAGTCGATGTAGGCGTTGCGAATGGGCGAGCTGATGGGGATGGTCTTCTCGCGGATTTCGACGATCTTCACGGTTGTCTCCAGAACGGGTGAGTGGGAGACTGAATGGTCGGCCGTGCCGTCTTTTTCTGCCAATGTTCAATTTCTCAACTTCTATGCGCTGGACGAACCGGAAATGAACCTGATCTGGCTTGACGACTTCCTGGCGTTGGCAGCAACCGGAAATTTCTCGCGTGCGGCAGATGAGCGCCACAGCTCTCAGCCCGCATTCAGCCGCCGCATTCGCGCGCTGGAAGAGTGGATCGGCGCAGACCTGTTCGACCGCAGCACGCAGCCTGCCACGCTCACCGAAGTTGGCGAGTGGTTTGCCGGCGTGGCGCAGGAATTGATCGCAAGGGTGGCCCGCGTACCAGGCGACGCCAGGAAGGTTGCGGAGGCGAGTTCGGTCACCCTGCGCATTGCGTGCACGCATGCGCTTTCCATGACCTTCCTGCCGCGATGGATTCGCAGCCTCGAGTCGAGCATCACGCTCGGGCCGGTGCAACTCATGTCCGACGTGCTTCAGCGTTGCGAATCGCTGATGCTGCAAAGCAAGGTCCAGTTCGTTCTGAGCCACGCACATCCCGATGCGCATGGCGCGCTCGATGCAGACACATACGAATCAGCCCGGATCGGCGGGGACATGCTGGTCGCAGTGTCCGCACCCAATGGCGCCGGCAAGCCGCTGCATCAGCTTTCACGCAAAGGCGCATCGGCCGTGCCGGTGCTCTTGTACAGCGAGGAATCGGGGCTGGGGCGCATCATGCGCGCCTTGGTGAGCCCGCGGCTGGAGTCGCTCGATGTCCAAGTCGTTTTCACGGCTCATCTCGCCTCGGTGCTCCGGACGATGGCGCTGGACGGCAGGGGCATCGCATGGCTGCCGCAGACCCTTGTGGAAGAAGACATCGACCAAGGGCGCCTTGTCGCCGCAGCGAGCACCGAGTGGGCCGTACCGCTGGAGATCAGGCTCTATCGGGACAGCGAGCTCCTGGGGAAGGCGGCGAATGAATTCTGGAGTGCTGCGATCAGGTGAGCAGCCACTAGTGGTCGTTGACCAAGGTTGTTGAGAATGGATGCTCTATGCGATACCGCTTCAACGTTTTCGGGCGAATCATTGCCATCGAGCGAGTCGGCAACGCATGGGCCGCTCACCTTTCAGGAGACGATGGCAAGCGTCGGCCAGCAGGACTCGCGATTCCGTCCGATGTGCCTCACGCCGAGCTGGCGCAGTATCTCTACGACATCTACCATGAGTCTGCGACGCCCACGAACGGCGATGTCTTCGAGATCGAGCCCCGAGGTCAAGAACCCATAGAGACTCGTCGCCGACAATAGGTGAACGGCAAGATTCCGAAGGCCGCAACCGCCTATGCGGAAGGGCCGCCGAGCGATGCGCGAACGCGATCTCCAAACGACAATGGCGCGTGTTGAACGTGCTGCGGTCCGATGGCTCAACGCCGGTTCCACCGCCTCATTCGAGAGGACAAAATCAGATGGCAAGATTCGTTTTGGTGCCGGGAGGTTGGCACGGGGCATGGGCCTTCGACGATGTGAGCAAGGTGCTCTCGAGCGAAGGCCACGAAGTGCAGGCGCTCACGCTCTCCGGCCTTGGCGATGAGCCTGCGAACGGGGTCAATCTCGAACGTCATATCGACGAGGTGGTTCAGGCGATTCGGGGGCACGATACGCAGGCCATTCTTGTCGGTCATTCATATGGAGGAATGGTCATCACGGGTGCGGCCGACAAGGAGCCGTCGCGCGTGGAAGCGATCGTTTACGCCGATGCCTATGTGCCGGACAACGGTGCGTCTGTTTGGTCGCTCACCACCCAGAATTATCGGGAGCGTTTCATTGCGGGCGTGGCGGCGGATGGCTTGAGCTGTACGCCTTCGGTTCATCTGGACAGGCGATGCCGCCCGCACCCCATCGCGACCTTTCTGCAGGCAATCAAGTTGACGGGCGAGTGGCGCAATGTCCGCAGCAAAGCCTTTATCGCCGCGTTCGGCTGGGAAGGAAGTCCGTTCATCGAGCTGTACGAACGTCTGCGGCTGGACCCCGAATGGGCTACGCATCGTCTGGACTGCGCACACGATATTCCGCGGCTTGCCCCAGAGCCTTTCGCGAGAATCCTCCTGGAGTACGTATAGGAAGCCGAGCTCTCGTGACATCCACCGAACTCCAGGGCTTCATCCTTACCCGCCACTGGCGTGACGCGCCCGCCGGTACAGAGATCGAGTACTGGCTGGCAACCGATGCGGGGCCGAGGAAAGTGCTGCTGACCTCGCGCCGCAGCGTCGCGTTCGTCGCCAATCGGCATCGGGCGGCGGTGGAAGCCCACCTCACGGCCATGCCGGACGTGCAGTTGCGTGAGCTTGAACTGAAGACGTTCCATCAGGAACCTGTCCTCGGTGTGTATGCGAAGCACTTTCGCCAACTCGGCCGGTTGGCGCGCGCCCTGCAGGCCCAGGGCGTTTCCTTGCTCGAGGCCGACGTGCGCCCGCACGACCGCTACCTGATGGAACGCTTCATCACCGCCGGCGTGCGGGTGGAAGGCGGGCGGGTAGAGCGCGCCACCATCGTCGACTGCAAGCTCAAGCCCGCGCCCGAGTACCGTCCCGTGCTGAAGGTCGTGTCGCTGGACATTGAGACGAGCCAAGACGAAGCGCTCTATTCCATCGCGCTGGACGGCACGCCGGAGCGCGTCGTCTTCATGCTGGGCGAGCCGCCGCCAGAGCCGCCAGCCGGGTCTGACGAACCCATGGCCTTTTCGCTGATCTATTGCGCGTCCCGCAAGGCCATGATCGAAAAGCTCAACGACTGGTTCGAGCGGAATGACCCTGACGTCATCATCGGCTGGAACGTCATCCAGTTCGACCTGCGCGTGCTGCAGAAGACGGCCAACGACTGCGGCGTGCAGTTCCTGCTGGGGCGGGAGGGCCGCCCGATCGAATGGCGGACCCATCCGGGCAAGCAGGGCTACCTGTTCGCGCCTACATCGGGCCGGGTCATCATCGACGGCATCGACGCGCTCAAGGCCGCGGTGTGGAGCTTTCCGTCCTTCAGCCTGGAGACCGTCTCGCAAGCGCTGCTCGGTGAAGGCAAGGCCATCGGCGATGAGTACGACAAGATGGCGGAGATCGAGCGGCGCTACCAGGAAGACAAGCCCGCGCTCGCGCTCTACAACATCCGGGACTGCGAGCTGGTCCTGCGGATCTTCGACAAGGCCAAGCTGCTGCAGTTCGTGATGGAGCGGGCCCAGACCACCGGCCTTCAAGCCGACCACTTCGGCGGCTCCATTGCAGCGTTCAGCCACCACTACATGCCGCGGATCCACCGCCTGGGCTACGTGGCGCCGAATGTGGGCGAAATTGCGAGCAAGGCCTATCCGGGCGGGTACGTGATGGACTCCAAACCGGGCTTCTACGACTCCGTCGTGGTGCTGGACTACAAGAGCCTCTACCCTTCCATCATCCGGACCTTCCTGGTCGATCCGGTGGGCCTTGTCGAGGGAACGAATGCCAGCGACCCCGCCGTATGCATCAGGGGACCGAAGGGGACAGTCTTTTCGCGGGACAGGCACTGCCTGCCCGAGATCGTGACCACGCTCTGGCGCGCCCGGGACGAGGCCAAGCGGACGAAGAACGAGCCGCTGTCGCAAGCGCTGAAGCTGCTCATGAACTCCTTTGCCGGCGTGCTGGGCGCGGCCGAGTGCCGGTTCTTCAACCCCGATCTGGTGTCCGCCGTCACCCTGCGCGGACACGAGATGATGAAGCTCACGCGCGAGTTCGTGGAGAGGCGGGGCTACGAGGCCATCTATGGCGATACCGACTCCATCTTCATCTGGCTCAAGCGCACCCACACCAACGAGGAGGCGCACGCCGTCGCGGCAAGCCTGGCGGCCGACATCAACGACTGGTGGACGCGCACCCTTCGCGACGAGCAGGGCCTGGAGAGTTTTCTGGAGATCGAGGTGGACACTCACTACAAGAAGTTCTTCATGCCCACCATTCGCGGCTCGGAGGTCGGCAGCAAGAAGCGCTACGCGGGCCTGAGTGTCGATACCGCCGGCAAGGAGGAGATGGTGTACCGCGGCCTGGAGATGGCGCGCAGCGACTGGACCCCGCTGGCGCGGCAGTTCCAGGAGGGCCTGCTTTCACGCATTTTTCAGGGCGCGCCCTACAAGGAATTCGTGACCGACTACGCGAGGTCGACACTGGCCGGCGCCAAGGACGACCTGCTCATCTACCGCAAGCGCCTGCGCCATCGGCTCGACGCCTATCTGGTCAACGTGCCGCCGCAGGTGCGAGCCGCTCGCATTGCCGACGAACACAATGGCCGCATCGGCCGGCCCAAGCAGTATCAGAAAGGCGGCTGGATTCAATACGTCATGACCAGGAACGGGCCGGAGCCGCTGGAAACCCGCCATTCGCACATCGACTACGAACATTACCTGACCAGGCAGCTCCAGCCGATTGCCGACGCCATTCTCCAGCCCATCGGAGAAAGCTTCATGGCCTTGACGACTTCGCAGCGCGGGCTTTTCTAGCCGAGATCGAAGCGGCGAATACAGGCAGAATGCGGCACGGTCTCCTCGCTTTCGGTCATCTACCTTGTCACTGCTCTCGAAGGCACCTATGCGTCTGGCTGAATTCATCAACATCCATAGCGAGACGATCGTCGCCGAGGCGGCACGGTACGCGCGTACGCTGGCGCCCCTTGCACATGAATCGGAGCTGACCCTCAGGGATCACATCCCGAAGATCCTCGAGGCGATCGTACTCGACCTGGAGAACAGCCAGTCGTCCAACGAAGCGCATGCCAAGTCCCTGGGCCAAGGGGCGGCCCTTTCGGGTACCGAAGATTCCGCTGCTCAAACGCATGGGCGCCAAAGAGCGAGAAGCGGCCTTCAAATGACCCAGCTCGTCGCCGAGTACCGCGCCCTCAGAGCGGGTGTGCTCAGGCTGTGGGCAGAAAAGGAGCCTGTTGCGGTTTCTGTGGTCGACGTCATCCGGTTCAACGAAGCCATCGACCAGGCGGTGGCGGAGTCCGTCGAGTTCTTTTCCGAGGAAACCGATCAGCTCAGGAACGTATTCCTGGGTGTACTGGGGCATGACTTGCGTGGGCCCCTGAATGCGATTCTTCTCACCGCGGAGCTCATTTCGAGAAAGACAAAAGAATCGCCGATGTCCGAAGTGGGTGTGCTGATACGCAGCGGACGGCGAATGGCCTCGCTCCTGGACACTTTGCTGCAGTACAACAGGTCAGCGTTGGGTGGAGGCATGAAGATTCACCGGGAGCACACCAACCTGGGCGAACAATGTGCCGCAGAAGTCGAACTGTTGCGCGCTGCGCTTCCCGACGCGCACATCGATTTTTCGGCAGGAGCGGATACAGAGGGCTTGTTCGACGCCTCAGCCGTGCGCGAAGCATTGGGGAACCTGGTCAACAACGCGGCGACCTACGGCGACGCCGGGCCCATTTCGGTGACTTTGACCGGCGGCGTGGGTGCCGTCTTGCTGAAGGTGGCGAATACGGGTCAGGAGATTCCTTCCGCCGAAATTCCCAAGTTGTTCAAGGCCCTTGAGCGAGGTTCCGCAGCCGACGCCTCCGGCAATCGGACAAATCTCGGGCTCGGGCTCTTCATCGTGCAGCAGATTGTTGCCGCACATGGCGGACAGGTGCGATGCGTGAGCTCCCCGGCGGGCACGAGCTTCGAGCTCGAACTGCCCCGGGTCAAGGCGAACGCATTGCCGACTGCGTAAGAGGTCCGGCGGCTCATCCGCCCCCAAACTCCCGCGCGTGCTCCACCGCGTACTTGATCAGCTCGGCCTGCCCCTCGATTCCCAGCCGCCGTTTGATGCTCTGCCGGTGCGCTTCCACCGTGCGAACGCTGAGCCCGAGGTCGCGCGCAATCTGCTTGCTGGATTCACCCCTGCCTAATGCCGTGAGTATTTCGCTCTCGCGCGGCGTGAGCAGCGGCTTGGGTGCCTGGTTGCGGAACAGCTTTTTTGAAACGGCCGGACTCAGGAAGGTGCCGCCAGCCGACACAGCCTCTATGGCGGCGACGATTTCGGCGGCGGGCGCGTCTTTCAGCACGTAGCCGCGCGCGCCCACCTGCAAGGCCTTCTGCACGTACTCGGGGTTGTCGTACATGCTGAGCATCACCACGTGCGGCGCGGGCTGGCGTTGCAGCACGAGCGCGGCCAGGTCGATGCCGTTCATGTCCTTCATGCCGACATCCATCAGCAGCAGGTCGGGGCGCAGTTCTTCGACAAGCGAAAGCGCCTCGGCTGCGCTGCCCGCCTCGCCGACGATCTCGAGGTTGGGCATGGAGCCGAGCCGCGCGCGCAGGCCGTCGCGCACCAGCGGGTGGTCGTCGACCAGAAAGAGGCGGATGGATCGGGCGGCGTCTTTCATCGCAGGGGTCCGGCTATTCAGGCTTGGCGCTCTGGGTCGGCACTTCGGCCACGATGGTTGTTCCGCCTTCGCCGGACCGCACGCTGAGGCGCCCGCCGATCGACTCCATGCGTTCGCGCATGTTGCGCAGGCCGATGCCGCGGCGCGGGTCGAGCTGCATGGCGTCTACGTCGAAGCCCTCGCCGTCGTCGCCGATCTCGAGCCGCACACCGTCTTCGTCCGAGAAGCCGAGGGCAATGTGCACGCGGTTGGCCTTTGCGTGCTTGCGCACATTGGTCAGCGCCTCTTGCGTGACGCGGAAGAGCGCGGTCTTGGCTTCTTGCGAGAGCTCGAAGGCCTCGCCTTCGATCATGATCGACGCATCGATGGCGCCCTCTTCCGCAAACTCGTCGCCCAGGCGTTGCAATGCGGCGGGCAGGCCAAGGGTGTCGAGCAGCGCCGGGCGCAGCCGATGCGAAATGCGCCGCACTTCGAGCAGCGAATCATTGAGCCTTTGCAGTGCCTTGGTCAGTGCGGGCGGTGACGCCTGGCTGTCGCGGTCGAGTGCATCCACGGCGGATTCGATGAGCAGCTTGGCGGACACCAGCGTTTGGCTGGTACCGTCGTGCAGCTCGCGCGCGAGGTGGCCGCGCTCTTCTTCTTGCGACTGAACCACGCGCCGCGCGAGCAGCCGCAGCTTGGCCTCGGCCACGCGGTGTTCGCTCAGGTTGAGCAGCAGGCCGGTGGCGCTCACCACGCCCAGGCACAGCGCGGCAATGCCGGCAATCCAGAGCAGCGTGGTGGTGACATTGGCGCTCATCTGCCGGTCGAGCGCCTGCATGGTGGTTTCGATGTCGTCGAGGTACAGGCCGGTGCCGACCATCCAGTTCCAGCGCGGCAACGCGGTGACGTAGCCCAGCTTGGGCGCCATCTGCTCGCTGGAGGGCTTGCGCCATTCGTACTCGACATAGCCGCCGCCCACGCGCGCGCCGGCAATCAGGTCTTGTATGGTGAAGCGGCCGCGGGAGTCGCGCAGGTCCCAGAGGTTCTTGCCCACGAGGTCGGGCTGGCGCGAATGCATGAGGGAGCGGCCCTGCATGTCGTAGACGAAGAAGTAGCCGTCATCGCCGTAGTCGAGCGCGGCCAGGCGGCGCAGGGCTTCGTTGCGGGTTTCTTCGTCGTCCAGGCCCGCGTCGTACAGCGGCCGCACGATGCTCACGGCCAGGTCGACATAGCTGCGCAGTTCGCTGCGCCGCTGGTCCATGTAGCTTTTCTCGATGAGCGCACGCTCGCGCCGCGCCAGGTCATGCTCCTGGTGGCGCACCGCCAGGGCAACCAGCACCAGCGCGATGAGCAGCGGTGCAACGGCCAGCGCGACGATCTTGGTGCGGAGGTTCATCGGAGGGCAAGACTACCACCGGGGCGGGTCCTGTCCTGCCCGATGACGCGGTTGGACCGATCAGTGCAGACTGGTGGGCCGACCCGAGGCTACCCATGCGTCGAGCCCGCCTGTGAGCGGCAGTGCGCGGCGTGCGCCGCGGGCCAGCAGCACGCGCGCAGCCTGGGCGGCCGACACCTCGTTGGGGCAATTGCAGTAAAGCACCACGTCGCGCCCGCCCACCAGCGGCAGCTCTCCATGCCGCTGCTGCAGCGCCTTGAGCGTGTATGAAAGCGCACCCGGAATGCGGCGCGGGTCGACCTGCAGGCCGGCCTCTCCACGCACATCGATGACCAGCGGCGGCACCTCGCCGGCCAGCAGATCGTGCAGCTCGTCCACGGTGATGCGCGGCATGCCGGTCAGCCGCATGAATGCGCGGCGGCGCCAGTAGCGCACAACCAGCATCACGGCCAGCACAACCACAAGCGCAAGCGTCGCAATGCCGCCAGCCTGCGCGAGCATGGCCAGCACCTCCTGGATCTGGTCGCGAAAAGCCCAGCCGAGCCCGAGGAAAACGCCGGTCCAGATGAGTGCGGCGCCAATATCGAACCCGATGAAGCGCCACACCGACATGCCCAGCGCACCGGCCATCGGCGGCGCCACCACCGAGACGCCGGGCACGAACTTGGCGGCCACCAGCGAGAGGCCGCCCCACCGGCCTATGAGCGATTCGCCGCGCCGCACGCATGAGTCGGGCGACAGCGAGATGCGGCACAGAAGGCGCATGAAGCCGTAGCCGAAACGCCGCCCGGCATAGAACCAGGCGCCGTCGCCCAGCAGGTTGGCAAGCACCGCAGCCACCACCACGCCCACCACCGAGACATTGCCAGCCGCCAGCAACGCGCCCGAAACCACCAGCACGGCTGCGGCAGGCACGGGCAAGCCGAGGCGCGCGGCAAAGCTCGCCGCGAAGACGATCGCGATCGCGTTCTGCACCAGCAGCGACATCAGCTGTGCCATGGCAGCAGCGCGAGGTGGGGGTTTACTCGTTCAGGGCCTAGCGGGGCGCGTCGCCCTTGCGGTATTCGGCCGTGAGCTCGTCGAGCTTCTGCTTCAGTGCCGGGTCGAGCTTGTATTCGGCGGCTGCCAGCGTGGCGTCGAGCTGTTCGGGCCGGCTGGCGCCCAGCAGCGGCGCGGTAATGAGCGGGTTGGCCATGACCCACGCGACCGCCAGCGTGGCCAGCGGCACACCGGCTTCGTCGGCCAGCTTGTGCAGCTGCGTCACCGTGTTGAAGCTGCGCTCGTTCCAATAGCGGTCCTGGTACATGCCGCCCGCGGTGCCGAGCGTGAAGCGCGTGTTTTCCTCAGGCTTGGCACCGGGCTTGTACTTGCCGGTGAGCAGGCCGCCGGCCAGTGGGTTGTAGGGAATTACGCCCAGGCCCTCTTCGGCCGCGAGCGGCAGCAGCTCGCGTTCGATTTCGCGGAACAGCAGGCTGTAGCGCGGCTGCACCGACACATAGCGCGTGAGCTTGTGCAGCTCGGCCTTGCCGAGCGCGCGGGCCAGCCGGTAGGCCAGGAAGTTGGACACGCCGATGTAGCGCGCGCGGCCGGATCTGACGATGACGTCCAGCGCCTCCAGGCTCTCTTCGAGCGGTGTCTCGCGGTCGTCGCTGTGCAGCTGGTACAGGTCGACATGGTCGGTCTGCAGCCGCTTGAGCGAGGCGTCGATGGCGTCCAGCAGGTGCTTGCGCGATGCGCCCTGGTCCCAGCTGTTGGGGCCGACCTTGCCGACAGCCTTGGTGGCCACCACGAAGCGGCGGCGGCCGGTGGGGCCTTGCTTCTGCAGCCAGCGGCCGATGATTTCTTCGGTGCGGCCGGTGGTCTCGACGGTGCCGCCCAGCGGGTACACGTCGGCCGTATCCAGAAAGTTGATGCCGCCTTCCGCGGCCTTGTCGAGAATGCTGTGCGACACGGCCTCGTCGGTCTGCAGGCCGAAGGTCATGGTGCCGAGCGCAAGGCGCGACACGGTCAGGCCCGTGCGGCCGAGCCGGGTGGTGGGAATGCTCATGGTGGTCTCGATCCGAAGCGATGAGAGAGGTGTGGAAGGGCGGCGGTCATCATAGACACGGCCGCGCAATCCTGCATGCGCCGGCTTTTCTCAGGTGGCTTCGAGCCGGCCGCCCTGCCGGGCGCCGGCGCGTGCGCTCATCACGGCCCAGCCGAAGATGCCGATGCCGGCCAGCGCCAACAGCGCCCCGACCCACCCGGTCGAGGTCCAGCCCAGGCCCGCCGCAATGGCCACGCCGCCGAGCCACGCGCCGAGCGCGTTGGCCATGTTGAAGGCCGAGTGGTTGAGCGCGGCGGCAAGCGTCTGCGCGTCGCCGGCCACGTCCATCAGGCGAATCTGCAGCGCCGGGCCGATGGCGACCGTGGTGCCGATGAGAAACACGTTGAACGCCGCAGTAAAGACGTTGTGCGCCGCGAACGTGAACATGGCGAGCACCAGCGCCGCATACACCAGCAGGCCGCCGATGGTGCGCATGAGCGACTTGTCGGCCAGGCGCGAGCCGACGAGGTTGCCCGTGACCATGCCCAGGCCGAACAGCGCAAGAACGAAGGGCACGCCGCCCAAAGGCAAGCCCGCCACCTCGATCAGCGTGGGCTTGATGTAGCTGAACACCGAGAACATGCCGCCAAAGCCGATGGCGCCGATGCCAAGCGTGAACCACACCTGCTTGCGCTTGAGCGCGCCAAGCTCGCGCCACGGGCTGGCACCCGCGGGCGCCGCAAGATCGGGAATGTCACGCCGCAGCAGCGCCACGGCAATGAGCGCGATGACGCCGACGAACACGAAGGCCGCGCGCCAGCCGAACAGCTGGCCGAGCCAGGCGGCAATCGGCACGCCGACAAGCGTGGCGCCGGTGAGCCCCAGCATGACAAGGCCCACGGCCCGCGCGCGGCGGCCGGATGGCGCCAGCGTTGCCGCCACCAGCGCGGCAACGCCAAAGTAGGTGCCGTGCGGCAGGCCGGTCGCAAAGCGCAGCAGGTTGAGCGACATGTAGCCCGGCGCCATGGCGCTGGCGAAATTACCGGCGGCAAAAATGGCCATGAGCGCAATCAGCAGTGCGCGGCGCCGCCAACCCGCGGCAAGCACCGCGAGCACGGGCGCGCCGATGACCACGCCCAGCGCGTAGGCGCTGATGACGTGGCCCGCCTGCGGAATGGTGACGGCAATGTCGCGCGCAACCTCGGGCAGCAGGCCCATGATCACGAACTCACCCGTGCCGATGGCAAAGCCGCCGACGCCGAGCGCAAGCACGGCCCGCAAGAAGTTGACGGGCCGAGGCGGCGCAGACGAAGAAGAGGAAATGTCGGTGTCCGCGCCGGTATCGGGCGCGGGTGGGGGGGCGTTCAAGGCCAGGCTCCTGGGAGGGTGCCCGGCGGCGACGGGCAGGGCCCGATTTTAGGGTAAACCCTGAATTTCTGCCGATACGCAAATGGCGAAGGGCCGATACGGGGACGGGCTTTTTCTGGCTTCTGCCCCTTGCGGTCAGATGGCGACGAGCTGCCGCACGCCCTGTGCTTCCATGTCCTTGCCGAGGCCGCGCGCGATCACCTCGCCGCGCTCCATCACGAGGTAGTCGTCGGCGAGCTCCTGGGCAAAGTCGTAGTACTGCTCGCAGAGCACGATGGCCATGTCGCCGCGATCGGCCAGCATGCGGATGACGCGGCCGATGTCCTTGATGATGCTCGGCTGAATGCCTTCGGTGGGCTCGTCGAGGATCAGCAGCTTGGGCTTGGGCGCCAGGGCGCGGGCAATGGCCAGTTGCTGCTGCTGCCCGCCCGAGAGATCGCCGCCTCTTCTGTTGATCATCTGCTTGAGCACGGGGAACAGCTCGAAGAGTTCCGACGGAATGGGCGTGCTGCCGCTCTTGTACGCCAGGCCCATGCGCAGGTTTTCCTCGACGGTGAGGCGCGCAAAGATTTCGCGGCCTTGGGGAACGAAACCGATGCCGGCCCTTGCCCGTTCGTACGGCGTGGCCTTGTGGATCGGCTTGCCTTCGAGCTCGATGCTGCCGCTCTTGATGGGCACCAGGCCCATCAACGACTTCAGCAGCGTGGTCTTGCCTACGCCGTTGCGGCCCAGCAGCACGGTGACCTTGCCGAGCGTTGCCTCGAAGCTCACGTCCCGCAGGATGTGGGAGCCGCCGTAGTACTGGTGGATGTTCTTGACTGTCAGCATGAAATCGATTCCTCAGCGGCCGAGATAAACCTCGATCACGCGTTCGTCGGACTGCACTTCGTCGAGCGTGCCCTGCGCCAGCACGGAGCCGTCGCACAGCACGGTGACGATCTCGGAGATCGTGCGGATGAAGCTCATGTCGTGCTCCACCACCATCAACGAATGCTTGCCTTTGAGCGTGAGGAACAGCTCGGCGGTGCGCGCGGTTTCCTCGTCGGTCATGCCGGCCACCGGCTCGTCGAGCAGCAGCAGCTTCGGGTCCTGCATCAGCAGCATGCCGATTTCGAGCCATTGCTTCTGCCCGTGGCTCAGGTTGCCGGCCAGGCGCGACACGCTGTCGGCCAGATGAATGGTGTGCAGCACTTCGGCCAGCCGATCGCTCTGCGCCGAGTCGAGCCTGAACAGCATCGAGGCGCGAACGCCCTTGTTGGTCTTGAGCGCGAGCTCGAGGTTCTCGAACACGGTGAGATGCTCGAACACCGTCGGCTTCTGGAACTTGCGGCCGATGCCCAGTTGGGCAATGTCGGCCTCGCGGTGGCGCAGCAGGTCGATGGTGCTGCCGAAGAACACCGTGCCTTCGTCGGGCCGCGTCTTGCCGGTGATGATGTCCATCATCGTCGTCTTGCCCGCGCCGTTGGGGCCGATGATGCAGCGCAGCTCGCCCGGCGCAATATCGAGCGACAGCTTGTTGATCGCCTTGAAGCCGTCGAAGCTCACGCTCACGTCCTCAAGGTACAGGATGCGGCCGTGCGTGATGTCGACCTCGCCCGGCGTGGCAATGCGGCCGAAGCCGGCGGAACGACCGCCCGACTCGGTGCTGCCGCTCACGTAGTGCATGCCGTGGGCCCTTGCCGCGCGCTCGGCCCCGGCTTCCATCAGGTCGGGCGTCATGCGCGCGCTCCCTTCACTTCAGGCGCGAGCGGTGCATGCAGCGCCTCGGGCTCCATGCCCTGCGCGGCGGCCATGGCGCGCTGCGCTTCCTCGCGGCCGGCACTCGGTGCAGCGGGTGCCGCCTTCTCACGCGACAGCCATTTCTTCACCAGGCCCACGATGCCGTTCGGCAGGAACAGCGTGACGGCAATGAACAACGCGCCAAGGAAGTACAGCCAGTACTCCGGGTACGCCACAGTGAGCCAGCTCTTCGCACCGTTGACGATGAAAGCGCCGATGATCGGCCCGATGAGCGTTGCGCGACCCCCCACGGCCGCCCAGATCGCGATCTCGATGGAGTTGGCCGCGCTCATCTCGCCCGGGTTGATGATGCCGACCTGCGGCACGTACAACGCACCGGCGACACCGCACATGATGGCCGAGATGACCCAGATGGTGAGCTTGTAAGGCAGCGGGTTGTAGCCCGAGAACATCACGCGCGTTTCGGCATCGCGAATGGCCTGGAGCACGCGGCCGAACTTGCTGCCGATGAGCCATTTGGCAAACAGGAAGAAGCCCAGGAGCGTGATGCCCGTGAGCGCGAAGAGCGTCATGCGCATCTCTTGCGTGGCAATCGGAATGCCGAGGATGCGCTTGAAATCGGTAAAGCCGTTGTTGCCGCCGAAGCCCGTTTCGTTGCGGAAGAACAGCAGCATTGCCGCGAAGGTCATGGCCTGCGTGATGATTGAAAAATACACGCCCTTGATGCGCGAGCGGAACGCGAAGAAGCCGAACACGAAGGCGATGAGGCCCGGCACCGCAACGATGAGGAACAGCGTGGCAATGAAGCTGTCGCTGAAGGTCCAGTGCCAGGGCAGCGTCTTCCAGTCGAGAAACACCATGAAGTCGGGCAGGTCGCTCTTGTAGTTGCCGTCGCGGCCGATCTGCCGCATGAGGTACATGCCCATCATGTAGCCGCCGAGCGCAAAGAAGAGACCGTGCCCCAGCGAGAGAATGCCGGTGTAGCCCCAGATCAGGTCCATGGCCAGCGCGCAGATGGCGTAGCACATGATCTTGCCGACGAGCGCCACGGCGTAGTCGCTCATGTGCAGCGGGCTGTCGGCCGGCACCACCATGTTGAGAACCGGCGCCACCGCGCACACCACGATCAGCGTGACAAAGAAGGCTGTCCAGCCCTTGCCGCTCAGCAGCGGGCCCTTGGTTGGCAACGTGACCTTGCTCATTCGAAATTCTCCGCGCTGCGCGCTACGTTATTCGCCTTGGGAGCGGCCCGGCGGCTCATGCTTCTGCGCTCCGGCCCTTCATGGCAAAGATGCCTTGAGGTCTCTTTTGAATGAAGATGATGATGAAGACAAGCACCGCGATCTTCGCGAGCACCGCGCCCGCCCAGCCTTCGATGAACTTGTTGAGAACGCCGAGCCCCAGTGCCGCATACACGGTGCCCGCAAGCTGGCCCACGCCGCCCATCACGACCACCATGAAGCTGTCGACGATGTAGCTCTGGCCGAGGTCGGGCCCCACGTTGCCGATCTGGCTCAGCGCGCAACCCGCAAGGCCGGCAATGCCGGAGCCGAGCGCGAAAGCGTAGGTGTCGATGCGCGCCGTGTTCACGCCCATGCACGAGGCAATGGGCCGGTTCTGCGTGACGCCGCGCACAAACAGGCCAAGCCGCGTGCGGCCGATGAGCCAGCCCATGGCCAGCAGCACCAGCGCCGCGAAGATGATGATGCAGATGCGGTTCCATGGCAGCGTCACGTTGCTCAGCATGGTGAAGCCGCCGCTCATCCAGCCCGGGTTTTCCACGCCGACGTTCTGCGCGCCGAAGAGCGACCGCACGAGTTGCTGCAGCATCAGGCTGATGCCCCAGGTGGCGAGCAGCGTTTCGAGCGGGCGGCCGTAAAGAAAGCGGATCACCCCGCGTTCGAGCACCGCACCGACGAGCGCCGACGCAAGGAACGCCACCGGAATGGCCGCCACCAGGTACCAGCCGAAGGCCGCCTCGGGCATGTAGCGCTGGAAGATGCCCTGCATCACGTAGGTGGCATAGGCGCCGATCATCATCAGCTCGCCGTGCGCCATGTTGATGACGCCCATCAGGCCGTAGGTAATGGCCAGGCCCAGCGCGGCGAGCAGCAGCACCGAGCCCAGGCTGATGCCGCTGAACACCGCGTTGATGCGGTCGCCCCAGACCAGCGAGCCGTCGATGCTGGCAATGGAAGCGACGATGGCGGCCTTGACGTCCGCCTCGGTCTCGTCGGCGAGCCGCTGGTTGAGCAGCAGCTTGGTGTCGGGGCTGCTGTTGGCGCCAAGCTCCTTGGCCGCGATAAGGCGCTTGGCCTTGTCGGCGCTGCTGAGCATGCTGGCAGCGCGCACCAGCTGGAGCTGCGCCTTGATGGCGGGGTTGGTCTCGGCGGCCAGCGCCTTCTCGACCATGGGCACGCGGGATTCGTCGGGCTCCTTGAAGAGCGCTTGCGCGGCTTCGGCGCGCACCGCGTCGTCCTTGCTGGTGAGCTTGAGCGCGGCCTGCGCGGCATCGAGCGCGCCGCGCATCAGGTTGTTGTTGACCACGTCCTCGGCCGTGTCGGGCACCTTCAGTTCGGCGCCGGTCACGGGGTCGTAGCCTTTGTCTTCCTTCATCACGAAGACCTTGTCTTCGGTGTACTTGACCGCGTCTTCGGACATGGCCTGGATGAAAGCGGCGGTTTTTTCGTCGGCCGTGAGCACGGCCTTGTTGAGCGCGGTGATGCGCGATTCGGATTCGCCGGAGGCGATGGCCTTGGCTTCGTCGGCGGTCAGCGCGTGGACGGCCGTTGCCATGAGGAGCATGGCGGCAAGTGCGCAGTGAAGGGTTCGTCGAAGCATTGTGAAGTGGAAGTTGGGATTGGCTCCCTCCCCTTCCGGGGGAGGGTTGGGGTGGGGGCACACAGCGCTCATTCAGGCGCAGTGACCAGATCGACCGCCGCTTGCCCCCACCCCTGCCCTCCCCCCAGCGGGGGAGGGAGAAAACACGCTTACAGCGACTTGCCAGCCGGCTGATCCGGCTTCTTGTCGTTGCCTTCGATGTACGGGCTCCAAGGCTTGGCCTTGACCGGGCCCGGCGTCTTCCACACCACGCTGAACTGGCCGTCGGCCTTGATCTCGCCGATGAACACGCTCTTGTGCAAGTGATGGTTCTTCTCGTCCATCTTCGAGACGATGCCCGAAGGAGCAGTGAAAGTCTGGCCGGCCATGGCGGCAATCACCTTGTCGGTGTCCGTGCTCTTGGCCTTCTCGACGGCCTGCTTCCACATGTGGATGCCGATCCAGGTGGCTTCCATCGGGTCGTTGGTGAGCGGCTTGTCCTTGTGGCCGGCGATGTTCTTGGCCTTGGCGTAGTCGCCCCACTGCTTGATGAACGCCGTGTTGGTCGGGTTCTTGATGCTCATGAAGTAGTTCCATGCAGCGAGGTGACCGACCAGCGGCTTGGTGTCCACGCCGCGCAGTTCTTCTTCGCCCACCGAGAAGGCAACCACGGGCACGTCCTTGGCCTTCAGGCCGGCGTTGCCGAGTTCCTTGTAGAACGGCACGTTCGAGTCGCCGTTGATGGTCGACACCACGGCCGTCTTGCCGCCGGCCGAGAACTTCTTGACGTCGGCGACGATGGTCTGGTAGTCGCTGTGGCCGAAGGGCGTGTACTTCTCGTCGATGTCGGTGTCCTTCACGCCCTTGCTCTTCAGGTAGGCGCGCAGGATCTTGTTGGTGGTGCGGGGGTACACGTAGTCGGTGCCCAGCAGCACCCAGCGCTTGGCGCCGCCGCCTTCCTTGCTCATCAGGTAGTCGACGGCCGGAATGGCTTGCTGGTTGGGCGCGGCGCCGGTGTAGAACACGTTCTTGGAGAGCTCTTCGCCTTCGTATTGCACGGGGTAGAACAGCAGGCCGTTCATTTCCTCGACCACCGGCAGCACCGACTTGCGCGACACCGAGGTCCAGCAGCCGAAGATCACCGAAACCTTGTCCTGGCCGAGCAGTTGCTTGGTCTTTTCGGCGAACAGGGGCCAGTTGGAAGCGGGGTCGACCACCACGGGCTCGAGCTGCTTGCCTAGCACGCCGCCCTTCTTGTTGATGTCGTCAATGGCCATCAGCACCGTGTCTTTCAACACGGTTTCAGAAATGGCCATCGTGCCCGACAGCGAGTGCAGCACGCCGACCTTGATGGTGTCGGCGGCAAAGGCCGGCGCAGCGGAGATGCTGGCCAGGGCGACGGCGGCGGTGAGCGCCTTGAGGGTGAAACGACGTTGCATGTGGACTCCTGCTCCGGGGTGGTTGAAACCTTGTCGCCGGGCTCGCCGGACGATGGAGGGGAGTCTGCGGATTCGACCGCGGGCGAGAAATACGCCGGGTGGCGTACACGGAGGTACTCAGGGCAGGGCTGTCGAGCTGTGCCCCAAAAAACCCATTTTGGGCTTTAAAATACCCAAAATGGGCATGCCCTCATCGCAAGCAAAACAGACCGCAAGGCCCGCCAGCCTGGCGGACGCCCTGTTCACGACCACCCAGCAGCGCGTGCTCGGCTATCTCTTCGGCCAGCCCGACCGGAGTTTCTTTTCCACCGAGTTGATCAAGTTGACCGGCGCAGGCTCCGGCGCCGTACAACGCGAACTCAAACAGTTGGCAGACAGTGGCCTGCTCATCACATCGCGCGTCGGCAATCAGAAGCACTATCAAGCCAATGCCGCGGCGCCAATCTTCGATGAATTGAGCAGCATTGTTCGCAAGACCTTCGGACTCGCAGGTCCGCTGCGCGAAGCGCTGGAACCGCTGGCCGAAAAAATCGAAGCCGCGTTCGTGTTCGGCTCGGTGGCCAAGAAGAGCGACACGGCCGCCAGCGACATCGACCTGCTGCTGATCAGTGAAGAACTTGCGTATTCGGATCTGTTTCTCGCTCTCGATGCAGTGTCGGCACGTCTGGGCCGTACAGTGAACCCGACCATGCTCACCAGAAAAGAACTGATGCGAAAGCACAAAGACGGCGAATCGTTCGTGAAGCGCGTCATGGAGCAGCCCAAGCTCTGGGTCATCGGCGACGCGCATGCCCTCCCCGCTTGAAAACCTGTGCGGCCCGACCAAGCCGCTCGCCGCAGAACCGCCGGATGCTCGCGAATTCGCGGGCCTGATGCGTTCCGGACTCGCGCGGCTGGCGGACGCCCAGGTGATGCAACTTTCCGTCGAGGGCCGATTCGACCTCGCCTACAACGCAGCGCATGCCATGTGCCTCGCGGCGCTGCGTTGGCATGGCTACCGGTCAGGCAACCGCTTCATCGTCTTTCAGGTGTTGCCCCATACATTGGAGTTGGGGCCGGAGGTGTGGCGGGTATTGGCCAAAGCTCACGAAATACGAAACCTCGGAGAGTACGAAGGCGACATGAATGTGGACGAGCGCATCGTTCGCGATCTGATTGCCGCATGCCAGCGTGTGGCCTCGAAGATTGCTGAACTGCCGCCGCCCAAGCCCGACTAGGTATTCGCGGCTGAAATCAAACTCGGCGCCTCCAGCTTGAACTGCGCCGCCGCAAAGGCCCAGACCATCCGCGTGGCATCCGGCCCGGCCGGGTCGCTGAAAAGCAGGCTGGCTTTGCCGCCGCTCCACGCGTGCCCCAGGCCCGCAATCTCGCACAGCGTGACCAGCGAGCGGCCTTTGCGCCGGAACTCGGTCACGCGCATGGGGTGGCGCTTGCCGCGCTGGAGCGTGCGCGAGAGCCCCGGTTTTGCGCCCACCGCCGTGGCCCACACGGCCGCACTGTTGACGGCGTTGCTCGGCGCCACCACGGCATCGGCATCGCCGTGCAGCACCAGCATCGGCGGCAATGTCGCGAAGACTGCGGCGGCGCCCATCGCCTTGCCGACCGCGGTGGAGGGCATAGGCGGCGTGTGCTGGCCGCGCATCGCGCCCAGCGCGGTGGCCGAAGATTTCGCGGCGCCCGGCGCCACGCCCGAATGCATGACCACGGCGCGGAATCGCAGCGGGTAGCGGGTTGCCAGCAATGCCGCCATGCTGGCCCCGGCCGAGAGGCCAGCCAGCGCGATGCGCTCGCGGTCTACCGGATACAGCACGCAGGCCTGGTCGATGGCCGCCATCAGCGTGGCCGCTTCGGCGTCGGCCTTGCCCGAGCGCCGCTCGTACCAGTTCCAGCAGCCTTGCGGATGGGCCAGCCTGTCTTGTTCCAGGTAGAGCACCAGGAAGCGTTGCCGCACCGCGAGCGCGTTCATGCGCGTGCTGGCCGCAAAGTCGCGGCCGGTCTGGCCGCAGCCGTGCAGCATGACCATGAGCGGCAGCCTTTCGCCGGGCTTCAGCTTCAGGTCGGCCGGGCGAAACAGGTGATAGCCCCGTGCGCCGCCCGGGCCCAGCGCCATGCCGCTGAGCCAGTCGCCCCGGCCCGGCGGCGGCTTGAGGCGCTTGGCGGTGGCGCGCTGCACCTGCCCCGTCACGCGCTTGCTGTTGCTCAGCGTGAGCTTGGTCAGGGCCTTCAGGTTGCGCTCGTAGGCGCGGGCGAAGAGAGAAGCAGTGGTGGAGCGGCGAACCATGGGCGCAGTGTGAGGGCAAAGCGCCGGGCGTCCAAACGGGGCGGTGAAGGCCTGGAGCCCCGCCCCGTGCCTCAGTAGATTTCCGGCACGATCATGCTCGCCGGCACCGGCTGGCGCAGGTAGTCGGCGTGGCGCTCCCGTGCGGGCAGTTGAACTGGCGGATGCGCCACTTCCTGGTACGGCAACTGGCCCAGCAGGTGGCTGATGCAGTTCAGCCGCGCCTTCTTCTTGTCGACCGCCTGCACCACCCACCAGGGCGCCTCTGGAATGTGGGTGCGCTCCAGCATGATTTCCTTCGCCTTGGTGTATTCCTCCCAGCGGCGGCGGCTTTCGAGGTCCATCGGGCTCAGCTTCCATTGCTTGAGCGGATCGTGAATGCGGCCGAGAAAGCGCATGTGCTGCTCGTCGTCGGTAATGGAGAACCAGTACTTGATGAGCTTGATGCCCGAGCGCACCAGCATCTTCTCGAACTCCGGCACGGTGCGGAAGAACTCTTCGTACTCGTCGTCGGTGCAAAAGCCCATCACGCGCTCGACGCCGGCGCGGTTGTACCAGCTGCGGTCGAACAGCACCATTTCGCCGGCCGCCGGCAGGTGCGCGGCATAGCGCTGAAAGTACCACTGGGTGCGTTCGCGGTCGTTGGGCGCCGGCAGCGCGGCCACGCGCGCCACGCGCGGGTTCAGCCGCTGGGTAATGCGCTTGATCACGCCGCCCTTGCCGGCCGCGTCGCGGCCTTCGAAAAGAATGACCACCTTCTGCTTGCTGTGCTGCACCCAGTCCTGCAGCTTCACCAGTTCGCCCTGCAGGCGGAACAGCTCCTTGAAGTAGGCCTGCCGCGCGGCCTTGTCGGTGGCGCGGGCGGCGGGATCGAGGTCGTCGATGTTGCGATCTTCGATCTCCAGCTCCAACTCCTCGTCATAGCTGTCGATCAAATCGCGGGCGATGCGTTGCATCAGGTCTTCGTGGTCTGGAAGTGCGCTCGTCAGCATCATGGCTAGGAAAGAGAGATGTGTAGGTGGATCAAGGCATGCTGCACGCAGCGTATGACCGTTGCGTGACGAATTGGCGTCGGCGGACACGAGGTTGTCATATAGGTCGAACACCATCTGGCAAACCCCTTTGGCTTTCCTGATCCACACGCACCTTGCCGGCACTCCATGACCTGGCCGCCAACTCCTATGGCGGCGACGAAGCCGGGCTGATCTGCGGCTATTTGTTCGACGCCGCCGCGCCGGAGCCTGTGCGGGCGATCGACTCAGCGCAGGCCGCGGCCTGGCTGGACACCGGCGCGCCGCCCTCGTCGGACTCTGCATTCTTGTGGTTGCACTTCAACCTGAGCCATGCCCAGGCCGAGCGCTGGCTGCTGCGTCATGCGCAGCTCTCCGACACTTTTTATGAAGCGCTGCACGAGGGCCTGCCCTCCACGCGCATCGAACGCGCCGACGATTCGCTGATTGCCGTCATCAACGACGTGCACTTCGAGTTCAGCTTCGAGCCCTCGGACATCTCCACGCTCTGGATCAGCGTGGGGCCGCGCCTGGTGGTGACGGCGCGCGCCAAGCCGCTGCGCTCGGTCGACGCGCTGCGAACGGCGGTCAAGGCCGGAGACGCGCCGCGCTCGACCACCGAACTGCTCGAGCACCTGCTGCGCGCCCAGGCCGACGTGCTGGTGAAGATCGTGCGCGGCGTCACTTCGCGCATCGACCGCATCGAGGATGAGCTGCTGGCCGGCCGGCTCGACCACAAGCGTGCGCGGCTGGGGGTGCTGCGCCGGCTGCTGGTGCGGCTGCAGCGGCTGCTGGCGCCGGAGCCCGCCGCCCTCTTCCGCCTGCTGCAAGGGCCGCCGGCCTGGATGGCCGAGCCCGATGCGCAAGAACTGCGCGGCTCCACCGAAGAATTTTCGGTGGTGCTGCGCGACATGCAGGCACTGCAGGAGCGCATCAAGCTGCTGCAGGAAGAAATTGCAGCCAACGTCAACGAGGACAACAACCGCAGCCTGTTCGTGCTGACGGTGGTGACCGTGCTTGCGCTGCCCATCAACATCCTTGCCGGCCTGTTCGGAATGAACGTGGGCGGCATTCCGTTGGCCGAGCACAAGTACGGGTTCTGGATCGTGGTGGCCATCGTCGCCAGCTTTACCGCGGTGGCCGCGTGGACGGCTTTTCGCAAGAAGCGCTAAGCCGCATCGGCCGCGGTAGTAATGCTATTTATTTAATAGCAACCACAATAGCATCCATGCGCCCGCATCGGTGTTGCAGACCCAATAGAATGATCATGTGTCCTCTATTCTCAATGCCGATCTGCACTGCCATTCCGTGGTTTCCGACGGCACGCTGACGCCCGAAGAACTGGCAGCGCGCGCCGCTGCCAACGGGGTCGAACTCTGGGCGCTCACCGACCACGACGAAGTCGGCGGCCAGCACCGCGCGGCCGCTGCCGCGCGCGCCAACGGGCTGCGCTATCTCACCGGCACCGAGATTTCGGTCACCTTTGCCAACGAAACGGTGCACATCGTCGGCCTGGGCTTCGACCCGGACGATGCCGCCATGACGCAGGGCCTCTACGACACGCGCGGCGGCCGTGGCAAGCGCGCGCAAGAAATGGCCGAGGGGCTGGCCAAGGTCGGCATTCACGGGGCCTATGAAGGCGCGCTCAAGTTCGTCGGCAACCCCGAGCTGATCTCGCGCACCCACTTTGCGCGCTTCCTGGTCGAGCAAGGCCATTGCCGCGACACGCCCGAGGTGTTTCGCAAGTACCTGACCGAAGGCAAGCCCGGCTACGTGCCGCACCGCTGGGCCTCGCTGAAAGACGCAGTCCAGTGGATCACGGCCGCCAAGGGCATGGCCGTCATTGCGCACCCCGGTCGCTACAAATTCACCGCCAACGAGGAATACGCGCTGTTCCTCGAGTTCAAGGCGCACGGCGGGCAGGCGATCGAAGTCGTCACCGGCAGCCATACGACAGCCGAATACGTCGAATACGCCGACAAGGCGCTCGAGTTCGATTTCGCCGCCTCGCGCGGCAGCGATTTCCACAGCCCCGACGAAAGCCATTGCGATCTCGGCAAGCTGCCACCGTTGCCCGGCGCGCTCACGCCGGTGTGGGAACTGCTCAGCCATCGCATCCAGCAGTGAGCCAGAGCCCCGGGCCCGGCACCGACAGCGCGGCCACGGCCGCACTGGCGAATGCCCGTGCCGCCGCACAGCAGACGCGCGACGTCGAATCCGAACGCATCCTTGCGGGCATTGGCCTGGTGCTGGTGGCGGTGGCCTGCTTTGCCACGCTCGACACCGCCACCAAGACATCGACCGCCGCCGTGCCGATTCTCATGGGCGTGTGGTTCCGCTATGCCTTCCAGGCCGTGGCCACCACGGCGGTGCTGCTGCCCAAGCACGGCACGGCGCTGCTGCGCACGCAGCATCCGCGCTACCAGCTGCTGCGCGGCGCACTGCTGCTGGCGTCGAGCACGCTGGCCTTCTTGAGCCTGCGCTACATGCCGCTGGCGGAGTTCACGTCCATCGTGCTGATCGCGCCGCTGGTCATTACGCTTCTGGCGGCCACCACCCTGAAGGAGCATGTTTCGGTGCTGCGCTGGGCGCTGGTGGCGGGCGGCTTTGCCGGCACGCTGGTGATCTTGCGGCCGGGCGGCGATGCATTCAGCTGGGCCGTGCTGCTGCCCATCGGGCTGGTGCTGACCAATGCATGTTTCCAGGTGCTCACGAGCAAGCTGGCGCAAACCGAGAACCCGCTCACCATGCATTTCTATACCGGCTGGGTGGGCACGTTGATCGCGTCCCTGGCGCTGCCGTTCGTGTGGACGGCCCTGCCCTCGTGGCACTGGTGGGCGTTGCTGTGCCTCATGGGTTTCATGGGCACGGTGGGGCACTTCATTCTTATCCTCGCCTACCAGCGCGCGCCGGCTTCCACGCTGACGCCGTATCTTTATGCCCAGATCGCCTTTGCCATGCTGGGCGGCTGGCTCGTTTTTTCACACGTGCCCGACCGCGTCTCGCTCATCGGCATTTCGATGATTGCGGTTTGCGGTGCGGCCGGCGCCTGGCTCACGGTGCGCGAGCGCCGCGTGCCCATCGAGCCGGCGGAATCGTAATCAGGAGTCTTTCATGGCCCAGTACTTCGAAGTCCACCCGGACAACCCCCAGCAACGCCTGCTGAAGCAGGCCGCCACGCTGCTGCAGCGCGGCGAGATCGTGGCCGTGCCCACCGACTCGAGCTACGCACTGGCCTGCCACTTGGATGACAAGGACGCCGTCGACCAGCTGCGCCGCATTCGCCAGGTCGACGAGAAGCACCATCTCACGCTGATCTGCCGCGACCTGAGCGAACTGGCCAACTATGCGCGTGTCGACAACAAGCAGTACCGCCTGCTGAAGGCCGCCACGCCGGGCCCCTACACCTTTCTGCTCGAAGCCACAAAGGAAGTGCCGCGGCGCGTGAGCCATCCGCAGCGCAAGACCATCGGCCTGCGCGTGCCCGACCACAAGGTGCTGCTCGAACTGCTGGCGCTTCACGGCGCGCCGCTGTTGGCCACCACCCTCATCGCACCCGGAGAAACCGAAGCGCTGAACGATGCGCAGACCATTCGCGAGCGTTTCGAAAAGCAGATCGGCGCCGTTATCGACGCGGGCGCCTGCCCTTCGCAGCCCACCACCGTGGTCGACCTCACGCCCATGGGCACGGGTGACGATCCGGTCGTGGTGCGGCAAGGCCGCGGCGCGCTGGCGGTGCTTGGCCTCTGACGAGCGGCACCGAAGCCTTCAGTCTGTCTGACACAATCGCCCAGTGGATATTTCCAACCTGATACAGACCGTACTTATTTACGCACTGCCCGTGGTCTTTGCGATCACGGTGCACGAGGCGGCGCACGGCTATGTGGCGCGCCATTTCGGTGACGAGACGGCAACCATCATGGGCCGCGTCACGCTCAACCCCATGAAGCACATCGACCCCATCGGGACCATCCTGATGCCGTTGCTGCTGTACTTTGCAACCTCTGGCGCGTTCCTGTTCGGTTATGCCAAGCCAGTGCCGGTGAACTTCGGGCGCCTTCGCCATCCCAAGCGCGACATGATCTGGGTGGCGCTGGCCGGCCCGGCGTCCAACTTTGTGCAAGCCATTCTTTGGGCCCTGCTGCTGGTCGGGCTCGTCGCAGCGGGCATCGATGAAACCTTTTTCATCAAAATGGCGCAAGGCGGCGTGCTGGTCAACCTCGTGATGTGGGCCTTCAACCTGTTTCCGCTGCCCCCGCTCGACGGCGGGCGCGTGCTCGCAGGCCTGCTCCCCAACGGCCCGGCTCAGAATTTTCTGGCACGCATCGAGCCCTTCGGTTTCTTCATCGTGATGGGCCTGGTCATCGCCGGCGTCGTCAGCACCTTCTGGCTGCGTCCGTTGATGGACGTCGGCTACACGGTCATCAACGTGCTTATTTCACCGCTCACGGCTTTGCTGCGTTAAGTTCCTCTCCATGGCTTCGTCTTCTCCAGCTCCCCTGCGCGTCCTGACCGGCATCACGCCGTCCGGCACGCCGCACCTCGGCAACTACGTCGGCTCGATCCGCCATTCGGTGCGGCAGAGCGTGGCGCCGGGCGTGGAGAGCTTTTTCTTCCTGGCCGACTACCACGCGCTCATCAAGGTGCAGGAGCCGGCGCTCATCCAGCGCTCCACGCTCGAAATTGCGGCCAGCTGGCTGGCTTGCGGGCTCGACCCCGAGCGCGTGACCTTCTATCGCCAGTCGGACATCGCCGAAATCACCGAGCTCACCTGGTTTCTGACCTGCGTGACCGGCAAGGGCGTGCTCAATCGCGCCCACGCCTACAAGGCGCAGCTCGACAAGAACGTGGCCAAGGGCGAAGACCCGGATTCCGACGTGACTGCCGGCCTGTTCATGTACCCGGTGCTGATGGGCGCCGATATCTTGATGTTCAACGCGCACAAGGTGCCCGTGGGCCGCGACCAGGTGCAGCACATTGAAATGGCGCGCGACATGGCGCAGCGTTTCAACCACCAGTACGGCGAGCACTTCACGCTGCCCGATGCCGAGATCGACGATGCCGTCGCCACCCTGCCCGGCCTTGACGGCCGCAAGATGAGCAAGAGCTACGGCAACACCATTCCGCTGTTTGCACCGCGCGCCCAGTTGCAAAAGCAGATTGCGAGCATCGTCACCGACTCGCGCGCGCCCGGCGAGCCCAAGGACACCGAAGGCTCTGCGCTGTTCCAGATCTACCAAGCCTTTGCCAGCGCCGAAGAAACCGAGACGCTCCGCAAGGCGTACGTCGAAGGCATCGGCTGGGGCGACGCCAAGCAGATGCTGTTCGAGCGCATCGACCGCGAAGTGGCACCGCTGCGCGCCCGCTACGACGAACTGATGAACAACCCGGCGGAGATCGAGCGCATTCTGCTCATCGGCGCCGAAAAGGCCCGCAAGCTCTCGCGCCCCTTCATGACCGAACTGCGCCATGCGGTGGGGCTGCGCAACCTTGCGGCGGGCCGCGACAAGGGCGGCGCACGCAAGGCGGCCAAGGTCGCCAAGCCCAGCTTCAAGCAATATCGCGAGCGCGACGGGCTGTTCTA
The DNA here is from genome assembly GCF_037203865.1 of Variovorax sp. CCNWLW186. Taxonomy (NCBI): domain Bacteria; kingdom Pseudomonadati; phylum Pseudomonadota; class Betaproteobacteria; order Burkholderiales; family Comamonadaceae; genus Variovorax; species Variovorax sp. CCNWLW186. Next base: position 174,154 of record NZ_JBBCBO010000002.1, on the reverse strand, counting down.
TTTCAAACTGCTCGATGCGAGCGGCGCCGCGCTGCTGCAAAGCCGTGGTTTCGCGTCGCCGCAGGAAGCCGGGCGCGCAATTGCCGCCCTGCAGCAACAGCGCGGCGCGGCATTGACCGCGCTCGCCGACCAGCTGGAGCCGGTCGGCACGGAAGAATTGAGTGCCGCGAGTGCGGCGCTGGAAGCACTGGCGGAGGCAACGACCGCGACCAGCGGAAGTTGATCCGGCATATGTCCATCGGCCCACCCGCCGGGGACAGACGAGAGTAGACGGGCGATCACAAAGGAAGAAAACATGAGCATTTATGTCATCGACGACCATCCCCTGATGCGCGACGCCATCGTGATGGTGTTGCGGCGCCTGCGGCCGGCCGAAAACATCGTCGAGCTCGAGCGGCTGGACAAGCTCGCGAGCTCGGTTCAGCAGCGCGGCGCGCCGACCCTTTTCTGCCTCGACCTGAAGCTGCCCGACACCAACGGCGTTTCGGGCGTGGTCGCGGTCAAGCAGGTCTACCCCAACGTGCCGATCGCCGTTTATTCGGCGGCACCGGCTGCGGACATGGAAGACGCGTGCATCGAAGCGGGCGCCGACACCTACATCGAGAAGTCGGCCAGCTCGGCCGAACTGGCCGCCGTGCTGCGCGGCCTCTTGATGGCCGGCTCGGAAGAAGCGGACGAGCCCGCGCTGGCCAACAACAGCAAGCTGTCGAAGCGCCAGACGCAGCTGATCGCCATGCTCGACAAGGGCATGAGCAACCGCGACATCGCCACCGACCTGGAGATCAGCGAACACACGGTGAAGGTGCACCTGTGGCGCCTGTTCCGCCGCCTGGGCGTGAAGAGCCGCACGCAGGCGCTGCACTACGCGCGGACCAACGGGCTGATTTCGAGTAACTAGTCTCGCCCCCAGGCTCCGCGCACTTCGTGTCGCTTCTCCCTCCCCCTACCGGGGGCAACACCAGCGGCCCGGCAAAGCCGGTTCCGCGGTGTTTCTGGAAGGGACTCGAGCGGGTTGTTGGCCGCTGAAAAACCGCGCTGGGCGCGGTTTTTTTATGGCTGCAGCGGCCGGTCAGCCGCCACCGGAGGCGCTGACGCGGGCTTGGGCTACGGCTTCGTCGGCATCGTGCAGCGCAACGCGGAACACGCTGCCGCTGCCGAGGCGGGAGCGCACGCTGACGGGGTGGCCGAGCACGTGGGAGAGCCGGGCGACGATGGCCAGGCCGAGGCCGAAGCCGTCGGATGTGCCGGCATGGTCGGCCACCTTGTAGAACTCCAGGAACACGTCGCGCAGGTGTTCGGGTGCAATGCCGATGCCGGTGTCCCACACCTCGATGCGCATGCCCTCGCGCGTTTGCCGCGAGGCGAGCAGCACACCGCCGTCGGAGGTGTACTTGATGGCGTTTGCAAGCAGGTTGCCGATCATGCGGCGAACGCGAATGGGGTCGGTCAGAAAGCTGCCTTCCGTCACATGCACGCGGAAGTCGAGCCCCCGGCTTTCGGCAACCGGGCGGTACTGCAGCTCGAGGTCGTGCAGAAGTTCTGCCACATCCACACGCTCGATGTGCAGCCGCACCTGGCCTGAATCGATGCGCGCCAGGTCGAACATCGAGTCGAACAGCGCATTCACCGCGTGCGTGGCGCGAACGATCTTGGGCGCGAGTTCCAGCACCAGTTCGGGCTCGTTGCGCAGCCAGTCGGCATAGAGCGACAGCGCCAATACCGGCTGGCGCATGTCGTGCGCAGCGCTCGCGAGAAAGCGGTTCTTCATGGCCACGGCAGCCACCGCGGCCTGCCGCTGCTGCGTGAGCGACTTGATCAGGATGTGGTTGTGAAACAGCAGCTCCAGGCTGTTGCGCGCCGTCTCGTGAATATGGCGGCCGGCGCGCAGCAGCAAGAACCAATGCAGGATCGGCAGGATCGGCATCAAAAAGCCGTACTGGAAATGCGGCTCCACGATGTTGATGCTCACCAGCCGGATCAGCACCGCCCCGAGCATGGTGATGAACAGCGTGTTGACGTAGCGCTTGAGCAGCGGCGGGTGCAGCGCCAGCCCGTTGAGCGGGAACGTGCCCACGCCGGCCACAATGAGCCAGCTCATGAACTGGTTGACCTGCGGCGTGCGCTCGAAGAACAGCAGGATCGACGCGCCCCACACGATGGCGCTGGTGCTCCACACGAAGCCGTAGCGCTCGGTGAACTGCAGCTGCGCCGCGGCGCTCCGGCCGGCGTAGCGCACCGCATAGACCCTGGCGCCCCACGCGCGGAATCCCGTGGCAACGAAGCCGAAGGCAAGCCACGTGAGCAGCTCCCAATGGGGCACATAGCTCCAGTTCAGGCCGACCATCAACGGCATGAGCGCGGCCGAGACGATGTAGGAGCCGCGCGCGGAGCGCATCAGGCTGCGGATCAGCTCGCCGCGCACCCACGATTCGGCCTCGTCAGCCGAAGCCGGGACCGGTGTCACGCTTGCGATCGACGCATTGGCCATTGGCGCTTCGCCCCCTCTTTATTCGACTACAGGAAATCCCTCAGCATGCCGGGCATGAAGAGGTGGCGATCTTAACGGCCTTACGCAAATCAGCTTCGCGCAATCAGAACCCACTCACTTCGAGAACTAGCGAATTCGGGGGAAAGGAATAAGAGGAGCGATCAGCTTCTTCTCGCCCACATTCGCTGACCAAGCCGAGGCATAGGTCAAAGGCATTCGTCTCCAATGCGGCAGTCACCTGAGATGAAGCCAAGGATGGCGCATGGTGAGTTCGATTTTGAGCCTAGCAGTCGCGCCGACAGTGTCGGTGCGCAGCATCGAAGTGCCATGAACCCGATATCTGCAGAGAATTTCCGGCACGTACAGGGCCCGCATTCCCTGGTCGACAAACTTGCACCAGAAGTCGAAATCCTCCCAACCGCCCTCGATGTGGGTGTACCCGCCGACTTGGCGCCACGAGCGCTTGGAGATCAGCGCCATAGCATCGACATAATTGCCGGACCGAAAAAAGCTCTTGCTCCAGACATCTGCATACCCGAGGCCACTTTGATCGCCAAACAGCTCGATCTGAGTGTATGCGGCATCGAATTCTCGGTGTTCGATTGCTCCGAACAAGCGGGCAAGCGCGCGAGGGTAGATCTGGTTGTCGGCGTCGATAACGAATACAGGATCCGTCCGCGCGTGCTCAAACGCAGTGTTCCGAGCCTCCGCCAACCCTTGGTTACGCGTATGCCGAAGCAGCGAAATCCGGTCGAATCGGTGGCTGTTATGCTCCATCCAGTGTCGAGCCACCGCGACTGAGTCGTCCTTCTTGGAGTGATCATCCACGACGATCAAATCGAGCGGCGAATGCGTTTGCCGGGCAATCGAATCTAGGCACTCAACTACAAACTGGGCGTAGTTGAACAGACTTACAGCAACTGTGATCCCGTCCTTGGCCGGCCACGTTCGATTGGTTTTTTCGAATATGACCTCAAAAGGCACAAGGCGCGGCGATGTTCGCGCACTCATGGCTCGGTTCCACCCAGTTGCTTGGAAAGAAACGAAAGGATGGCGTCGGTTCGAACGAAGTCCGCTTCATTGCTCGACAGAAGGTCGGCCGTGTTCTTCAATACCCTCTGTGCATCGCGCTGCCCATCGACATCGAAGATCAGCCATTCCAGCAGATTGGGAATGTGGCGAGCTTCTTCCTCAAAAAAATGCTCCCCAGGCCGAAGATGCGGATGAGGCAAACATGGATCGGTGACAACAAGCGCTCCAGATGCCATGCCTTGCCTCACCATTCGATGCCATTCGAAATAGGGAAATTCGTCACGATGAATGTTAAGACTGATTTTCGAATGGCCTGCGACATGACCGGCTAGACGGGTCAACGACCTGCCTTCTGTATAGTCAAGAATCGGCCCATGCCATTGTCGACGGTAGTAGATAAATGACGACAGCTTTGCAAAGGTAGCAGCATTACGGCCAAAAAAAGACTCTCTCCGCGCGCTTTCGCTTCCAAAAAAAGAAACATCGATTGGGCGCCCCACCCATGCACCCGGATCGAAAATTTCGCCCTTGGCATTCGTTGGGAGTGCGTCGAAGAGCGGATGATCCATATCCACATCCTCGAGCCAGCGAGTCTGTAGTGTCGCACCAGGCTCAAGGTGCATGGCAGGTATTCCCGCTTCCCCGAACAGATGGGCAGCCTGTGGTGAAATATCAAACACGCCCTGAGATGCCAAGATTGTGGGCATTGCCTTTGCAAACCAGGGGGTATGCAGCTGTTCGGTGTTGTAGATGAATGAGGCCGAGACCACGGCATCTCTCATCCACTCTTTCCCGGCACCCAGAGTAAAGAATTCGTGAGGAGCTACCACGATACTCAGGGGCGGCATGCTGGCTATATCCGAGTTCTCATCTCGTATGACAACATCCAGGCCGGCGCGCCGAAGATCAAGTGCGAGATCTCCGGCAATTTCCTTCATGAACGTATTGCCTAACGAACTTACGTAGACCGATGCGTGGGGATATTGCGCTCTGAATGTCCCGGCGCGATCTTCGAATGACGACAGAACCGGAGCGGCGGGTAACGGTTCATCGATTGACGAGCCGGATGCACTTGCCAGCGAACGCGCGATCTGCTCGGGTTTGAATAGAGGTCCTCCTTGCGGAGCACCATAGCAAAGCGCGTGGTAGAAGGTGTCGACGCCGAGGCCATCAGCTGCACCCGGATGCATTTCACGGTATTCCTTGTCAGAAAACAGCGGCATCGCTGCTAGCCTTCGAGAAGATTTTTCCGCCAGCGAACGTGAAAACTGAGGAAGGTGAGGACTTGCGCTCTCTTCCGATTTGGCGAGCCGAGAGAACTTAGTCATAGAACGAACAAAGGCTTATTTTCCAACTTCAAGTTCACTGCAACAGACTCAGGAGTGTGATCGAAAAATGTTGCCGATCTTCGAGCGCAATCCCACCGGAAAGATGCGAGCCAAGACACGAAGGGGAGCAGTGAGCCTCCAGCTTGTCGAACACAGTACGGCTGCCAATTGTTCATTACAGGCGCTCAATTGTTGATCCAACTCTCTTTCGCGCTTCCTTAACAGGCTCAAAGAGTTCGCCTGGGTGGCACTTGATCTTTCAAAATGAGTGCGAAGATCGTTAAGACTTTCTTCCCATTGCTGCTTTTTCAATTGCAGAGCTCGCTGAGCGCTCTCACGCATGCCAATTTCCCTCTCTAACGCAGTTTGCAATTCAATGACATACTGTTGCGTTTGTAGAGTACGCAACAATTCATCAGCGGCGTTAATATTGCCGCTCGACACATGTTGCGCATCTTGAGAGTGCGAATTATTAGACTCGGCCATCTTGAAAGAATTTTAAAACTAGTTTTACGAAAAACCAGGTTCTAACTAACGCTGGCCTCGGATACATTTTTAGTTAACGCCGATGCTCAGATAGAATCTTTTACGGCGGCATCAACAAGTCACGAATCATTTTGCGCTTCGCCACTACTATTTACAGAACGCGAGGCACCGACTGCCTATTAACTATTTTATTCAAGATAGATACATTGCAGACCCACTCGAAAATGCGAACTCGATAACTGAATGGCCGATCATTATGACTGCCCGAAGAAGCGAGATTCCGGGTGTATCGAGCAGCTTGGCGAAAGCTAAGGATGTTGTGCAAAACTTCCTGTAAGCCGAAAGGATGGCAGAAATAAAAAAGCGCCTCAAAAGGCGCTCTTTTACTGGAGGAGAGGGAGGGATTCGAACCCTCGGTACTATCGCTAGTACGCCTGATTTCGAGTCAGGTACATTCGACCACTCTGCCACCTCTCCGGTGCTGTCGAGCCTGCGATTCTAGCAGACAAAAACGGGGGTTTTAAAGCCCCGGGCGCGTCAGGCGCGCAACACTTCCAGCCCGCCCAGGTAGGGCCGCAGCGCGGCAGGCACGTTGATCGAGCCGTCTTCGTTCTGGTGGTTTTCCAGCACCGCGACCAGCGTGCGGCCCACGGCCAGGCCCGAGCCGTTGAGTGTGTGGACCAGTTCGTTCTTGCCCTGCGCGTTCTTGAAACGGGCTTGCAGGCGGCGGGCCTGGAAGGCTTCGCAGTTCGAAACCGAGCTGATCTCGCGGTAGGTGTTCTGCGCCGGCAGCCACACCTCGAGGTCGTAGGTCTTGGTGGAGCCAAAGCCCATGTCGCCGGTGCACAGCAGCACCACGCGGTACGGCAGTTCCAGCGCCTGCAGCACGGCTTCGGCGTGGCCGGTCATCTGCTCGAGCGCGTCGTAGCTCTTTTCGGGGTGCACGATCTGCACCATCTCGACCTTGTCGAACTGGTGCTGGCGGATCATGCCGCGGGTGTCGCGCCCAGCGCTCCCGGCTTCGGAGCGGAAGCACGGCGTGTGGGCGGTGAGCTTGATTGGCAGTTGGGCCTCGGGCACGACTTCGTCGCGCACGAAATTGGTCAGCGGCACTTCGCTGGTCGGAATGAGGTACAGCGCCGAGTGGTCGGGCGCGGGTTCTCCGTCTTGCCCGCCCTTCTTGGCCGCGAACAGGTCGCCTTCGAACTTGGGCAGCTGGCCGGTGCCGCTGAGCGTGGCGGCGTTGACGATGTAGGGCACGTAGCACTCGGTGTACCCATGCTTCTCGGTCTGGGTGTCGAGCATGAATTGCGCGAGCGCGCGGTGCAGCCGGGCAATCGGCCCCTTCATCACGGAGAAGCGCGAGCCCGAGAGCTTGGCGCCCATTTCAAAGTCGAGCCCGAGCGGTGCGCCAAGGTCCACATGGTCTTTTGGCGTGAAGGTCAGCGGCGCGGCATTGGCGCCGGCTCCGCCCTGGGGACTCCAGCGGCGCATTTCGACATTGCCCGTTTCGTCTTCGCCGACCGGCACGCTGGCGTGCGGCAGGTTGGGTACGGCCAGCAGCAAGGCGTGCAGTTCGGGCTGGATTTCATCCAGGCGCTTGGACTGCGACTCCTGCTCGGCCTTGAGCGCGTTGACCTCGGCCATCAGCGCATCGACCGATTCGCCCTTGGCCTTGAGCGGGCCGATCTGCTTGTTCAGCGTGTTGCGTCGGGCCTGGATTTCCTCGGTGCGGGTTTGCAGCGTCTTGCGCTCGGCCTCGAGCGCGGTGAACGCCGATACGTCGAGATAGGGCTGGTTCTTCTTGCGTTTTTCGAGGCCGGCCACAGCGGAGGCCAAATCTTTGCGGAGCAGGGTGATGTCGAGCATGCAAGGATTTTAGGCGGGCGTAGTATCTCGGCCTCGACAACCAAAGGGGAAACAACAATGCAAGCCTATCTGACATTCAACGGCAACGCCGCCGAAGCACTGGCCTTCTACGCCAAGGCGCTGGGCGGCAAGGTCATCTTCAGCATGACCTTCGGCGAAAGCCCCATGGGCGCTGAAACGCCCGATGCCTACAAGAGCAAGATCATGCACGCCACGCTGGAAGCCCGCGGCCACCAGCTGATGGCGTCCGACATGCCGCCGGGCATGGCGTTCGAAGGCTACAAGGGGTTTTCTCTCTCGGTGCAGGGCAACAACGTGGACGAAGGCAAAAAGCTCTTCGAGGCGCTGGCTGAGGGCGGAGAGGTCACGATGCCTTACGGCCCGCAGTTCTGGGCCGTCGGCTTCGGCATGCTGACCGACAAGTTCGGCGTGTCTTGGATGGTGAACTGCGAGAAATAATCCGAAGCTGCGCTGTCAGCCGACCGTGGCTGGATCGACATTGGCGCCGCAGACGATCAGGCACACCTTCTCGCCCTCGCGCGGCACGTAGGCGCCGGTTTGCAGCGCTGCCAGCGGCAGCGCTGCGGCGGGTTCCACGGCCAGCTTCAGCTCCTTCCACAGCCACTGTTGAGCGGCGCGAATGGATTCGTCGGACAGCAGCAGTGCGTCCTGCACGTACTTCTGGGTAATTTCCCAGGAAATGGCGCCGATGCGGCGTGCGCCAAGCGAATCGGCGGCAATGCCGCCCACGTCGACGTCGACTGGCTCGCCGGCCTGGCGGGCGCGGAACAGCGTCGGCGCTTTTTCGGGTTCGAGCGCCACCACGCGGGCGCGCTTTTCGAACCAGCCGGCGAGGCCGCCGATCAGGCCGCCGCCGCCCACGCTCACCAACACTGAATCTGGCAGGCCGCCCTGCGCTTCGATTTCGACCCCCAGCGTGCCTGCGCCGGCCACGACTTCGGGCTGGTCGTAGGCATGGGTCAGCAAGGCGCCGCTCTCCTTCTGGCGCGTAAGGCAGGCCGCAAGGGCGTCGGGATAGAGCTCGCCGACCACGACCACCTCGGCACCGAGCGCCCGCAGGCGGGCGCGCTTGGCTTCGGGCGAGACGCCAGGCAGGAACACCTGGCAGCTCACGCCCAGCGCCTTGGCCGCCGCCGCGGTGGCGATGCCCGCATTGCCGCCCGAGGCCACGACCACGCCGCTTTCGGGAATGTCATTGGCCAGCAGGCGGTTCATCATGCCGCGCGCCTTGAAGCTGCCGCTTACCTGGATGTGCTCGAGCTTGAGCCACACCTCCACGCCCGGCACCTCGATGCCGAAAGCGGAAGCCGGCAGCTTCCAGAGCGGGGTTTCGCGCAAGAAACCGCCGGCGCGTTCGCGCAGCCTGCGGGAAGCGCTCTCTGTTTCAAGGCGCCAGTTCGTCGTGTCTTTGTTCAAGAGATGTGTCCCGGAGGAGGAATGTCGTCGAGCTTGAGGCCCTTGGGGAGCGGAAACTTGATGGTTTCCTCGATGCCGTCCATCTTGCGGACCGACACCGCGCCGAACGCCCGCACGCGCTCGATCACCTCGCGCACCAGCACTTCGGGGGCCGAGGCGCCCGCCGTGAGGCCGATGCGGCCCTTGCCTTCGAACCACTCCGGCTTGAGCTCGTCGGCCGAATCGACCATGTAGCTTTCGGTGCCCAGGCGCTGCGCCAGTTCGCGCAGCCGGTTGCTGTTGGAGCTGGTGGGGCTGCCGACCACGATCACCAGGTCGACCTGGGGGCTCAGTATCTTCACCGCGTCCTGGCGGTTCTGCGTGGCGTAGCAGATGTCCTGCTGCTTGGGCTCGCGCACCATCGGAAAGCGCGCGCGCACGGCGGCCGCGATTTCGGCGGCGTCGTCCACGCTGAGCGTGGTCTGCGTCACGACGGCGAGCTTTTCGGTCTGCGCGGGCGACACCGTTGCCACGTCTTCCACATCTTCCACCAGGTGGATGCCGCTCGAGAGCTGGCCCATGGTGCCTTCGACCTCGGGGTGCCCCTTGTGGCCGATCATGATGAACTCGTAGCCTTCCTTGGCGAGCTTGGCGACCTCGACGTGCACCTTGGTCACCAGCGGGCAGGTGGCATCGAAAACGTCGAAGCCGCGATCGCGCGCCTCTTGCTGCACCGCCTTGCTCACGCCGTGGGCACTGAACACCAGCGTGGCGCCGGGCGGCACGTCGGCCAGGTCTTCGATGAAGATCGCACCCTTGGCCTTGAGCTCGTTCACCACATAGGTGTTGTGCACGATCTCATGGCGCACGTAGATGGGCGCGCCGAACTTGGCCAGCGCGCGCTCAACGATTTCAATGGCGCGGTCCACCCCCGCGCAAAAACCGCGCGGCTCGGCAAGGACGACTTCTTCGAGGCCCTTGTTCATAGGACTCCGATCAGCCGCACCTCGAAGGTCACGGGCTGCCCGGCCAGCGGATGGTTGAAGTCGAAGCGCACCGCGGTTTCGTTCGATTCGACCACCGCGCCCGCGTAGCTGCCCGTGCCGTCGGGCGTGGGGAACTGCACCACGTCGCCGACCGCATATTGCTCGTCGGGATCGCCCATCTGCGCGAGCAGCTTCCTGGCCACCCATTGCTGCATTTCGGAGTTGCGCTCGCCAAAAGCCTCGCCGGCGGGCAGCTCGAAGGTGGCGTGCGTGCCCTCTTCCAGGCCCATGAGCCGCTGCTCCATGGCCGGCGAAAGCTCACCCGTGCCCAGCGACAGGGTCGCGGGCTTGTCGGCGAAAGTGTTGATGATGTCGCCCGCCGGACCGGCCAGCCGGTAATGCAGGGTAAGGAACGAGCCGGAAGTCACAACGTGGGACATGGGTGCAGCGGAGATAGGCAAAGACAAGGTGGGTGTCCCGATAAACTGGACTGCATTTTAAGGAGCCGGGGGTTCCACCCGCTCTTTCAAGGTTTCACCAGGTTTTCGATGGCATTCAAGGATCTCCCCGCTCACGCCCGCCCGCGCGAAAAACTCATCGCGCGAGGCGCCGCCGCGCTGGCTGACGCCGAACTGCTGGCGTTGCTGCTGCGCACGGGCGTTGCCGGAAAAAACGTGCTCCAACTCGCCCAGGAGCTGCTCGATCACTTCGGCGGCCTTTCGGGGCTGCTGCAGGCGGGCGCCGAAGACCTGAAGGTCATCAAGGGCATGGGCGGCGATGCCAAGCGCGCCGAAGTCATCGCGGTGCTCGAACTGGCGCGCCGTGCCATGGCCGAGCGGCTGAAGGAGCGCACGGTGTTCGACTCGCCGGGGGCGGTCAAGGAGTACCTGCAGATGCACATCGGCTCACGTCCGTACGAGGTGTTCGCGGTATTGTTTCTCGATGCCCAGCACCGGCTGATCGTGCTCGAAGAACTGTTTCGCGGCACGCTCTCCCAGACCAGCGTCTACCCGCGCGAAGTGGTCACGCGTGCGCTGCATCACCACGCCGCGGCCGTGGTGCTTTCGCACAACCACCCCAGCGGCAGCATCGAGCCCTCGCGCGCCGACGAATCCCTGACGCAAACGCTCAGGGCTGCGCTCTCGCTGATCGACGTGCGCGTGCTCGACCACGTGATCGTCAGCGCCGGCCAGAGCTTTTCGATGGCCGAGAAAGGGCTGCTCTGATGGCTTCTTCCCGCACGCCGCCCATCAAGGACCTGGCAGACCTGAAGCAGGTGCAGCGCACACTGGCTGAAACCCGCGAGCGCGAAGCGGCCACGGCAGCCGCCAAGGCCGCGGCCGAACGCAAGCGCGCGGCCGAAAAAGACCTGTTCACGCGCGCCATCGGCGCCACGGAGCCGCTTCGCCGCAAGGCTGCCGTGGTGCCGCTCGCGCCGGAGCCACCCGCACCGATCCCCGTGCAGCACCAGCTCGACGAACAGCGCGTGCTGCGCGAATCGCTTTCCGACGAGTTCGACGTGACGACCTTGCTCGACGTCGACGACGCCATGAGCTTTCGCCGCCCGGGCATCGGCACCGACGTGACCGCGCGGCTGCGCAAGGGCGACTGGAGCATTCAGGCGCAAATCGACCTGCACGGGCTGCGCAGCGATGAAGCGCGCGAGGCGCTCGGCGGGTTCATTCGCAACGCCTACAAGCAGGGTTTGCGCTGCGTGCGCGTGGTGCACGGCAAGGGGCTGGGGTCGCCCGGCAAGCAGCCGGTGCTCAAGACCAAGGCGCAGCGCTGGCTCATCCAGAAGAACGAGGTGCTGGCCTTTGTGCAGGCCAAGCCCGCGGAGGGCGGCGCAGGCGCGCTGGTGGTGCTATTAGCGCCAGCGCGGCGCTGAGGCTGAATTGCCCGGCGGCTTACGCCAAGTGATTCTTCAGCGGAATGGACGCATCCGCCACCGCCGCTGCATCCGGATTGCGCCCTGCTTCGAGCAGCTTGCGGCACATCATGTGATCGACCGGCGCATTGACCGATTCGACGCACACCAGCTGTCCATCCACATAGTGGAACAGCGAGAACGCATCGGGCTTGGGCCCGGCGCGCCGCACGCTTGCCAGCCCCGGCGTGCCTTCGGCCGGCATCAGGCCGACCATCTGCAGCCGCAAGCCGCCCTGGTCAGACCAGAACCACGGCACCACGTCATGCGGCCGGGCGGCGCCGGTCAACGTGGCCACGGCCGTGCGTGCCTGGTCGTTCGCGTTCTGCACCGACTCGAGCCGCAGCGCGCGGCCTGCGCGCCGATCAGGGAAGCGCGTGCAATCGCCTACCGCGAGCACGTCGGCCGCGCTGGTCTGCATATGGCTGTCGACCACAATGCCGTCCGCGCACTCGATGCCCGCGGCCTGCGCCAATGCGGTCTCGGGCACAGCCCCGATGCCGAGCAGCAGCAGGTCCACCGGCTGCTTCGCGCCGTTGACCTGAATGGACAGCAGCCGATCGCCTTCGACCTCGAACGCACCGGTACGCGCACCAAGCACGATGTCGATGCCCGCCGTGCGATGCGTCGCGAGCACATGCGCCGACAGCTCGGGCGACACGGCGCGGCCCAGGAGGCGCGGCGCGCTTTCGATCACCTGCACACGATTGCCGAGCGCATTGGCGGTGGCCGCCACTTCGAGCCCGATGAAGCCGCCGCCCAGCACTGTGACCTGCTGCGCATCGGCCAGCCGCTCGCGCAGGCGATGCGCCTCGTCGGCGGCGCGCAGGGTCGCAACGTTTTCAAGGCCCGGCTTCAGGTCGGGCATCTGGCGTGCACGCGTGCCGGTGGCCAGCACCAGCCGCTCCCATGGCAGGACAGCGCCCGAACGCAGCGTGACCGTGTGCGCCTCGCGGTCGATGGCCACGGCCGCATCGCCCAGGTGCAGCGTGATGCCCGCTTCGCGGTACCAGTCGGCGGCCTTGTGCGGCTGCCTGGTCTCCTCGGCGCTCTTCAAAAAAGCCTTGGAAAGCGGCGGCCGGTGGTACGGCTCGCAGGCTTCCTCGCAAACCAGGTGCACGCGCGCGCCCTGCCCGGCTTCAGCCAGGCCCGCGCAAAGCTGGGCCGCGGCATGGCCGCCGCCGATGATGACGATTGAATTCATTGAAGAGAGTCTCTTTCGGAGTCGTTGTCTGTCTTATTGCTCACCGCGGTTTCGCATCCAGTCCGCGGTCTGGAAGAACGAATCGCGCAACCTGGCGCGCAACCCCTCGGGCACGCCGGTTTCACCCATCGCCTGGTCCATGCAGGCCAGCCACTGGTCGCGCTCCTTGATGCCGATGCTGTGCCCGCCAATGCTCTGCGGCAAATGGCGCGCACGCAGCATCGGATGGCCGAAGCGGTCGGTGTAGTGCTGCGGCCCGCCGAGCCATCCGCACAAGAACCAGAAGAGGCGCTGGCGCGCATTGTCGAGGCTGGTGCCGTGCACCGCGCGCAGCTGTGCATAGGCCGGTTCGAGCTCCATCAGGTCGTAGAAGCGGTCGACCAGCGCCTGTACCTTGGGTTCGCCGCCGATCCATTCGAACGGGGTGTCGACGGGGGGCTTTTCATGAATCTGCATGGCGGGAGTATCCCTCCAGCAGCCCCCCAGGCCCGCACGCCGGCTGAATTCTCGCGATTCCAGTACCGGCATCAGGACCATTCGGGCACCCATATGTATATGTCGATTGAGGATTTAATAATCCACGGTTTTATTGATATGGTCCCGTCCTTGTTTTCCAAGAAGGAGAAGAACATGCGCTTGAACTTCATTGCCGCGGCCCTCGCCGCCTCCGCCCTCTTCACGGGCATTGCGGCCCACGCGGACCAGCTTGCCGACATCAAGAAAAAAGGCGAACTCGTGGTCGGCGTGCTCGGCACCGACGAACCCGCCACCTTCATCGACCCCAAGACGCGCCAGATCGTCGGCTACGAAGTCGATCTGGTGAACGCCATCGCCAAGAAGATCGGCGTGAAGCCCGTGCTCAAGCAGATCGCCGTGGCGGCGCGCATTCCCGAGTTGCAGCAGGGCCACGTCGACCTGGTGGCCGCGGGCCTCACGCACAACAAGGAGCGCGAGGCGCAGATCGACTTTTCGCTCACCACCTTCGTCACCGGCCAGAAGGCCATCGTGAAGAAGGACAGCGGCATTACCGACGTGCCGCAGCTCGCCGGCAAGAAGGTGCTGACCATCCGCGGCGGCACCCAGGAGCCGAACATCCGCAAGGCCGTTCCCACCGCCGAAGTGGTGACCTTCGACACGAGCCAGCAGGCCTTCCAGGCGCTGCAGCAGGGCAAGGGCGTGGGCTATGTGGACGACGAGGCCGCGCTGCTGCGCAGCTATGCCAAGCTCGGCCCGCAGAAGGCGAAGTACGTGGTGCTCAAGCAGAACCTGAGCACCGAGGCGCTGGCCATCGGCATCAAGAAGGGCGAGAGCGGCCTGAAGGCGGTGGTGGACGACACGCTGCGCGAGCTGGAGAAGTCGGGCGAAGCGCAGAAGATCTTCGTCAAGTGGTACGGGCCGAACACGGCTTCGGGCTTCCAGACGCGGGACTTCAAGTTCGAGAGCGACAAGATCGACTGATCTCGAGTCTTTCTCCTTCCCCCTTTGGGGGAAGGCAGGGATGGGGGCTTGCGGCGTCCGAACGGCCAGCGGCGCGTTGAATGCCCTCGTGCCCCCACCCCAACCCTCCCCCAGCGGGGGAGGGAGCCAATCCCTCCCGCGGCGGTGATACTGTCGCCCCTCATGCCCCTGTTCGACTATTCGCTGCTGCTCACCGGCCAGTACCACGACATGCTGGTCGCGGGCCTGCTGCTCTCGCTGCAGCTGCTGGCCGCTTCGCTTGTTTTGGCCCTGCCCATCGCGCTGGTGGTGGCGCTGCTGCGCCTTTCTCCACTTGCCCCACTGCGCTGGCTGGGCTTTGCGTATGTGGAGTCGATCCGCAACATTCCGCTGCTCGCGCACATGCTGTTCTGGTACTTCGGCGCGCCCGAGCTGCTGCCCGAGGGCATCAAGCAGTGGCTGTATGAAGGCCACATCGAAGCGTACAGCGCCATCATCGCGCTGGCGCTCTACACAGCCGCCTTCATGGCGGAAGACATCCGCAGCGGCATTCGCGCGATTCCCGCGGTGCAATTCGAGGCCGGCCGCGCGCTGGGCTTCGGCTTCATGGGCACCATGCGCCGCGTGGTGCTGCCGCAAGCGCTGCGGGTGACGGTGCCGCCGCTCATCTCGCAGACGCTGAGCCTGTGGAAGAACACCTCCATCGCCACCGTGATCGGCGTGGCCGAGCTGATGTACCAGGCCGGGCAGGTCGAGAGCGCGACATTCCGCAGCTTCGAGTCGTTCGCATTCGCGAGCGCGGCCTACCTGACCGTGTCGCTCGCGATCACGGGGCTGGCCACCTGGTACCACCACCGCTTTCCGGTAAGAACCATCTAGAGCGGCTGGCCAGATGCTCGAAATCATCAACGACTACTGGGTGTACTTCCTCATCGGGCAGTACCCGAACGGCCCGCTCGGCGGACTGGTGCTCACGCTGCTGCTGGCCTCCTGCGGGCTGGTGCTCGCGCTGCCGCTGGGCATCGCGCTCGGCCTCGCACGCGTAAGCCCGTGGCGCTGGCTGCGCTGGCCGGTAACGGGCTTCGTCTTCGTGGTGCGCGGCTTGCCGTTGCTGATGGTGATCTTCTGGGCCTACTTCTTCCTGCCCAGCGTCACGGGCGTGAAGACCGACCAGTTCACCACCATGCTGATCGCGCTCGTGATCTTCGACGCGGCCTACCTCGCCGAGATCGTGCGCGCCGGCATCCAGGGCCTGCCGCGCGGGCAGATGGAAACCGCGCGTGCGCTGGGCCTCGGCTACGGCCGCGCGATGCGGCTGGTGGTGCTGCCGCAGGCCCTGCGCAGCATGCTGCCCTCGCTAGTGAACCAGTTCGTCTCGACCATCAAGGAGACCTCTCTCGGCTACATCATCGGCCTTGCCGAGGTGTCGTTCATCGCCACGCAGATCAACACGCAGGTGTTCACCAAGCCGGCCCAGATCTACCTGATCCTGGGCCTGACCTATTTCATTCTCTGCTTCGGGCTGTCGCGCTTCGCCTACTGGCTGGAGCGTCGACTCGCGCGGCGCGGCATGTCCGTGGCCGACCCCGCCACGGCTCCCAAGGTGTCCGTATGATCGAACTTCAGAACGTCAACAAGTGGTATGGCAGCTATCACGCCCTGGTCGACATCAGCGAGACCATCCACAAGGGCGAGGTGGTCGTGGTGTGCGGGCCCTCGGGCTCGGGCAAGTCGACGCTGATCCGCACCTTCAACCGGCTCGAGCCGATCCAGTCGGGCCGCATTCTTTTCGAGGGCAAGGACATCCATGCGCCCGGCACCGACGTGAATGCGTTCCGCTCGCGCATCGGCTTCGTGTTCCAGCAGTTCAACCTGTTCCCGCACCTCACGGTGCTGCAGAACTGCACGATGGCCCCGATGCAGCTGCGCGGCCTCACGCGCAAGGAAGCCGACGAGCGTGCGATGGCGCTGCTGCAGCGCGTGGGCCTGGCGCACAAGGCGAATGCGTGGCCCAGCGAACTCTCGGGCGGCCAGCAGCAGCGCGTGGCCATTGCGCGCGCGCTCGCCATGCAGCCGCCGCTGATGCTGTTCGACGAGCCCACCAGCGCGCTCGACCCCGAGATGGTGGGCGAGGTGCTGCTGGTGATGCGCGACCTCACGCGCGACGGCATGACCATGGTCTGCGTCACGCATGAGATGGGCTTTGCGCGCGAGGTGGCCGACCGCGTGCTGTTCATGGACGAAGGCAAGGTGCTAGAGCGCGCAACGCCCGACGACTTTTTCAACCGGCCGCAGCACCCGCGCGCGCAGCAGTTTCTTTCGGACATCCGGTCGCCGTTCTCGCGCGGCGCATGACATGCTCTCCACGCCCATGACAGCCACGCAGACTCTTCCGCTGATCGATGTCGCGCCGCTCGTGGCCGGCGCGCCTGAACGCGACCGTGTGGCCGCGCAGATCGGCGCCGCCTGCCGCGCGCACGGCTTCTTCTATGTCACCGGCCACGGCGTCGACCCCGCGCTGGTGCAGCGGCTCGAACTGCTGAGTCACCGCTTTTTCGAGTTGCCCGAAGAAACCAAGATGCAATGGCGCATGGCACTGGGCGGGCGCGCCTGGCGCGGCTACTTTCCGCTCGGCGGCGAGCTGACCTCGGGCCGGCCCGACTGGAAGGAAGGCCTGTACCTGGGCATCGAACTGCCGGCCACGCATCCGCTGGTACAGGCGAAGACGCCGGTGCACGGGCCGAACCTGTTCCCCGACGTGCCGGGATTTCGCGAAACCATCCTCGACTACATGGCGGCCGTGACGCAGCTGGGCCATCGGTTGATGGAAGGCATCGCGCTGAGCCTGGGCCTGCCGGCCATGTATTTCGCCGAGCGTTACACCGCTGACCCACTGATCCTGTTCCGCCTCTTCAACTACCCCTCGCAGCCCGTGCCCGAAGGCCTGGACGTGCAATGGGGCGTGGGCGAACACACCGACTACGGCCTGCTCACCATCCTGCACCAGGACAACGTCGGCGGCCTCGCGGTACATACGCCGGGCGGCTGGATCGATGCGCCGCCGATTCCCGGCTCGTTCGTCTGCAACATCGGCGACATGCTCGACCGCATGACGGGCGGGCTCTACAAATCGACCCCGCACCGGGTGAAGCGCAACACCTCGGGGCGCGACCGGCTTTCGTTTCCGCTGTTCTTCGATCCGAACTTCGAGGCCCGCGTGCAGCGCATCGAAGGGCTGCAAGGTGCGGAGGCACGCGACGACAGTGCCGAGCGCTGGGACCGCGCCAATGTGCACGCCTTCAGCGGCCGCTACGGCGACTACCTGCTCGCCAAGGTGTCGAAGGTGTTCCCGCAGCTGCGAGACGAAGTGCTCTGAGCGCTAGCGACTGTCTGCCGCTTTGTAGCGGCGCCGCGGTCTTCGCCTGTAACCGCGGCTATCCTTCACCCGCGTCTTCGCGCTTTACGCCTGGGAGCATCGAGAGACTACATTGGCGAACGGGTGCGGCTATTCGGATCAGCGCGGCGAACGCGCTGGCGCTGGCGCTGCATCAAGCGTTGCCCTGAACGCGCATGTAGAGGTTCATGTCATTGCGATGTTCCTCGGCCAGCCGACCGTGCTCGGCGATGACGTCATCCATTCGTTCCATGGACAATTCCGCGTAAGTAACGGCTACTTGATCTCGGATCATTGAAGCCATCCGGTGCAAGGCATGGGCAAACAGTCGCAACGCAATAGCCTCGACATACAAGGCATCCGATGCGCACCGAGCGGTACGGTATGCATGTGCAGCCTTGCGCTCCTCCTGCGAACCACGTTCGCATTGCAGGAAGTTCATCAGTTCCTGTGCGGTGGTTTGTTCGGCGTTGGTAGCGGCCGCCAACACGGGGTGTACCCACTCGCCCATCCCTACCGCATCCGCACGTGCGCCAAGAGACGACCAAGCCGGCGCGCTCGCGTACCAGGGCGACTGAGCGCAATCCGACGCTAGTTGCTCGGCCCTTTGACGAGCCTCCTTGTTCTCCGGCGCCACAGCCTGCCAGGCGGCAAAGCGCGTGCGTTGCCCGTCGAGAAGATTGCGCAAGGCGCCTGTCAACCTGTCCCCACCTGGGTCGTCCAGCAAGTACACGATGTTCACGGCCAGATGAATCGCGTCCTGGGCTAGCGCCTGCGCACCGAAATCGTGTTCCTGGAGTAGCGCAGATATTGCGACCGCATGCAGGTCTGCCAGTGCATTCAGCCCGTACCAGGCATAGAGATTGGTGGCGGTTCCCTGGCTAACCTGGAGTTGTCCGACGCCGTGTGAGAGTTCTGTTTGACTGCGCTGCATCACCGGAAGGTGGCGGCGCAGTGCGTGCAGGCTGCTCGCCCACACCTCGTTTTGCGCCATGCGGCGCTTTTCTTTTTCGTTCATTGCCTGGCTCTTGTCGACGTGCCTCTTGGCGTGGATTGCAGCATGTTCTTGGCGCTTTGGTCGCCGGTTTCACAGCATCGCCGCCCCTCAACCGCCCATCACCGGCCCCTGCTGCTGGTTGGCTTGCGCTGCGGCCTGCGCCTGAGATTGGGCCCGATCGATCGCGCGCTGCTCGTCGAACTGCTGCACGTCCTGCATGGTCTGCTGCACTGTGCGCAGAGGCTCCGTGGCTTCAAGAGCGGCGTACCGGCCGGGCAACGAGGTCGACCTGAACAGAACCGTTCCGTTGATGCCGTGGACGTCGCCCAGATCGTCGGGCTTCCTGATGTTCGACATGTAGCAGGCAGCCGTCGCCTGTGCCACCCATCTGGGAGACGTACCCTCGGGAAGCACCTCTTTGAGGGTGTTGTACAGCGCATGCTGGGGATGACTCGGGTCGCTGAATTCGCGCAGCAACGGGCGGCTTGTATCGGCCACGGCAGTGGCGGATATCTGCTTGTCGTGCGTGCCAGCCTCCAAATCTTGCCGGCTGTCGCGGCCTTGCACGATCTGCGTCGTCCCAGGCTGATCGCGCTGATCCCTCTCATCGCGCTCATCACGCCGCTCCAGGCCGTCGTATCCGCGCTCTGCGGCCATGCGCGCCATCTGCTGGCGCATCTGGGCCAATTCGGCCTGCGCCGCAACTACCTGGGCCTGCGCCGCAGCCACCTGGGCTTGCGCCGCCGCAATGGCTGCGGCATCGCCTTGAGGGTTCGAGTGCACCGGGGCAGCCATTGAGGTGTGGGTTGTCGGCGAGTGCATCGCCTCGGCGCCAGCGGCCGGCCGAGCAGGGCTGACATGCGCCTGTGCCACAGGCTCTCCTCGGCTTGGGGCCGGCGCCTGCTCCTGCATGCGTTCCTGCGTGCGGTCCACCGAAGGCTGCAGCGTCCTTTGAGGGCTCGGCTCGTTCCCGAACCGCTCCCTGTCCTGCGCCAGCGCAATCTTCAGGTCGCGCATATGGGCCTGCTCCTGCGCCAGGTGCATCCGGTACAACCGGCTGCCCTTGTCCATCTGGGATGTATCCAGCTTGCCCACGGGCCGCAACGAGCCCGGGGAAATCTGCTCGGGCTCGTCGCGGCGCCGGTGTGCCTCGGCAAAGCTCATGCCGCCCGGCGTGGGCACGATGCGCGATTCATGCGTGGTGATGCGTTCGATCTGCTGCGGTGTCAGGTGGCCGTTCGCGGGCTGCGGCGGTGCGGGCACCTGCTGGCGCGTGGCATTGGGCTCCTCGCGCACATGGCCCTGGGCGGCGTTGGTGACGGCGGCCGGCACCGAGCCGTGCTGCTTCCACCCATGCTGACCATAGGCCTCCAGATAGCGCTGCGCGATGGCTTGCGGACTGTGGACGATGTTGTCCGCGATGACGCGCTGTGCCGCCGCGTCCAGTTGGTGGCTCTGCGCCGGGCTGGCCGTGACCGTGCGCTGAACCGGCATGCCGTGCGTCAGGGGCGTGGCCGGCGCGATGGCCTGACGCGTCCAGGCATGGCTTTGCGGGTCGCGGGTCCACGGCTCGTTGGCGCCGATGCCGGGGCGCACCGTTTCGCCGATGTGCTCGGGCGCCTGCCTGAACGGGTCTTGGGGTGTGCGCGGGTGGGTCAGCGCCAGGTCGACGGCAGTGCTGCTGGCCTTGTAATTCAGTTCGTCGGCCAGGAGGGCATTTGCGCGCACCGCCCGCACGGGCATGCCGGCCCGCCCTGGGCCTTCGTCAGCGCTCATGCGCATCCAGCCCTGTCCGGGGCGTTCGTCGTAGTACCAGCTGTTGCCGTCGCTGCCGCGCTGGGTGTGGATGTGCTGCTGGTCTGCAGCGTCCAGAAGCTTGTCGCCGCCGAGGACGCCGGCGGCGCCGCCCAGGATGCCGCCGCCCACCGCACCCCAAGGGCCGGCAACCGCGCCACCCAGGGAACTGCCCGCCACTGCACCCGCTGCGCCGCCACCGGCGCGCCCGGCGAAGTGCAGGATTTCGGATTGGGCGCCGGTGGTGTTGCCCTGGTTGAGAAGGTGGGCGACTTTTTGGCCGGTGATGTAGCTGTCGACGACGCCGACACCGATGGCGGTGGCTTTGAGGCCGAGAGCGGCGGCTTCGGCGGCACCAAATTGCCGCAACAGCCCTGGCGAAGCTTCGCGCGCCCCCTGCACGACATGCAGGTTATCCACTGATTTCACATAGGTGTGTGGCTCGAATAACTGCCGATTGGGTGTGATGTATTGGGTGGCACCACCGGTTTTTTTAATCTGCCCATCCAATTCACTCGTGGGAGCAACGGTGCTGACAAGGACTTCGGTGGGACCTTTGGGGACGATTTTGTAGACGTCGTACTTGGCGGATTCGCTGGCGATAGGGAGGCCAAAATGATCTGAGATGTTTTTGCCGGATTTTATTGCGGCGTCAAGATCCGATTCTTTGCCCCAGTAGACAGATTTTGGATGCGGGCCCCTTCCTCCTGCGGCGACAATTTTGACAAGCGGTTCATTTATTGACGTTAATCGAGGGATTTCCCGACCTGAAGTGAGGTGTTCAATGGCAAGGCTGTTGATTTTTTGCGGTGAAGCCTCAGGGCTGCCTTCGATAAGATGTTGTCGATATTTTCGACCTTCCGTTGTTCTGAGAAATGCAATAGCTTCTTTTTCACTAATCCCGTTCGGCTTGAATGTACTGTAACTTGAGATGGCGGAGGCATGTTGCTGCCTTATGGAGTCCGAGGTCAATCCTTTATTTTCTATGATTAACCCTTCCTAAAATTTCTTTTTGAAGGGACTCGGTGTCGGAAAGAAGTTCCTTTTCTTCTTCTGAAAGCCCTCCTTTCATTTCCGTGGAAAAATTAACATATGCCTCATCAACATTGGGTGATTTATATGACTCATATAGGCCGTCACCAAAAAGATAGCCGCATGGAATCTTTTCGACGGGAGTTCGCACCCTCTCTGCTTTGGCATCCTCAATCAACGGAAGGAGGGCTTCATATAAATCCTGCACGACCACAATGCCCGGATACTGCTTGCACACCCACTCCAAATGCTCTGCAGCGGCTTTGAGTTTTACGGAATCTATGGCTTGGGTCATGTTGTCACCTCAATTAAAAAATATCTTCGATCTGGATAAATTGGATGCACATGGCGCAACGGATGAGAAATTAGAAGCTCGCAAATTAATTCTTGAAGCCCCACTCCTGGTGATAGTATATTTTGCGATGGCTTCCGCATGCTGCTGCTTCAAATTTGTCGATGTTAGATCGAAATCACCCATGGTCTCTTTTTGTGGTTTTTCTTATGCCTTCAATAATTGAATTAATTTCTCTGTCTCCTTCCGTTAATCCTCCTTCCATTTCTATGGAAAAGCAAACATAAGCGCCTTCAACATCCGGGTTTTCATAGGGTTGGTAAACGCCTTCGCTCTTGAGATATCTGCATGGCATTTCTTGCCTATTCATTGGACGCGAAACCCTGCCATTTTTTGCATCCTCAATCAAAGATCGCAAAGCGTCATACAAATGACCTATGTCACTGACGCCAGGGTATTGCTGAAGTACCCACTCCAAGTGCTTGGCCGCCGCTTTGAGATTTATGGGATCTATGGCGTGAGTCATATCGTCGGCTCAATTAAAAATTCTCTTCGATCGGATGAGTTGAAAGATGGCGCAACGGATGCGAAATTAGAAGTTAAATTCATTCTTAATGTTCCACTCCTGACGAAGCTCACCCATGATGCTCTCTGGAGTGATTGAAATACTGTTTTCCATTGTCGCCAAGCGGAGGAAACGTTTCAGAAGATGCGCCATGGGAAGGTGAGACGAACGATTGAGACGAAGCGTCTTACAAAGCTCTGCGGCCCAAAACTTCAGGCCATCCATGTTCGCGCATTCTGATAATGGGATCGAAACGGCGTGATCGAATTCAGATCGAATAACTCCATTCACAGCAAAGAGTTTCTCGTCGAGCGTGTCGAGCCAAGCCTCGTAGTCGTGCAAGGCAGTCACGTGGGACTTCAGGTGAAACCAGGAAGGGTGAACTCGTTGATAAAAGTCGTGCAAGTCCTCATAAATCATGCGCGTTTGTGCAACAGAGCGGATCAGTTAAAGCCTTTCGGCAGGCTTTGCCGAGTGCCTTCGTCAAACCCGCCAGTCCTTCCCAACGCCAGCCCGCCGGCCGCCCCCTTGATCGGCGCCGGCGCCATGCTCGCCCGCTCCTTGAAAACCTTGTCCTTGAAGAACCAGTTCTTGTGGGCCCGGATGGGCTTGCAGCCTTCATAGAAGATCAACTCCTCGTCGGCGGGCAGCTCCTTGATCTCCTGCGGCAGAAACAGGGCCCGGCGCTCTTCGGTGTAGTTGGTCGAGACCTGGTTGGAGCCGCCGCCTCGGCTGGTGCTGCGGTGCTCCTTGCGGATGGTCTTGTAGCCCAGCATCTCGCTGTATTCAGCCGCATCGCTTTGCTCGCGTGGCGCAAACACGATCTGTGCGCCGTGGTTGGTGATGAAGTTCTGTGCGTCGTTGTCGCCGTAGGCCGAGCGCAGCTGAGCGCGGCTTTGCACGATGCACAGGTCGCGCACACCGTAGCTGGCCGAGATCGAGATGCGCTTGGCCCACACATCCACTCGCCCCATGGCGGTGAATTCGTCCATCAGCATGAGCATCTGGTATTTCAGGTCCGGCTCGTCACCCAGTTGCTTGGTGAGGTTGTTGCCGATCACGCTGCTGAAGAAGATGTTCAGCAGCTTGCCGCTTTCATCGAGCTTGTTGGTCGGGATGTCGACGTACAGCGTGGTCGGATGTTTGCGGATGGCGGTAATGTCGAAGTCGGTGGCGTTGGTGGCAGCGGCCAGCACCGGACTGAGGAACTGCTGCAGCGGCGCCTGCATGGTGGCGATCACCGAGGAGAAGGTTTGCTCGGCCAGGCCGGCGAGGTTGCCAAAGACGGTGCGCGTTTGCACGCTGACGAAACTGGACTCTTGCGGGTTGTCCACGATTTCCTTGAGCATCGCCAGAGTGCCCCGGCCGTCGGTGCCGCTGGACAGGCGCAGGATGCGTTCAAGACTGGGAAAGTTCTCGTCGGTGTTGGGGTCCTGGGCACGCCCGAGGATCCGACCCCAGTGGTCCCATGCCTCGAACATGTAGGAGGCGAAGGCCGTGAAGGCGGCGCGGCCCTGGCTCGTCCAGAAAGGATCCTTGCCAGGCTCGTCCGGGTAAAGAATGGCGGCGATGGTCTGGATTTCGCCGATGCGCTTGCCCGCATCCATGCCCACCAGCAGGGTGAAGGCGTTGAAGCGGTGGGTCTTTCCCTGGTCGTCGTAGGGGGCCCACACATAGATGGTGTGACCCTGTGCCGCGCGCCAGCCGCTGGTGGCTTTGCGCAGTTCGCCCTTGAGGTCGAGCACGACCATGGAGTGCAAATACGACAACAGCACCGGGATGGCGATGCTGGTGGTCTTGCCCGAACGGGTCGGACTGACCGTGATGACGTGCTGGGCGCCGCCCAGCCACAGGGACTGGCCTTTGTACTTGCCGATGAGGATGCTTTGCGGGGTCTGCTTGAGCAGGCCGGCTTTCTTGAGATCGGAAAGTTCGGCGAAGCTGGCGTCGCCATGCAGGGATTCGGCCTTGGCTCGAAAAAGCGGGATGAGCAATGCGGCCCAGCCCAACAGTGGTACGCCAAAGCCCAGGGCGCCGCTGAGCTTGATCTTGGTAGCGTAGGGCGCGTACTGCGGCAGGTCTGCCGCCTGAATGTATTGCCACCACGTGTTCCAGGCCAGCGGTGCGTCTCGCAGATCGAGGATGAGCAGAACAAGGTAATTGGAGAGAAACCAGCCGCCTGCCAAGACCCCCAAAAGTGTCACCAACGCGATAAGTAGCCTGCTTTTGCTCATATCCTGAGTCATCTCCCTATTAATAAGGAAAGACTTATACAAGCCGCGGCAATCTCAGCAGGTTGTGCAATGGGCCATCGAACATAAGACTGCGGCCCTGTTGCCAAATTCTTCACGCATTCGAGTTGCCCGCGATCTGGTGGGCACCCATAAAGGCCGGAGCAATGAGGTTCAGGCTGACATGGCTGCGGCTGGGCACGCTCACCAAGCGCATGGAAAACACGACTGACTGAGCGCTAGATTCAGGCGCGCTTCTCCGCGGGGGCGGGAAACCACAGCGGCAGGTGCGCCATGGCGTCGTGCAGCGAATCGAGCACATGAAACGCCTGCCCGATAATCGACTCCGGCGGGTGCTTGAGGTCCGGCACGATGACGACCCTGAGGCCCGCCGCCAGCGCCGCCTTCGCGCCGTTCTCGCTGTCTTCGAAGGCCACGCACTGCGCCGGGTCCACACCCAGGCGCTCCGCCGCAAGCAGGTACAGCGCCGGGTCGGGCTTGGCGCGTGCCACCTCGTCGCCGCCCGCGAAGGCCTCGAAGTGATGGAGCACGTCGAGGCTGCCCAGGCAGGCTGCGATCTGGCCGCGCGTGGACGACGATGCAACCGCACAGCGTGTGCCGAGTCCGCGCAAGGCAGTTAGCAACTCGGCCGCGCCGGGCTTGATGGGGAAGAGCGGCCGCAGGTCGCCGTCGGCGCGCTGCAGCTGCAGCGCGGCGGTCACTTGCGATGCCGCGTGCTGGTAGGCGGCCGCGCCGCCGAGCAGCGCAGCAAGGATCTGCTTCGACTCAGCCATGGCCAGCCCCACGCATTGCAGGTACTGCGCGTGCGAAAGCTCGATGTCCAGCGTGCGGGCAGCTTCGATCCAGGCGGCCATGATGGGCCGCTCCGAATCGATGAGCAGCCCGTCCATGTCGAAAATTGCGGCGGTGAACATGAGGCGAATCCTAAGCCAGCACGCGCTGCGGCGCCTGAAACAGAAAAGGGGCCGACCGGCCCCTTTTTCGAACACCGGCGTCTGATGGAGATCAGTCCCGCACCAGCGCCCGGTTCAAGCCCAGGGCCGCCAGCGTGCCGACCGCGCCGGACAGCAGGTAGACGCTGACATAGGCCAGCCCGAAATTCGCCGACAGCCCCAGCGCCACCAGCGGCGCGAAGGCGGCACCGATGAGCCAGGCCAGGTCGGCCGTGAGGGCCGCGCCGGTGTAGCGGTACTTGGGCTCGAAGTTCGAGGTCACCGCACCAGCCGCCTGGCCATACGAGAGCCCCAGCAGCACGAAGCCCAGCAGAATGAAGATGTCCTGCCCGATGCGGCCGCCGTCGAGGAGCGTGGGCGCAAAGCCGCTGAACACCGCGATCATCGCGGCCAGCCCGCCCAGCGTGAAACGCCGGCCCACACGGTCGGCAATCAAGCCCGAAGCCACGATGCCGCCGGCGCAGAACACCGCACCGATCATTTGCACCACCAGGAATTCGGTGATCGATTGGTCGGAGTACAGCGTGATCCACGACAGCGGGAACACGGTGATCAGGTGGAACAGCGCGTAGCTGGCCAGCGCGGCAAACGCGCCGATCAGCAGGTTGGCGCCCTGCGAGCGGGTCAGCTCGACCACGCTGGTGGGCTGCAGCTCGCGCTCTTCGAGCAGCCGCGAATACTCTTCGGTGGCCACCAGCCGCAGGCGCGCGAAGAGCGCCACCACGTTGATCGCGAACGCAACATAGAAGGTGTAGCGCCAGCCCCAATCGAGAAAATCCTTGAGCGCCAGGCTGCCGTAGAGATAGGCAAAAAGTGCGCTGGCCACAAAGAAGCCGAGCGGAGCGCCCAGCTGGCCGAGCATGGCGTACCAGCCGCGGCGGTTCTGCGGCGCATTGAGCGCCAGCAGCGAAGGCAGCCCGTCCCACGAGCCGCCGAGCGCCAGGCCCTGTGCAAAGCGGAACACCGACAGCAGCACGATGGACGTGAATCCGATGCTGGCGTATCCCGGCAAGAAGGCGATGCCCGCGGTGGAGGTGCCCAGCAGGAACAGCGCGATGGTCAGCTTGGCCTCTCGCCCGAACCGCCTCTGGATGGCCATTGAAATGACGGTACCGAACGGCCGCGCAATGAAGGCGAACGAAAAAACCACGAAGGCGTAGAGGGTTCCCTCGAGGCGCGCTTCGAACGGAAAGAAAACCGCCGGAAATACCAGCACCGAGGCGATGCCGTAGACGAAGAAATCGAAGTATTCCGATGCCCGCCCGATGATCACGCCGACGGCGATCTCGCCCGGCGCGATATGGGAATGTCCGTCGCCCTGCCGGGCGTCGTTTTCGGACGTGTTCGGCACCGGCGGTGCGCCTTGCGGAAGGATGCTGGACGTCGTCGTCATTGCGTTTTGTAATTCGGGTGTCACGTGCAGTGACAAAGGTAGACCATGAACAGGGAGGCTCCAAGCGTCTCACCGAACGGGGATTCCCGCCATAGGACAAAACGTCCAATAGCGGGGCGCAACCTTTGATCGTAGATTGTGGGGTCTTTGCGCAGCCCCTGCACTTCTTTCTTTCGGCATGCCCACCCTCAAAACTCTTCGGCGATGGTCCCTGTTGCTTCCCCTTGCCTTCCTGGCAGGCTGCAACACGGTGCTCATGAATCCTTCCGGCGACATCGCCAATCAGCAGGGACGACTCATCGTTGTCTCGACCGTGCTGATGCTGATCATCATCGTTCCGGTGATCGCGCTGACGCTCTTCTTTGCCTGGCGCTATCGCCAGTCGAACAAGGAGGCCGACTACAGCCCCGACTGGGACCACTCCACCCAGCTCGAACTGGCCATCTGGGGCGCGCCGCTCCTGATCATCATCGCGCTGGGCGCCATCACCTGGATCAGCACGCACACGCTCGACCCGTACCGGCCGCTCAGCCGGCTCGACGCCGAGCGCCCGATTCCCGCCGAAGCCAAGCCGCTGGTGGTCGAAGTGGTGGCGCTCGACTGGAAGTGGCTCTTCATCTACCCCGAGCAGGGTTTTGCCACGGTGAACGAAATGGCCGCGCCGGTCGACCGGCCGATCACTTTCAAGATCACGGCCTCTTCGGTGATGAACTCCTTCTTCATTCCCGCACTGGCCGGCCAGATCTACGCCATGCCGGGCATGGAAACCAAGCTGCACGCGGTCATCAACAAGCCCGGCGAGTTCGAGGGCTTCTCGGCCAACTACAGCGGCGCCGGCTTCTCGGGCATGCGCTTCAAGTTCCACGGCCTGAGCAACACCGACTTCGACCAGTGGGTGCAGAAGGTCAAGGCGGGCAAGGACGGCGAACTCACGCGCGAGCAGTACAAGAAGCTCGAAGTGCCGAGCGAGCGCGAGCCCGTGCGGCACTACGCCACGGTTGCGCCGGACCTGTATGACGCGATCCTCAACCTCTGCGTGGACCGCAACAAGATGTGCATGAAGGAAATGATGGCCATCGACGCGAACGGCGGGCTGGGCAAGCCCGGCGCGTTCAACGTTGCCACCACGCAGGCCTGGCAGGCTGACCCCCTCATCAATTCGCCAACGCGCAAGTACGTCACGGCGATGTGCACCACCGAAGAATGACGATGCTCGAAAACCTTGACCTGACGAAGCTTGTCTTCGGCCGCCTCACGTGGGAGGCGATTCCTTACCACGAGCCCATTCTGCTGGCGACCTTTGCGGCCGTGGTGCTGGGCGGCTTGGCCATCCTGGGCGCAATCACTTACTTCAAGCTCTGGGGCACCCTGTGGCGCGACTGGATCACCAGCATCGACCACAAGAAGATCGGCATCATGTACATCGTGCTCGGCCTTGTCATGCTGCTGCGCGGCTTTGCCGACGCACTCATGATGCGCGCCCAGCAGGCCATTGCCTTCGGCGACAACGCCGGCTTTTTACCGCCGCACCACTACGACCAGATCTTCACCGCGCATGGCGTGATCATGATCTTCTTCGTGGCCATGCCGCTGGTCACGGGCCTCATGAACTTCGTGGTGCCACTGCAGATCGGCGCGCGCGACGTGGCTTTTCCGTTCCTGAACAACTTCAGCTTCTGGATGACCACCTTCGGCGCCGGCCTCGTGATGGCGTCGCTCTTCGTGGGCGAGTTCGCCAAGACCGGCTGGCTGGCGTATCCGCCGCTCTCGGGCATTCTCTTCAGCCCCGACGTGGGGGTCGACTACTACATATGGTCGCTGCAGATAGCGGGGGTAGGTACCCTGCTCTCGGGCGTCAACCTGCTGGCCACCATCGTGAAGATGCGCGCGCCCGGCATGACGATGATGAAGATGCCGGTGTTCACCTGGACTGCCCTTTGCACCAACGTGCTCATCGTGGCTGCCTTCCCGGTGCTCACCGCCGTGCTCGCCCTGCTGTCGCTCGACCGCTATGCCGGCACCAACTTCTTCACGAACGACCTCGGCGGCAACGCCATGATGTACGTGAACCTGATCTGGATCTGGGGCCACCCCGAGGTGTACATCCTGATCTTGCCGGCCTTCGGCATCTTCTCGGAAGTGGTGTCCACCTTCAGCGGCAAGCGCCTCTTCGGCTACGCCTCGATGGTGTACGCCACCATCGTGATCACCATCCTGTCGTACCTCGTCTGGCTGCACCACTTCTTCACCATGGGCTCCGGCGCCAGCGTGAATTCGTTCTTCGGCATCACGACGATGATCATCTCGATCCCGACGGGCGCGAAGATCTTCAACTGGCTCTTCACCATGTACCGCGGCCGCATCCGCTTCGAGCTTCCCATGATGTGGACCGTCGGCTTCATGGTCACCTTCGTGATCGGCGGCATGACGGGCGTGCTGCTCGCGGTGCCCCCGGCCGACTTCGTGCTGCACAACAGCCTGTTCCTCATCGCGCACTTCCACAACGTGATCATCGGCGGCGTGCTGTTCGGCATGCTGGCGGGCATTACCTACTGGTTCCCCAAGGCCTTCGGCTACAAGCTCGATCCGTTCTGGGGCAAGTGCTCGTTCTGGTTCTGGCTCGTCGGTTTCTGGGTCGCGTTCATGCCGCTGTATGTTCTGGGCCTGATGGGCGTCACGCGCCGCATGAGCCACTTCCAGGACATGTCGCTGCAGTTCTGGTTTCAGGTGGCGGCCTTCGGCGCGGTGCTGATCGCGCTGGGCATTGCGTCCTTCCTGATTCAGCTGGTCGTGAGCTTCGTGCGCCGCGAGTCGCTGCGCGACACCACGGGCGACCCGTGGAACGGCCGCACGCTCGAATGGTCGACCTCGTCGCCGCCGCCGGCCTACAACTTCGCGTTCACGCCGCGCATCCATGACAACGACGCCTGGACCGACATGAAGCGCCGCGGCTACGCCCGCCCGCTCGAAGGCTTCACGCCCATCCACATGCCCAAGAACACCAGCGCCGGCTTCATCATCGCGGCCCTGGCGGCGGTCTGCGGCTTTGCGCTGATCTGGCAGATGTGGCTCGTGGCGGGTATCGGCTTTGTCGCCATGCTGGCCGCCGTGATCATCCACACCTTCAACTACAAGCGCGACTACTACATTCCCGCGGAAGACGTCGTCCGTACCGAAGCCGAACGCACGCGCCTCCTGGCAGCAGCCCATGTCTGATACCACCGCCCTCCACTCCCCCGCGGCCGGCCACGCCCACAGCGACCAGACGGGCAAGCCGCCCGTGTTCGAGCTGTTCCACGTCGGCAACGACCACCACCCCGAGAACGGCACACTGCTCGGGTTCTGGCTTTACCTGATGAGCGACTGCCTCATCTTCGCCTGCCTGTTCGCGGTGTATGGCGTGCTGGGCCGCAGCTATGCGGCCGGCCCCTCGGGCGCCGACCTGTTCGACCTGCCGCTGGTGGCCGTCAACACCTCGCTGCTGCTGCTGTCTTCCATCACCTACGGCTTCTCGATGCTCGAAATGCAGAAGAAGCGCATGGGCGGCACGCTGGTGTGGCTGGCCATTACGGGCCTGCTGGGCGCGGGCTTCATCGGCCTGGAGATCTACGAGTTCGCGCACCTCATCCATGAAGGCGCGGGCCCGCAGCGCAGCGCGTTCCTGTCGTCGTTCTTCGCGCTGGTCGGCACCCACGGCCTGCACGTGACCTTCGGCATCATCTGGCTCGTCGTGCTGATGTTCCAGCTGCCCAAGCACGGCTTCACCGCCGCCAACCGCCGCCGCCTGATGTGCCTTTCGATGTTCTGGCACTTCCTGGACGTGGTGTGGATCGGCGTCTTCACCTTCGTTTATCTGATGGGATCGATGGCATGAGCACCGCCCACACCAACACTGCCGCCGCGCACGGCCATGACGCGCACCACGAGCACCACGCACACGACGACCATCACGACGATGGCCCCGTGAGCCACAGCACCTTCAAGGGCTACATGACCGGTTTCGTGCTGGCCGTGATCCTGACCGCGATTCCGTTCTGGCTGGTGATGGGCAAGGTGCTTGCCAACACGCACACCACCTCGCTCATCATCCTCGGCTTTGCCGCGGTGCAGATCGTGGTGCACATGATCTACTTCCTGCACATGGACGCCAAGTCCGAAAGCGGATGGAACATGCTGGCGCTGATCTTCACCATCGTGCTCGTCGTGATCACGCTGGCCGGCTCGCTCTGGGTCATGTACCACATGAACGCCAACATGATGCCGATGTCGGTGCACGACATGAAGAACATGCCTTGACGACGACCCTGCCGCCAGACCACAGCACTCGCAACACAATGGCCGGACGGCAGCGCTCCACGGCCGCGCGGGTGATCTTCATGGTCTGCGCGGCGCTTGCCTTTGCCGGCTTCGTCGCGCTCGGCAACTGGCAGGTCGAGCGCAGGGCTTGGAAGCTCGATCTCATCGCCCGCGTCGAACAGCGCGTGCACGCCCCGGCCTCAGAAGCCCCAGTGCGCGACCGCTGGCCGCAGATCAACGCGGCCGCCGACGAATACCGTCATCTCCGCGTCACCGGCACTTTTCTGCACGACAAGGAAACCCTGGTGCAGGCCAGCACCCGGCTCGGTGCCGGCTTCTGGGTGCTGACTCCGCTGCAGGCCGCCGATGGCACCACGGTGCTGGTCAACCGCGGCTTCGTGCCGCTCGAGGCACGCGAGCGCTCGTCGCGCACGGCCACCGAGCCCAAGGGCGAGACCGCCGTGACCGGCCTGCTGCGCATCACCGAGCCCAAGGGTGGGTTCCTGCGCAAGAACGATCCCGCCGCCGATCGCTGGTTCTCGCGCGACGTGCAGGCCATTGCCGCCGCGCGCGGCCTGGGCAATGCGGCGCCCTACTTCATCGATGCCGAGGCCATGCCCTCCGCCCCTGGTGCAGCACCGGCATGGCCCGCTGGGGGGCTCACGGTCATCGCCTTTCCCAACAGCCATCTTGTCTACGCCATCACCTGGTACGGCCTGGCGCTGATGGTCGCGGGTGCGGCCTGGTTCGTGTGGCGCGACGATCGCCGCCGCCGCAAGCTCGCCAACCCAGCCGACAGCAGCGGCGACAATGCCTCTCATGCCGACGGAAGACATCACCAAGACGACCGCCGCCCCGACTGAGGTCTCCGCGGTGGCGGGGGAACTGCACGCGCCCCGCGCGGGCGTGGCAAGTCTGGACAACGCCACCGGCCACAAGAACATGCAGCAGCTGATCCAGCTGCGTTGGTTTGCGGTGGTCGGGCAGGTGATCACCATCCTGTTCGTGCACTACGGCTTCGGCATCCGGCTGCCGCTCGACCAGCTGCTGCTGGTGCTGGCGTGCCTGGCTCTCTTCAACGTGGTGAGCCTGCTGCGCTCGCGCACGCTTCGCAAGGTGACGAACGGCGAATTGTTTCTGGCGTTGCTGGTCGATGTGGCCACGCTCACTGCCCAGCTTTACCTCAGCGGCGGTGCGACCAATCCGTTCGTTTTTCTGTATTTGTTGCAGGTCATTCTGGGTGCGGTGCTGCTCAAGGCATGGTCGACATGGACCATCGTGGTTGTCACCGGCCTGTGCTTCGCGGGGCTGGCGCTTTTCTCGCGCCCCCTCGCACTGCCGCTCGACCACGACCGGGGGCTCTGGAGCCCTTATGTGCAGGGCATGCTGATCTGCTTTGCGCTCAATGCGGCGCTGCTGGTGGTGTTCATCACGCGCATCAGCCGCAACTTGCGCGCGCGCGATGCGCGGCTGGCCGACCTGCGCCAGCGCGCGTCGGAAGAAGAGCACATCGTGCGCATGGGCCTGCTCGCATCGGGCGCGGCGCACGAGCTGGGCACGCCGCTTGCCACGCTGGCGGTGATCCTCGGCGACTGGCGCCGGCTGCCGCATTTCAGTTCCGACCCCGAGCTGCTGACCGAAGTGGCCGAGATGGAACTGCAGATCCAGCGCTGCAAGAGCATCGTGAGCGGCATCCTGCTGTCCGCCGGCGAGGCGCGGGGCGAATCGTCCGAAGAAACGACGGTGAGCACTTTCCTCGACGAACTGGTGGAGGAATGGCGCACCACGCGCCCCGTGGAAGAGTTCGACTACGACAACCGTTTTGGCCGCGACCTGCCCATGGTTTCCGACTCGGCCGTGAAGCAGATGATCTGCAACGTGCTCGACAATGCGCTGGAAGCCTCGCCGCACTGGTTGCGCCTGGAAGTGGCGCAGGACGCCGATGCGCTGACGCTCACGGTCACCGACGCGGGGCCGGGCTTTCCGCCCGCTATGCTGAAGCAGTTCGGCAAGCCCTATCAGTCGAGCAAAGGCCGGCCGGGCGGCGGGCTCGGGCTGTTCCTGGTGGTGAACGTGGCCCGCACGCTCGGAGGCCGCGTTGCGGTGCGCAACCGGGCTGAAGGCGGCGCCATCGTGTCCATTGCGCTTCCGCTCGCGGCCGTGGTGCTGGAGGAAGAGGACGACGACGAGGCCATCGACGACACCATTGCCATGACTGGAACCAAAAGCCCATGACCGAAGAAGCCGCCGAAGCCGAGCGCCAGTTGCTGATCGTCGAGGACGACGCAGCCTTTGCGCGCACGCTCGGCCGCTCGTTCGAGCGCCGTGGTTATGCGGTTACGCACGCGAGCAACGCCGACGAGGTCGAAGCGCTGCTGCAAGACCATTCGCCCGGCTACGCGGTGGTCGACCTGAAGCTCAACGGCGAAGCCTCCGGCCTGGCGTGCGTGCAGATGCTGCACCGGCACAACCCCGAGATGCTGATCGTGGTGCTCACGGGTTTTGCGAGCATTGCCACCGCAGTCGAGGCCATCAAGCTGGGCGCCTGCCACTATCTGGCAAAGCCTTCCAACACCGACGACATCGAAGCCGCCTTCGGCCGCGCGACGGGCACCACCGAGGTAGAGTTGACCAACCGCTCGACGTCGATCAAGACGCTGGAGTGGGAGCGCATTCACGAAACACTTGCCGAAACGGGCTTCAACATTTCCGAGACCGCGCGGCGACTTGGCATGCACCGGCGGACGCTGGCGCGCAAGCTCGGCAAGCAGCAGGTCAAATAGCAAGGCGAAATCGACAAACATGAATTCCGGAAAGCCGACATCCACTGTGCGTGACCAGACCACGCTGGAAGAAATCTTCAACGCGCTGAGCCACGGCCTCGGCTTGCTGCTGGCGATCGTGTCGTTGCCGATCCTGGTCTACAGCGCCGCGCAGAAAGGGCAAGCCGCCAGCATCGTCGGTGCATCTCTCTTTGCAGGAACGGCCATCGTGCTGTACCTGATCTCGACGCTGTACCACGCGCTACCCACCGGCAAGGCCAAGGCGTGGTTCAACCGGCTCGACCACGCGGCCATCTACTTGTTCATTGCGGGCAGCTACATGCCGTTTCTGTTCGGCGTGCTGCGCGGGCCGTGGGGCTGGACGTTGTTCGGAGCCATCTGTGCGGCGGCAGCGCTGGGCGTCGGTGCCAAGCTGTTCAACCGGCTGCAGCATCCGCTGTGGTCAACGGGGCTCTACGTGGCAATGGGCTGGATGGCGTTGATGGCGGCGGTACCGCTGTACGAACGCATGTCGCCGGCAGGCCTGGGTTGGCTAGTGGCCGGTGGGCTTTTCTACACGGCCGGTGCGGTGGTCTTTTTGTTCGACAACAAGGTGCGGTTTGCCCACTTCGTATGGCACCTGTTCGTGCTGGCTGGCAGTTCTTGCCACTTCTTTGCTGTGCTCTGGCATTCGCACGGCTGATCTCTTTGGTCTGAGCGGCGCTTTCGTTCGGGGCGCTCTTGTTCAGGGGTGTCGTTGAGGGCGCTGCTGTTCGGAGGCCCTGTTGTTCAGGGCGCGTGCAAAGGCCACCGGGTACTCCCCTCCGCGAATGTCCCCCGGGGCTGCGCCCCCCCTCCTTTATTTCGCTGCGGGGAGCACCCGATGCCCTGTGCACACCGGGCGCTGCGCTTGTTCCATTCGATCAACGACCGCTCTTGATCACGCGCCCGTCGATGGGGTGCCTTGCGCAGCGAAATAAAGGAGGAGGCCGCAGGCCGGGGGACATTCGCGGAGAAAGGTACCCCGTCGGCGGGTGCGCCGCCCTGAACAACAGGCTCTCAGTAATGCGGCGGCAACTCGTCCCGCAAGCTGCGCGCTGTCCCCTCCTGCCCCGCGTTCTGGCTCTGCTGTTTCAGCTGGGTCACCTGAAGAATCAGGCTGTCGATCTGCTGCTGTTGGCGGTAGATCGTCATGTTCAGTTGCTCCAGCAGATCTTCCGCGTAACTCGACTTGATCTCGAGTTCGGTCAACCGCTCTGCAATGTCGTCCGGTAGATGTTCCATGGCTCTATTGGACAGGAACCGCCGCCAGAACGCTTTCCTCGACGGGCGTGGCGACCTCGTTCACCATGCGGCTCAACATGAGCGCGGCCCGCAACGGGTACAGCGTGCGCTCATCTCCCTCTGCCTTGTTGCTCACGATGGTGCCGGTCGAAGGCCCCATGCTGGCCGTGCGCACCGCGTCGGGCCGATGAACCGGCACCATGAACGGCGAGTGCGTGGTGTAGATGATCTGGTTGTCGAAGTCTCGCTCGAAGTGCTCGAGCAGGTCGGCCTGCGAGCGCGCATGCAGGTGCAGGCCTGGCTCGTCCAGCAGCAGGATGGCATCGCCTGCACGGCCACCCTTGGTGTCCGCAAAGAAGGTGATGTAGAACGAGAAGAACCACTGGAAGCCGCGGCTGCGCTCGTCGAGGTTCACTTCCACCTCGTAGGTGTCGTCGGGGTCGGACACCAGCGTGTCCATGTACGGTCCGTCGAGATTGAAGCGCACCTTGAGCTCGCGGTCCTTCCAGAGCCGGCGAATCTCGGAAGTGACGACGGCGCCCGCGCGATTGACGAGCTGGTTGCGCGTGGCCAGGTCGTTCTTGTCCAGCAGGTCTTGCAGTTGCTGCGGGTCGAGCCCGGCTGCCTTGCAGAGCTTTTCGAAGCCCTGCTGCTCGGGTGCCGCCTGGCCCCAGCCCTTGCGCACCAGGTAGTCGGCAATGTTCTGGCGGCCGGGCAGCGCCGGATACTCATCCACGTAGATGAAGCGGGGCAGCTTCTCGAGCACCCACTGCTTTGCCTTCGCGAGCGCCGGCGTGTCGTTGGCAATCGCGCGGGCCATGTCCTCGAGTTCGACCAGCATCTGCTCCTGCTTGTCGCTGAGCTCGGCATCCGCAGCGGCCAGCGCCTTGCGCAAGGTTTGCAGCGCCTTCACTGCGCCTTCCGACCACCGGATGTAGTCGGGGCTCAGGATCATGGCGGCGTCGAAGGCGTCGGCCTCCTGCTCCAGCGTCGCCCGTGCTTCCTCGGCCACTTTCTCGGCTGCGGCCTTCACCGCCGGCACGATCTTGCGCACCTTGCCCTTGATGTCCGACACGTCGAGCGATAGCTCAGCCAAGCCTTCGAGCCCCGTCCAGCGCGCCGTGCCGTAGCCTCGGCCCGCGGTGACGTGCCGCACGTTGGCCGCGCGCGGAAGCATCTCCGCCAGTTCGGCCCACTCGCCCTCGTCGAGGGCCCAGCGTGTAGCGACGACCGGTGTATCGGCCTGGCACTCTTCAAGGCGGCGGTGCCGCGGAAAGTCCTTGATCGGGCTGAGCTCGGTTATGCCTTCAGCGGGGTTCAGGCTGTGCAGCGCGCGCAGCAGGTTCGACTTGCCGCTGTCGTTGCGGCCGAGAATTGCCGTGAGCTGTGTGGAATCGATGGAGCCGCTGTCGTTGATCGAGCGAAAGTTGGTGATCTGGAATGACGCCAAGCGCATGTAAGGGGGTTCTCATCGAATGAATGCAGGGCCGGGGAATGTATTGCATTCCCAGGCCCTTCCCGCCCGCGGCTAAAGAAAAAAATCTATCTCTATCAATTACTCACTCGGCCGCGCGCCGCAGCGTATCCACCACCGGCCTGCGCAGCACGTCGCGCAAGCCCCACCATCCTGCGGCCAGCGCCAGCACCGCACCCGCGAGCGCGCCGGCCACCGGCACCACGGGCGATGCGGTCCAGGTGAAGTCGAACACGTAGCGCGCCAGGCCCCAGCCGATGACCGATGCCACGATGCTCGCCAGGAAGCCCGCGAGCAGGCCGACGCCTGCCAGCTCGGCACGCTGCACCTGGCGCAGCAGGCTGGCGCGCGCGCCCACCGCGCGCATCACCGCGAACTCGCGCGCGCGCTCTTCACGCGTGGCGGTGACTGCGGCAAACAGCACCACCAGGCCCGCCGCAAGCGTGAAGCCGAACAGGAACTCGACCGCGCGAATGACCTGGTCGAGCACGCGCTGCACCTGGTTGATGGTGGCGCTCATGTCCACGTTGGTCACGTTGGGGTAGCTGCGCACCAGCGCGTTGTCGAAGCCGCGGGTTTCGGGTGCGCGGAAGGCGCCCATGTAGGTCACGGGCACATCGGGCAATGCGGCCACGGTGTACATCACGAAGAAGTTCGCATGCATCGAGCCCCAGTCGACCTTGCGCAGCGAGGTGATGCGCGCGTCGTTCTGCATGCCGCCGATGTCGAAGCGCAGCACGTCGCCCAGCTTGAGGCCAAGCGTTTCGGCCAGGCCTTCTTCCACGCTCACTTCGCCGGGCGCGTCGGGCTTCCACGCACCCGCGACGATGCTGTTGTGCGCCGGGGCCTCCACGCTGTTGCTGAGGTTGAACTCGCGGTCCACCAGGCGCTTGGCGCGGTCTTCCACGTAGTCGTCGGGCGACACCGGCTTGTCGTTGATGGCCACCAGCCGGCCGCGGATCATCGGGTACCAGTCGAACTTGCGCACGCCCGCATCGCGCAACGATTTCTGGAACGCCGTGCTCTGGTCGGGCATGACGTTGATGACGAAGCGGTTGGGTGCATCGGGCGGCGTGGCCTTGCGCCAACTCGCGACCAAATCGGTGCGCAGCAGCACCAGCAGCACCAGCGCAAGCAGGCCGACTGCCAGCGCGCTCACTTGGACCACGGCGTACGCCGGCCGCGCCGAGATCTGGCGCGTGGCCAGCACCAGCCAGCGCGGCGCGGTGGTTTCGTTGACGCTGCGGCGCAGCACCTTCACAGCGAGCCAACTCAGCAGTGCGAACACGGCCACGGCGCCCGCAAAGCCGCCGACGGCAATCAGGCCCAGCTTCAGGTCGCTGCTGGCCGCGATCAGCAAGGCCGCAAAGCCGGCCACGCCGATGCCCAGCACCGCGAGCGACGCGGGCTTGAGCCCGCCGACATCGCGCCGGATCACCCGCAGCGGAGGCACCTTGGCCAATTGAAGCACCGGCGGCAGGCCGAAGGCGAACAGCAGCGTGAGCCCCATGCCCAGGCCGAACGCCACGGGCCACAAGGTGGCCGCCGGCAGCGCCGTTTCCACGAGCCCCGCAAGCAGCACGACGAACATGTAGTGCACGGCAAAGCCGATGGCCACGCCGAGGCCGCTGGCGACGATGCCGACGACCGCGAATTCGAACGAATACGCCATGGCGATGGTGCGCTGGCTCTGGCCGAGCACGCGCAGCATGGCGCAGTCATCGAGATGATTGGCCGCAAAGCCGCGCGCGGCCAGCGCCACGGCCACGGCCGAGAGCAGCGCCGCTAGCAGCGCGACCAGGCTCAGGAATTTCTCGGCCCGGTCCAGCGTCTGGCGCATTTCGGGGCGCCCGCCTTCGAAGGAGTCGAGCCGCACGCCGCGCATTTCGCCCTTCTTGATGGTGGCCTCGGCCCAGTCGGAAAAGCGCTTGACGTCTGCGTCGTCTCCGGCCACGGCATAGCGGTAGCCCACCCGGCTGGCGGGCTGCACGAGGCCGGTGCGCGGCACGTCGGCCTGGTTGAGCATGACGCGCGGCGAAAAGCTCATGAAGCCAGCGCCCCGGTCGGGTTCGAGCGTGATGACGCGTCCGATGCGCAGGCTGCTGTCGCCAAGAAGAAGCATGTCTCCCACCTTGAGCGCGAGCGAATCGAGCAGCGAGGCATCGACCCAGACCTCGCCCGCCGGGGGAATGTCGCGCGTGATGCTGCCGGGCGCATCGGCGGCATTGGCGGTTTGCAGGTTGCCGCGCAATGGGTAGCCCGCGGTCACGGCTTTCAGCGCCACCAGCTTGCTGGCGCCGCCCTGGGCGTCGTCCGCCCGGGCCATGGTGGGAAAGCCGTAGGTGCTGGTGCCCTGGAGCCCGAATGCGCGCGCCTGCGCGATGAAAGCCTCGGGCGTGGGGTTGTCGCTCACTACCACGGCATCGCCGCCGAGCAGCTGCCGCGCGTCGCGCTGCAGGCCTCCCTGCAATCGGTCGGCAAAGAAGCCGACGGCCGTGAGTGCGGCCACGGCCAGCAGCACGGCAACGATCAAGAGGCGCAGTTCGCCGGCGCGCAAATCGCGCCAGAGGGTGCGCCAGCCAAGGCGGAGGGAGGCATTCATGGGCGAGACGATAGCCGACGCGGGCGCGCCGGCGCCTTTCAGGGACTTACCGTGAGTAGGGAGAACAGCCCTTAGGCCGGATTGCGGCGCGCGAGTTCCGGCTGCAGCACGAGCCGGTCGACACCCGCATAGCAGACGAAGTGCCGGTTGGTGGCACGGCCAATGGCGCACAGGCCGACGCGCGTGGCCACCTCGTGGCCCATTTGCGTGATGCCGCTGCGCGAAACCACGATGGGCACGCCCATCTGTGCCGACTTGATCACCATTTCGCTGGTGAGCCGGCCTGTCGTGTAGAAAACGCGGTCGCCCGCCAGAGCGCCCGCCGGCTGCATGGCGCACCAGCCCGCAATGGTGTCGATGGCGTTGTGCCGGCCCACGTCTTCGACGAAGCAGTGCATCGTCGCCTCGGTACCGCCGGGCTCCAGCGTGAACAGCGCACACCCGTGCACCGAACCGGCCGACTTGTAAGTGCTCTCCTGGAGGCGGATGGCGTTGACCAGCGTATAGAGCTGCGCCTGCGTCATGCGGGTGGGCGGCAGCTGGAGCTTGTCGATGTCGGCCATCAAATCGCCGAAGACGCTGCCCTGCCCGCAGCCGGTGGTGACCACCTTCTTTGCGGTGCGCTCTTCGATGCGGTCGATGCCGGCGTGCGTCTTGACGGCGGCGGCGCCCACTTCCCAGTCGACGGTGACCGATTCGACGTCACTGGCCGATTCGATGAGGCGCTGGTTCAGCAGGTAACCCAGCACCAGCAGTTCGGGCTGGGCGCCGAGCGTCATCAGCGTGACCAGTTCGCGCCGGTCCACATACACCGTGAGATCGCGCTCGGCCGGAATGGACACGGTGCCATGGGCGCCATGCTCATCGACGACCGCGACCTCGCGCGTGAGCGCGGCGCGGGCCTGGGTAAGACGTGGAAGCTGCAACGG
The DNA here is from genome assembly GCF_037203865.1 of Variovorax sp. CCNWLW186. NCBI lineage: Bacteria > Pseudomonadati > Pseudomonadota > Betaproteobacteria > Burkholderiales > Comamonadaceae > Variovorax > Variovorax sp. CCNWLW186. The sequence goes on along the minus strand of NZ_JBBCBO010000002.1, from coordinate 133,962 downwards.
CAAACGCGTCGTCACTGCGCCTTGGGCGTGGGATTGACGGTGGCCGCGGGCTGGTTGGTGCTGGGTGGCGATGCGGCCGTGGGGGCCGGCGAATGCGCGCCCGAAACCTCGAGCGGCTTGGCCTGTTCCACCGGCGGCGCAAAGGCGAAAGGCCCGGGGTCGGCGCAAGGCGGCGTTGCGGCGGCCGTGGGCACCGGCTTGCCGGCCGCGGCCGCGCTGGCGCGGTATTTCGCGGCCACGCGGTCCTGCGCCAGGCAAAGCTTGTACGAATCGACCTTGCCGCTCCAGGCCGTCCTGGCGGCGGTTTCGGCGGCCTTGGCCTTGGCCTCGGGCGTGGCGGGCGGCGGCGGCAGCTTGGCCCATGCCATGGGCGCGGCCAGCGCAAGCACCAGCGCGGAAAGTTTCAACGACACAGACAGCTTCTTCATGAGGACGTTCCTTCGGCGGGCCGCGGTGCCCGCACTACGACGGGTGCCGACGCATCGGCCGGAACCGTGCGCTGCGCGGGGATCTTGCCCGCGGCAATGTCGTCGTACCAGAGTTCGTGGTGTTCCTTGGCCCAGGTCTCGTCGACGTAGCCGGTGCGCATGGCCTTGTAGGCGCCCGTCATGCCCAGCGTGCCGATGTAGATGTGGCCCATGATCATCGCCATCATCAGCAGCGTTGCAACGCCGTGGATCATGTGCGCCACCTGCATCTCGCCGCGGGTGTAGACGAAGCCGGGCAGCAGCTTGTCGAGGAAGAGCCCCGAGCCGATGACGAAGAGCCCGAGGAACAGCACGCCGCCCCAGAAGACCAGCTTCTCGCCCGCATTGAAGCGGTGCGAAGGCACTTCCTTGCCGCCGAAGAGGCCGCCGAAACGCGCAAGCCATTTCAGGTCCATCGCGCGCGGAATGTTGTCGCGGATGAAGGTGAACACCATGAACACCGTCGTCACCACGAACAGCGGGCCGACGAAGTTATGGACGTTCTTGAGCGCGTAGGTAATCCAGCCGAACAGCGTCAGGCCCATCCACGGCAAGAGGAAGAACTTGCCAAAGGCCATCACGATGCCGGAGATGGCGAGCGTGACGAACGCGATGGCGTTCGACCAGTGCGTGGCCCGCTCGAACGGTGTGAAGCGCTCGATCTTGCGGCCGGTTTCCTGGCCGTGCAGGCGAATGGGCCCGCGCGTGAAATAGAAGATGGCAAGCGCCAGCAGCGTGACGAACAACAGGGCCGCGCCGTAGGGAATGAGCCAGTCGTTGCGCACCTGGCGCCAGGCTTCGCCGGCATTGGTGAAGCGCGAGCCGGGGTACTGCACGAACGGCTGGATCAGGTTGCCGGCTTCAGGCGCCTCGCTTTTCGGCAGGCTGCTGTAGCCGGTAACGCCCTGCCCCACCTGCCGCCACATGGGCGCGTTGTTTCCGGGCTGCACCTTCATGCGCTCGCCGTTGGTCTGGTTCGGGTAGTTGGGGTCGGCACTCGCTTCGGGCTTGACCTCGAAGATGTTCTGGCTGCGGATGCCGCCCGCGGCGGGCGCCGGTGCGGCGGTTGCAGCAGGTGCCGGGGGTGCGGCCGTCGTTCCCGGCGCGGCCGGCGGCTGCGCCTGCGCAAGCGCCGAACCCAGCGCGGCGGAAAGAACGAGAGCGGTCAGCGCTTGCTTCATGGGCTCTCCGTTCAGTTCTCTTTGTTGTATTCGTTCTGCCCGTTTTGCGTGCGGGTCTTGAGCTGCTGCTGCCAGGCGGTCTTGTCGCCGACCTTCCAGTCGGGCGCGGTGAACACCGTGCCGGCGTTCTCCTTGGTGCCGGTGCCGCTCCAGGGAACGGCGTCGTGCTTCACGCCCTGCGCATTGGTCTGCGGCTTTTCGCCGCAGGCCGTCACGCAGGTTGCGACCAGCGCAACACCCAGGACGACGAGGCCCTGCCGCTTCACTTCTGCACCCCGTTCACCGGCGGCGTGCCGGCTTGCTGCGAGCCGTAGGCAGTGCCCCAGCCCCACACTTCGGCGCCCTTGCCGCGCTGGACGACGCGGGTGCGGAAGATGTCGGCCACCACGTCGCCGTCGCCGGCCAGCAGAGCCTTGGTCGAGCACATCTCGGCGCAGGCCGGAAGCTTGCCCTCGGCCAGTCGGTTGCGGCCGTACTTTTCAAATTCGGCTTCCGAACCATTGGCCTCGGGGCCGCCGGCGCAGAAGGTGCACTTGTCCATCTTGCCGCGCACGCCGAAGGTGCCTTGCGACGGGAACTGCGGTGCGCCGAACGGGCAGGCGTACGAGCAATAGCCGCAGCCGATGCACACGTCCTTGTCGTGCAGCACCACGCCTTCATCGGTGCGGTAGAAGCATTGCACCGGGCACACGGCCATGCAGGGTGCGTCGGAGCAATGCATGCAGGCCACCGAGATCGATTTCTCGCCCGGCACCCCGTCGTTCAGCGTGACCACGCGGCGGCGGTTCACGCCCCACGGCACTTCGTTTTCGTTCTTGCAGGCAGTGACGCAGCCGTTGCATTCGATGCAGCGTTCAGAGTCACAGACAAATTTCATTCGCGCCATGGTGCTTCCTTATGCCTTTTCCACATTGCAGACCGTGGTCTTGGTCTCTTGCATCATGGTCACGCTGTCGTAACCGTAAGTCGTGCCGGTGTTGATGGCTTCGCCGCGTACCACCGGGGCAGCGCCCGCCGGGTAATAGCCGAGCATGTCGACACCCTGCCAGCGGCCCGAGAAGTGGAACGGCATAAAGACCGTGTCGGGCCCCACGCGCTCCGTGACCAGGGCCTGCACGTTGAGCTTTGCGCCGGTGGGTGTGTGCACCCAGGCGCGCTCGCCGTTGCGAATGCCCTTCTCGGCCGCGACCTTCGGGTTGATCTCGATGAACATCTCCTGCTGCAGCTCGGCAAGCCAGGGGTTCGAGCGGGTTTCCTCGCCGCCGCCCTCGTACTCGACCAGTCGGCCCGAGGTCATGATGTACGGGAATTTCTCGTGCACCTTGTCGGCGATGTTCTTCTGCTGCACGGTCTTGTAGAGCGTGGGCAGGCGCCAGAACGCCATCTTGTCGTCGTGCGTCGGGTACTTGGCCATCAGGTCGGGCCGGTTGCCGTACAGCGGCTCGCGGTGCTGCGGAATGGCGTCCGGGAAGTTCCAGACCACTGCGCGCGCCTTGGCGTTGCCGAACGGATGGCAGCCGTGGTTCTTCATGAACACGCGGATCATCCCGCCCGAGCTGTCGGTCTTCCAGTTCTTGCCCTCGGCCTTCGGCTTCTCGGCCTCGGTGAGCTCGTCCCACCAGCCCAGCTTCTTGAGCAGCATGTGGTCCAGCTCAGGGTAGCCGGTGGTGATGTCGGCGCCCACCGAATGCGAGCCGTCTTCGGCCAGCAGGTTCTTGCCGTCGCGCTCCACGCCGAAGTTCGCGCGGAAGTTGCCGCCGCCTTCCATCACGTGCTTGGACGTGTCGTACAGGTTGGGCGAACCCGGGTGCTTGAGCTCGGGCGTGCCGTAGCAGGGCCACGGCAGGCCGAAGTAGTCACCGGTGAGGTCGTAGCCGTTGACCTTGTCCTTCACGCCGGCCTTCACCTTGAGCGTGCGCACGTCGAAGGCGCCCATGTTGCGCATGTGCGCCTGCAGGCGCTCGGGGCTCTGGCCGGTGTAGCCGACGGCCCAGCAGGTCTTGTTGATTTCGCGCAGGATGTCGTCGGGCAAGGGCTCGTCCATGCCCTTGACCTTCTGCATCTTGTAGTTCTTGCTCAGTTCCTTGCCAAAGCCCAGGCGGTCGGCGAACTGCTGCATGATCATGTGGTCGCTGCGGCTCTCCCACAGCGGCTCGATCACCTTCTCGCGCCACTGGATCGAGCGGTTCGACGCCGTGACGGAACCACTGGTCTCGAACTGCGTGCACGCGGGCAGCAGGTAGACGGCGCGGTTGGGATTCTGGTCTTCCGGCCGGCCGGGCATGGCGGCCATGGCGGCCGTGGCCGACGGATACGGGTCGACCACCACCAGCAGGTCGAGCTTGTCCATGGCGCGCTTCATCTCGAGACCGCGGGTCTGCGAGTTGGGCGCATGGCCCCAATAGAACACGCCGCGAAGGTTCGAGTCCTGGTCGATCAGCTCGTTCTTCTCGAGCACGCCGTCGATCCAGCGCGACACGGTGATGCCGGGCTTGGTCATCATCGCGGGCGATGCGAAACGGCCCTTGATCCATTCGTAGTCGACGCCCCAGGTGGCGGCAAAGTGCCTCCACGAGCCTTCGACGATGCCGTAGTAGCCGGGCAGCGAGTCTGGGTTGGGGCCCACGTCGGTCGCGCCCTGCACGTTGTCGTGGCCGCGGAAGATGTTGGTGCCGCCGCCCGACTTGCCCACGTTGCCGAGCGCCAGCTGCAGGATGCACGACGCGCGCACGATCGCGTTGCCGATGGTGTGCTGCGTCTGGCCCATGCACCACACGACGGTGCCGGGGCGGTTTTCATTGAGCCAGGTGGCTACCTTGAGCACCTGCGCCTCTTTCACGCCGCAGGCCTCTTCGACCTTGTCGGGCGTCCACTTGGCCAGGACCTCTTCGCGCACTTTTTCCATGCCGAAGACGCGGTCGTTGATGTACTGCTTGTCTTCCCAGCCGTTCTTGAAGATGTGATGCAGGATGCCGAACAGGAAGGCGATGTCCGAGCCCGAGCGAATGCGCACGTACTCGTCGGCCTTGGCCGCCGTGCGCGTGAAGCGCGGGTCGACCACGATCATCTTGCAGCCGTGCTCCTTGGCATGGAGCATGTGCAGCATGCTGACGGGGTGGGCCTCGGCCGCGTTGGAGCCGATGTACATGGCCACCTTGGCGCCACGCATGTCGTTGTACGAATTGGTCATGGCGCCGTAGCCCCATGTATTCGCCACGCCCGCAACGGTGGTCGAGTGGCAGATGCGCGCCTGGTGGTCGCAGTTGTTGCTGCCCCAGAAGCTCACGAACTTGCGCAGCAGGTACGACTGTTCGTTGCTGTGCTTGGACGAACCGATCCAATAGACCGAATCGGGGCCGCTGGCCTGCCGCAGGTCTTTCAGCCGGGCCGTGATCTCGGTGAGCGCGGTGTCCCAGCTGATGCGTTCGTACTTGCCGTTGACCAGCTTCATCGGGTAGCGCAGCCGGTACTCGCCATGGCCGTGCTCGCGCAGCGCGGCGCCCTTGGCGCAGTGCGCGCCCAGGTTGATGGGCGAGTCGAACACCGGCTCCTGCCGCACCCACACGCCGTTCTCGACCACGGCGTCGGAGGCGCAGCCTACCGAGCAGTGCGAGCACACCGTGCGCTTGATTTCAACCTTGCCGGCGCCCACCGCGGTGGGACGGGCATCGCCTGCCGCCTCGGCCTTGCGCATCAGCGTGAGCTGGCTGGCAGCCAGCCCCACGCCCACGCCGAGCCCGGAGCGGCGCAAAAAGGCACGCCGGTCCATAGTGGGCAGCGCGCCCGAAAGGCCGCGCCGCAGGCTGTGAATGAACGGAGAAGACTCGCGTTCCCCTTGCCGCGACACGCTGTTCGCGGGGGTCGTTTTCTTGGTCAGCAACATCGTGGGTGTCCGCTTCAGGCCGAAGCGGTCTTGTAGTAGTGCTTGACGTGTTCGCTGAGCGAATAGCCGCCGCCTTTTTCAGGCGCGGGCTTCAGCTCGGGAGCGGCAGCCTCGACGGCTGCGGGGGCCTCGGCCACCTTGGGAAGCACCGAAACCGCGGCGACCGCGGCACCTGCGGTGGCGGCGCCAAAAAAGAAACCTCGACGCGAGGCCGGCTTGATACCGGCCGCTTGGCTGTCCTGCATGTGATCTCCAGGAGTGGCTGGGGGCAAATCAGATGTGAACTGATCTTCGTACATCTGGATACTAGTCTAGACCCTAATTTCTAACAATCGTATTTCTACGGAGCAAAAAGCTCAGTCGAGCATGTCGAAGCCCTGGACTTCGACCTCGGCAAAAGCGCGGGTGAAACCCGCCAGGGACGCATAGAAATGCGCCTTGGGATGTTGCGCGACCGCGTCGCACAAGGTCGGCAGCCAGGACTGCAGGTGCGCCGCAAAAAACGCCTGCTGCTGCGCGAGGTTGGACACCGCCGCGTCGTCACCGGCAATAAGGTAGCGCATCACCTCGAACAGGCAGGCGACGTGGTCTTCGCTTTCGGACACGGCCTCGTCCCGCGCGAGGCCCAGCCGCGCCAAGTCGGTGCGCAGCTGCGCCAACGGCTTGTCGTTGAGAAAACCGCTCAGGTAGTGCGAGCCGAACAGGTAGACCTCGGGCTTGCCCATGCCGCCGAAGAGCGCGTCGTATTCGGCATGCACCGCGGCGGCATCGGTGCCGCGCGCCGTGCCGACCAGCTGGCGCCAGGGCTCCTCGAGGAAGGCACCGGCTGCGGGAGCCTCGGTGGGCGCCACGCTGAAGGCGCCGAGCAGCTCGGCGTCGGGCGCGGCGTACCAGAGGCGCGCAAGCAGACCGTAAACCTCGGCACGCGCAATCTCCTCGTCGAGCGCCGAGGTCATGGGGGGAAACTGGCTCATAGCTGCGTGATCTTCATTTCGTTCTGCGCGCTGTACAGGTCGATGACCCGGCAGTCGCTGCACATCTTGAGCCGCTCGAGCGCCTCGCCCTGGAACATGGCGTGGCCCGCCAGCTTGCCGAGCATCGCTTCGATGGCTTTCTGCGTGCCGAATGGCTTGCTGCAGCGGATGCAGGCCCAGGGCTTGGCCTCGTTGAGCACCACGGGCTGCTTGCGTTCGGGCGCAGCCAGCAGGCGCGGCACGAGCGCAATCGCGTTTTCGGGGCAGGTGGTTTCGCACAGGCCGCACTGCACGCAGTTCTTTTCGATGAACCGAAGCTGCGGCGCGTTCTGGTTGTCTTGCAGCGCGCTGGCGGGGCAGGCGCTCACGCAGGCCAGGCACAGGGTGCAGGTGTCCTTGTTGACTGTGATCGCGCCGAAGGGAGAACCGGCGGGCAGGGGGATTGAGAGGGGTGGGGCGGCATCGTTCGACGGCGCCGCAAGCACGGGTGCCTGCGCCATCAGGTGGTCGAGCGTCATCTCCAGAGTGCCGCGCTTTTCCCCGCCGACGGCAAAGCGTGCCGCGGTGACCGGCACGCGCTGCCGCGTGGCGCGCAGGCCAGCCATGGCCGCATCGAGCGCGGCCGGCGTGGCGGCCTCGATCAGGTGGAAATGCGTTCCGGTGTAGCCCAGGCCCGTGAGCAGCGCCTGTGCAACGGCCATCTGCTTCTTCAGCGCATCGAGGTATTGCGGCGCTTCCTCCCCGGTGGAGAGCACCGCCACTTGCGAGGCCCCGAAGGCGATGGCGCTGAGCCAAAGGTCGATGCCGGTGCTGGCAACATGCATCAGCGCCACCGGCAGCACATGCGCGGGCACGCCGGCCAGGCCGTCGCGCTTGCCGCGCCCGAGCTGCGCCGCGCGGCCGAGCTGCTCGACGAGCCCCTGCCCGCCCTCTTCGTTGTGCAGCAGCACCGCGGCATCGCGGCCGCCGGCTCCCGTGTAGGTAGACAGCAGCGTGCGCAGCTTGCGGCCCTGGTCGGGCGTGCGCGGGTAGGTGTAGCCCAGCGCGCCGGTCGGGCACACGGTGGTGCAGGCGCCGCAGCCCACGCAAAGCTGCGGATTGACAACGATGCGCTGGCGCTCCTTGTCGCTGGAGATGGCATGCGCCGAGCACACCTCGACGCATGCGTTGCAGCCCACCACTTCATTGCGGCTGTGGGCGCAGAGCTTCTGCTTGTAGTCGAAGAACTTGGGCTTCTCGAACTCGCCCACCATTTCGCGCAGGCGAAGCAGGGTCGACAAGCCTTCGGCATGCGCGAGCCCACCCGCCAAGTGGAAATAGCCTTGCGGCGGCGCATGCCAGTCGATCAGCGCGTTGGCGCCCAGGTCGAGCACCAGGTCGAAATCCGCATCGAGCGCCTCGGGCGCGCGGCTGAAGTTGATGGCGCCGGCCACGGTGCAGGCCTTTTCGCAGTCGCGGTGCGAGCCGCATTTCGCCAGGTCGATCTGGTAGTCGAGGCCGATCGCCTGGTCGGGGCAGGCGCCCAGGCAGGCGTTGCAGCGCGTGCACAGGTCGAGGTCGATGGGGTTGTCGCGTGTCCAGCGCAGCGAGAACTTGCCCAGCCAGCCGGTGAGCGAGCCCACGCGTCCCGCCATCACGGGCCAGCGGCGCTCCTGCGCGCCGCCGGTGGCACCCGGGCCGGTGGAAAAGATGGAGACCTGCAGCGAATCCGCCACCAGCGTCGCGGCCTTCTCGGCCTGGTCGAGCGGGCCGACGATCAGCAGCCGGCCCTGGCTCACGTAGCTCACCGTCGAGACCGGCTCGGGCTCGGGCAGGTGAGCCAGCGCCAGCAAGGCGGCAATCTTCGGGCTGGCGTTCTTCGCGTCGCGGCTCCAGCCGCCGGTCTCGCGGATGTTCACGAAGCGGATCGGCGAGGTCGCGCCTTCGGTCTGTTCGGCCAACTCGGTGAACAGCTTGCGCTCCTGCGTGCAAGCGACCACCACGTCGTCGCCCGAACGGATGGCGCGCTGGAAAGCGGGCGCCTCGCGGCGGCACAGGGTGGAGTGAAGGGGCAGCGACTCAGCCAGCGCCGCGCCGAGCTTCTTCGGCTCGAGCGGCATCGTCTGGTTGCAGTCGCAGATCAGCGTTGTGGTCATCGGTCTTCTGGCTTGCAGGCTTCGCATCGGCAACCTGCTGGCTGGGGAGGGAGTCTCCCGGGTGCTCTGACTGTGCCACGTCCGTGGGCGCAGCGTCTTGCGGGGTTTCCGCTGATTTTCCGGCAGTTTCCTGCGCTTTTTTTTCTTCTTCCTCTTCGTCGTCGAACAGCTTGAGGAACTTGGCGCTCGCCATCTGGCGCAGCACGTTGCCCGGAATCGGCGTCGACTCGGAGTAGTCGTCTATATAAGTGTCCATGCCGTCCATCACGTTGAACTGCGGGTCGGCAAAGAGCTTCTTGAAGGCGGTGTTTTTCACCTCGGGCGCGACGTTCCTGCCAACGAAGGGCCGGAAGTCGGACTCGGGCGTGAGCGCCTGGGCGTCGGCCAGCGTGGGCTGGGGAACTTCGGACGGGTTTTCGGCGGGAAGGGCTACCGCTGCTTCGAGCGCAGCGGGCACGGGCATGGCGGTTCCGGCGACCGCATCGGCGGGCTTTTCGGCCTCTTGCGCAACAACGGGGGGCGGCGCCTCTTCGCGGGCTTCCTTCTTGCGCCGCGACCACCGGTCGAAGAAATTCTCAGGCATCGCCCGCTCCGCGTCCGCGCTTTTTCTCGGTCGACACGCTGGCCGCGTTGCCGAAGCGGTCGACCAGCGGGCGGAAACTCTCGGGCCGCTTGCGGCGCTTGGGCTCAATCACGTAGTGCGCCTGCACGAAATCGCGCATCCACTCGATCACCTCTTCGGGCGCGGGCACCTGCTCGACCGTTTCCTGCGCATCGAGCCAGCGGCCGGCCTCGTTGTAGCTGAGGCTCACCACCACGGGCCGTGCCAGCGGCTCGTCGGCAATAGTGGGCTCTTCTTCCATGCGCCACAGCACGAACCAGCAGGGCGCGGGCGTGGTGGCATTCAGGTGGTAGCCCTCGACGTCGTCGCGGAACAGTTCTGTCTTGAAGCCCGGGTGCAGCCAGCGCTGCGCGCTCTCGCTTGCTTCGAGCAGGCGCGGTTCGGTGCCGAAACCGGGCTGGTCGGGCCCGACGCTTTCAAGAATCCAGCGCCAGGATTGCCAACGGTTGTCGATGCGCTCGCGGCGCATCACGATGGCAACGTCAATGGAAGGATTCATCCGCCAATCGTAGCGCCGCGGCATGGCGCTTCTGGTTTGAGGGTCATCCGCGGTGGCTGGCCGGCTTTGCCTTGCTCAGGCGCCCGGCGCGCCCTGCATCAGCAGGCTGCGCAGCTTGCGGTGCAGGGGCGTGGCTTCGGCGGCCGGCACGCCGCCCGCCTCGCGCAGCGCAATGTCGCGGCTCTCGGCGTTGTGCAGGTCGATCTCGCGCACTACCCTGCCGTTGTCGTAGACAAACGCCACGTCGGCCAGGGCCAGCACGTCTTCGATGTCGTGGGTGATCATCAGCACCGGAATACCCCACTGGCGGCGAACCTGGGCCAGCTCGTTGCGCAGCTCACTGCGCAGCATGGGGTTGAGCGCGGCAAAGGGCTCGTCGAGCAGCAGCACCTGCGGTTGGCAGGCCAGCGCGCGGGCCAGCGCCACGCGCTGCTGCTGACCGCCCGAGAGCTTTTGCGGCCGGCTGTCGGCCAGCGCCGCGAGGCCGAAACCTTCGAGCAGCGACTGCACCATTTCAGCCTCGCGCGGCGGCAGCTTGCGCCGGTGCCATGCGGTCAGGCCGAAAGCCACGTTTTCTCGCACCGAGAGGTGCGGAAACAGCGCGTAGTTCTGGAACAGGTAGCCGATGCGCCGCTCCGGCGTGGGCACGTCGATGCGGTGGGCCGAGTCGTAGAGCGTGCGGCCGTCGAGCCGCACATGGCCCTCGGAGGGATGCAGCAGCCCCGCGATGGCCTGCAGCGTGAGCGTCTTACCCGCGCCCGAGGGACCGTACAGCGCGGCAAAAGGCACGTCGGTCGCGAAGCGCGCCGCCAGGTCGAAGCGGCGTGTGCCGTCGGTGACCGTGAGCTTCAGGTCGACGTCGATCATGGCTTGCCGAAGCCGTAGCGCGCGAAGACTTCGCGCGCGGCATCGCTGGAGAGAAACGCGATGAAATCCGCGCCTAATGCCTTCTGCCTGCTGTCGACCACCACGGCGACAGGGTAGGTCACGGGCGTGTGGCCTGCGGGCGCGAACGCAACCTTGACCTTGTCGCCCGCCGTGGCCGCATCGGTGCGGTAGACGAACCCGGCCTCGACCTCGCCGCGGGCCACATAGTCGAGCACCTGGCGCACGCTGTCGGCCTGCACGAACTTGGGCTCGAGCACGCTCCAGAGCCCTGCCCCTTCCAGCACCTGCCGCGTGTAGCGGCCGACCGGCACGGTCGCCGTCTTGCCGATTGCGATTTTTCTCACGCCCGCGCCGGCAAGGTCCTGCAGCGATTTCACGCCGGCCGCGTCCCTGAGCGGCTCGACCAACACCAGGCTGTTGCCGGCGAAGTTGCGGCGCGTGTCCGCGTCGACGAGCTTCTGCACAGAAGCGCGGTCCATGGTTTCCTGGTCGGCACTCGCGAACACGTCGACCGGCGCGCCCTGCGCGATCTGCTGCAGCAGCACGCCGGAGGCCGCAAAGTTGAAGCGCACCCTGGCGCCCGGCTTCGCGGCTTCGAACCTGGGGCCCAGCTCCTTGAATGCGTCCGTCAGGCTGGCCGCCGCGGACACGGTGATCTGCTGCGCCGCCGCGCTCAGCGGCAATGCCATGACCAGGACAAGAGACAGGAGGCGGAGCGGACGCATGTTGGTTTTCGGATGGGGGTGAGCCGGTCAGCGCAGCGAAAAGAACCGGTTCGACAGCACCAGCACGGTGATCGACAGCAGCGAGGTCACCGCCACCAGCAGCAATGCCAGGTCGTCGTTGCCGGATTGCGCGGCGTCGTAGATCGCCATCGACAGGGTCTGGGTCTGCTTGGGAATGGAACCCGCCACCATGAGCGAGGCACCGAATTCACCCATCGCCCGTGCAAACGCGAGCAGCGTGCCGGCCAGGATGCCGGGCCAGGCCAGCGGCAGCGTGACGCGCACGAACACGGAAAACGGCGACTGGCGCAGCGTGCTGGCAGCAGCTTCGAGCGAGCGGTCCACGCCCGCGAACGCGGCGCTGGCCGACTTGAGCACCAGCGGCAGCGCCACCACGGCCGACGCGACGACGGCGCCGTGCCAACTGAAGATGATGCTGTAGTCCAGATGCTCACGCAGCCAGCTGCCCAGTGGGCTGCGGCGCCCCGCGGCCACCAGGATGGCATAGCCGATGACGGTGGGTGGCAGCACCAGCGGCAGCATGCACACGGCTTCGAGCACCGAGCGGCCCGGAAAGCGCTTGCGCGCAAACACCCAGCCGAGCGCCACGCCGGCAACCAGCGCCAGCAGGGTCGCGACCGAGGCCACCTTGAGCGACAGCCCCAGGGGGAACCAGTCGGTCGAGGCGATGAGGGCATGCGTCGTATTCATGAAGATACAGCGCAATTGTTGCACGAACGCGTTGCCCCTCTAAAAGGCCTCTGCGGAAGGTGCGGGAAGACGGCGCCGATATCCTTCCGGATACAGCGCGCGGGGGACGGATCAGGGCGCGAGCAGGCGCGTCAGCGCGCGGACGTCCGCCGCCGTGGCCAGGCGCGCGGCATTCTCGATGGCCCGGTAATGCTTGACGATTTCTTCACCCACGGGCGTGAGCGCGGTGCCGCCGCCGCGCGAGCCGCCGGCCGCGGTGTTCACGGCCGGGGAACTGAGGGCGTTGTTCATCTCGTCGATGAGCATCCAGGCACGCCGGTACGACATGCCCAGCTTGCGCGCCGCCGCCGAGATCGAGCCGGTCTCCGCCACGGCTTCCAGCACGTCGATCTTGCCGGGGCCGAAGGCGATGCTGTCGTCCCTGTAGATGCGAAGGCGAAACTGGACTCTGGTTTTCATGCCGGTGGTGGTGAGCGGTGCGGGAGAGATGAGCGCAAAGGTTAAACCATGCCCGCACCCACGCCCACGCCCTCACCGCCGCACCGCGTCAATCCACTTTTGCCAGCACGCCCGAGCCGGTTCCGTACCCAGCCGCCGCCACCGGCTGGCCGCCACGCGCAATGCGCACCGCGCAGTACTTGAACTCCGGAATCTTGCCCATCGGGTCGAGCGCGGCATTGGTCATCAGGTTGGCTGCCGCCTCGTAGTAGGCGAAGGGCACGAACACCGCGCCATTCGGCGTGCCGTCGTCGCGCCGCACATGGATGGCCACCTCGCCGCGCCGCGACTGCACCGTGATCACGTCGCCGGCCTGGAGCCCCAGCTTCAGCAGGTCGGCCTGGTTCATCGAGGCGGTCGCCATGGGCTCCAGCGCGTCGAGCACGGTGGCGCGGCGCGTCATGCTGCCGGTGTGCCAGTGCTCGAGTTGCCGGCCCGTGATGAGCACGAACGGGTATTCGGCATCGGGCCGCTCGTTCGCCGGAATGATGTCGGCCGGCACCAGCTTCACGCGGCCGTCCGCGGTCGGAAAGTCGTCGATGAACACGGTCGGCTGGCCCGGGTCTTCCTCGCTCAGGCACGGGTAGGTCACGCTCGAATCGCGCTGCAGCCGCTCCCAGCTGATGCCGCTGATCACCGCGTGCATGGCCTGGCGCATTTCCTCGTAGACCGCTGCCACGCCGGACTCTTCGCCCTCGTAGTTCCACTGCAGGCCCATGCCCTTGGCAATCTCCTGGATGATCCAGAGATCGGGCCGCGCATCGCCCGGCGGGTTGAGCGCGCGCTTGCCCAGCTGCACCATGCGGTCGGTGTTGCTTACCGTGCCGGTCTTCTCGGGCCAGGCGCTTGCGGGCAGCACCACGTCGGCGAGCCACGCGGTCTCGGTCATGAAGATGTCCTGCACCACCAGGTGCTCCAGGCTCGCGAGCGCATGGCGTGCATGGTTCAGGTCGGGGTCGCTCATGGCGGGGTTTTCGCCCATGATGTACATGCCGCGCACCTTGTGCGGATCGGTGTCGGGCGCCAGCGCCTTGTGCATGATCTCGACCACGGTGTAGCCCGGCGTTGCGTCGAGCGGCGTGCCCCAGAAGTTCTCGAACCACGCGTGCACCGCCGGGTTGTCGACGCGCTGGTAGTTGGGGAACATCATCGGGATCAGCCCCGCATCGCTCGCGCCCTGCACGTTGTTCTGGCCGCGCAGCGGATGCAGGCCCGAGCCCGGCTTGCCGATCTGCCCTGTGACGGTGGCCAAGGCAATGAGGCAGCGCGCGTTGTCGGTGCCGTGCACGTGCTGGCTCACGCCCATGCCCCAGAGAATCATCGAGCCCTTGGCGGTGGCAAAGGCGCGCGCCACTTCGCGCAGGGTTTCGGCCGGCACGCCGCAGATGGGTGCCATCGCCTCGGGGCTGTAGCCCTTCACGTTCTCGCGCAGCGCCTCGTAGTTGCTGGCGCGCGTGCGCACGAACTCCTGGTCGACCAGGCCCTCGTCGATCACGGCATGGATCAGCGCGTTGAGCATGGCCACATCGGTGTCGGCCTTGAACTGCAGCGTGCGCCAGGCGTGGCGGCTGATGTCGGTGCGGCGCGGGTCGGCCAGCACGATCTTCGCGCCGCGCTGCGCAGCGTTCTTCATCCAGGTGGCAGCGACCGGGTGGTTGGCCGTCGGGTTGGAGCCGATGACGAAGATCAGCCCCGCATGCTCCACGTCGTTGACCTGGTTGCTCACCGCACCCGAGCCCACGCCTTCGAGCAGCGCGGCCACGCTGGAGGCATGGCACAGGCGCGTGCAGTGGTCGATGTTGTTGCTGCCGAAGCCCGTGCGCACGAGCTTCTGGAACAGGTACGCCTCTTCGTTGCTGCCCTTGGCCGAGCCAAAGCCCGCGAGCGACTTGGCACCGTAGGTGTCGCGCAAGCCCGAGAGCTTGCCGGTGGTGAGCGCGAGCGCCTCTTCCCAGGTGGCCTCGCGGAAATACTCGCTCCAGTCGTCCGGACGCGGCGTATCGCCGAAGTCCTTCGGCACGCCGGCCTTGCGGATCAGCGGCTTGGTCAGGCGCTGCGGGTGGTGCGCGTAGTCGAAGCCGAAGCGGCCCTTCACGCACAGGCGGTTGTGGTTGGCCGGGCCGTCGCGGCCGTCGACGCTGACGATCTTCTCGTCCTTCACGTTGTAGGTCACCAGGCAACCCACGCCGCAGAACGGGCACACCGAATCGACCTTGCGATCGACCTCCTGCGAGCCGATGTGGCTCTTGGGCATGAGCGCGCCCGTGGGGCAGGCCTGCACGCATTCACCGCAGGCCACGCAGGTGCTGTCGCCCATCGGGTCGTCCAGGTCGAACACGATCTTGCTGTCCGCGCCGCGCATGGCATAGCCGATGACGTCGTTGACCTGCTCTTCGCGGCAGGCACGCACGCAGCGGTTGCACTGGATGCAGGCGTCCAGGTTGACGGCCATCGCCGGGTGCGAGATGTCGGTCCTGGGCTGCTCGCGGCGCAGCGCCTTGAGTTCGGGCCGCACCGCGATGTCGAGCTTTTTTGCCCAGGCGCTGAGCTCGCCGTGCTGCTGGGTGGCGTCGTCGCCGATCCACTTGTAGCCCTGGTCGGGCATGTCGGACAGCAGCATCTCGACCACCATCTTCTGGCTCTTGAGGGCGCGCTCGCTGGTGGCCTTCACTTCCATGCCGGCCGTCACGTTGCGGCAGCAGCTGGGCGCCAGCGTGCGCTCGCCCTTCACCTCGACCACGCAGGCGCGGCAATTGCCGTCGGGGCGGTAGCCGTCCTTGAAGCACAGGTGGGGAATCTCCACGCCGTGGCGCTCGGCCGCCTTGTAGATGGTCTCGCCATCGAAGGCCTGGATGGGTTGGCCGTCGAGCGTGAATTCGATGGTTTGCGGCATGAGCTCCGCGAGCTTGGACGGGGCGTTCATGCCACCTCCTCCGGAAAATATTGCTGGATGCACCGAATCGGATTGGGGGCCGCCTGTCCGAGTCCGCAGATGGAGGCGTCGCCCATGACCTGAGCCAGGTCTTCGAGCGTGGTGTTGTCCCACGTGGGGGCCTGCATCAGCGCCGCGGCCTTGGCGGTGCCGACGCGGCATGGCGTGCACTGGCCGCAGCTTTCATGCTCGAAGAAGCGCATCACGTTGAGCGCGGCATCGCGTGCGCGGTCGTGCTGGCTCAGCACCATCACGGCGGCCGATCCGATGAAGCAGCCGTAGGGCTGCAGCGTGTCGAAGTCGAGCGGAATGTCGTTCATTCGCGCCGGCAGAATGCCGCCCGACGCGCCGCCGGGCAGGTAGGCGTACAGCGAATGGCCGTCGAGCATGCCGCCGCAATATTCGTCGATGAGCTCCTGCACCGTGATGCCGGCCGGCGCGAGCTTGACGCCCGGGTGCTTCACCCGGCCGCTCACGCTGAAGCTGCGCAGGCCCTTGCGGCCGTTGCGCCCGAAACCGCTGAACCATGCCGCGCCTTTTTCGACGATGTCGCGCACCCAGTAGAGGGTCTCGAAGTTGTGCTCCAGCGTCGGGCGGCCGAAGAGGCCCACCTGCGCAATGTACGGCGGGCGCATGCGCGGTTCGCCGCGCTTGCCTTCGATGCTTTCGATCATGGCGGACTCTTCGCCGCAGATATAAGCACCCGCGCCGCGCCGCAGTTCGATGCGCGGCAGTGCGCACGGCGGATCGGCCTGCAGCCGGGCCAGCTCCCGCTCCAGTAGCGCGCGGCAGTCGTGGTACTCGTCGCGCAGGTAGATGTAGCACTGCTCGATGCCGACGATCTGCGCCGCCACCACCAGGCCTTCGAGAAAGCGGTGTGGGTCGCGCTCGAGGTACGTGCGGTCCTTGAAGGTGCCGGGCTCGCCTTCGTCGATGTTCACCGCCATGAGCCGGGGCGCGGGCTGGTCGCGCACGATGCGCCACTTGCGCCCGGCCGGAAAGCCCGCGCCGCCCAGGCCGCGCAGGCCCGAGTCTTCCATCGTCTTGATGATGGCCTCGGCGTCTTCCTCGCCGTTGACCAGCGCTGAAGCGAGGGCATAGCCGCCATTCGCGCGGTAGGTGGCATAGTCGGTGAATGCCGGCATGCGCTCGATGGCGCCGGGCAGCGGCGAGACGCTTTTCAGCGCGAACTCGGCCGCATCGAAATGCGCGACCGTGGCTTCATCGGGGTCGGACTTCAGGGCCTGCAGCACCTTGGCAGTCGTCGCGAGCGGCACCGCCTGGCGGTCGACGACCACCGCGGGCGCCTGCTCGCAGCGACCGACGCAGGGCGCCGCAATCACGCGCACGTCGTCGCCGTCCACGCCCAGCAGTTCGGGCAGGCGCGCCAGCAGATCCTTGGCGCCGGCCAGCTCGCAGGCCAGGCCGTCGCACACGCGCACCGTGAGGCCCGGCGCTTCGTCGCCGCCGCGCACCACTTCGAAGTGGTGATAGAAGGTCGCGACCTCGTACACCTCGGCCATGGGGATGTTCATTTCCCGCGCCAGCGCCACCAGGTGGCGGTCGTGCAGGCAGCGGAAAGCGTCGTTCAGCTTGTGCAGGTGCTCGATGAGCAGGTCGCGCCGGTGGCCCTCGGCGGGGGGCGCGCCGATGAGCGTGCGCACTTCGAGCAACGCCGCCTCCTCGGGCTGCCGGCCCTTCAGCTTGCTCTTGCGGCGGATGCGCTCGCGCATTTCGTCGGCTGTGGCTAGCGGCACGATGGTGTGCGTGCGGGCTGTCGCTGTCTCGCGGGTCGTGGCTGGGTGGTTGTTCACTGCCTGGGCCTTTTCTCGATGTCTCGGAACTGCCCCCGATGCTTGAGGGCTGACCGAGTGTGTGGGGCGGCCCTGGGCCCGTCAAATTCGATCGGAGCATCGATCGATTCAATAACTAAATGGTGCGCCGGGCCCGAGTCGGCCGCGCCCGCCGGCCAGTTACTCGCCGAGCGCGCCGCTGTGCAGCCGCACCTGCTCGCGCCAGGCCGGCGTTTGCAGGAAAACCAGCGCGGCATCGAGCGCCCGCGAGGGGCGCACGCCGGTCTGGGTCATGAAGCCGAGCGGCGTCTTGACCTCCGGCCCCACGAGCGGCAGCGCCTCCAGCTCGCGGTAGCTGCGCACGGCCGCGACCATGGCGCCGGGCAGCACGCTGCTCACCGTGCCCGCGAGCACGGCCAAGGCAAGGGTAAGTACCGAGTTGGTCTCGATGGCCGGCGCCACGGCCGTGTCGGCTTCACGCAACGCCTGGTCGATGATGGAGCGGTTGTGCATGTCGGGCGTGAGCAGGCACAGCGGCAGCTTGCCGGCATCGGCCCACGACATCGGCTGGCCGATGCGCAGCCGGTCGGCCGAGGGCCGCTCGGCACGCCTCAAAAGATAGTAGTGCTCCACGCTCTGCGGCCAGGCCGTGAGCTTGATGCCCGGCAGGTGCATGCGCTCGGTGTAGCCGAGCGCCAGGTCGACCGAGAGGCTCTCGAGCCCTGTTTCCAGCTCTTGCGAACTCATCGACAGCACGGCCGG
Organism: Variovorax sp. CCNWLW186; assembly: GCF_037203865.1. Taxonomy (NCBI): domain Bacteria; kingdom Pseudomonadati; phylum Pseudomonadota; class Betaproteobacteria; order Burkholderiales; family Comamonadaceae; genus Variovorax; species Variovorax sp. CCNWLW186. The sequence goes on along the minus strand of NZ_JBBCBO010000002.1, from coordinate 115,892 downwards.
CACGATACCGGGGTGCAGTTCGTGCAGCATCGCGGCAAAGCGCGACAGCATCGGAATGGCGGTGGGCACCGCCGCCATGCGCAGCCGCCCGCGCGGATGCCCCTCTTCGCTGCGCAGCTCCTGCAGCAGCACCTCGTTGTCGCGCAGCATGCGCTGCGCCGTGGCCAGCACCCGCTCGCCCTCGTGCGTAAGGCCCACGTACACGCGCCCCCGCTTCACGATGACCACGCCGAACTCGCTTTCGAGCGAGCGCAGCGCGTTCGACAACGCCGGCTGCGTGATGTGGCAGGCCTGCGCCGCGCGCCCGAAATGCTTGTGCTCGCTCAGCGCCACCAGATAGCGCATCGAAGCCAGCAGATTCACTTCGCCTGCTCCGGCACGCGTTTACTGAAGCTGGGCGGGCGCACCATGCGTCAGGTGTTCTTGCTGATCGAGATGGTCGGGAACTTCGAGGAGAAGTCCTTGGCCTTCTCGGCAATGCCCACGGCCACTTGCCGGGCCACGGCCTTGTAGATGCCGGCCACTTCGCCGTCAGGGTCGGCCACCACGGTGGGCTTGCCGCTGTCGGCCTGCAGGCGGATGTTGATGTCCAGCGGCAGCGCGCCGAGGTATTCCATCTCGTACTGCGCGGCCATCTTCTTGCCGCCTTCGGAGCCGAAGATGTGCTCGACATGGCCGCAGTTCGAGCAGATGTGCACCGCCATGTTTTCGACAATGCCCAGGATCGGCACGCCGACCTTCTCGAACATCTTGATGCCCTTCTTGGCGTCGAGCAGCGCGATGTCCTGCGGCGTGGTGACGATCACCGCGCCGGTCATGGGCACGCGCTGGCTCAGCGTGAGCTGGATGTCGCCGGTGCCGGGCGGCATGTCGACGATCAGGTAGTCGAGGTCTTTCCAGTTGGTCTGGCGCAGCAGCTGCTCCAGCGCTTGCGTGGCCATGGGCCCGCGCCAGATCATGGCTTCGTCCTGGTCGACCAGGAAACCGATCGACATGACCTGCACGCCGTGGTTCTCGAGCGGCTCCATGGTCTTGCCGTCTTCGCTCTCGGGGCGGCCCTCGATGCCCAGCATCATCGGCTGGCTCGGGCCGTAGATGTCGGCGTCGAGCAGGCCCACGGCGGCGCCTTCGGCCGCCAGCGCCAGCGCCAGGTTGGCGGCCGTGGTGCTCTTGCCCACGCCGCCCTTGCCGGATGCCACCGCAATGATGTTCTTCACGTTGGGCATCAGCTGCACGCCGCGCTGCACCGCATGGCTGATGACCTTGGTGACGATGTTGACGGAGACGTTGCTCACGCCCGGCACCGTCTTGGCCGCCGCCACCAGCGCCTTGCGCATGGCCGCGTGCTGGCTCTTGGCCGGATAGCCGAGCTCGAGGTCGAACGACACGTCGCCGTCTGATATCTGCAGGTTCTTGAGCGAGCGCGTCGCCACGAAATCCTTGCCGGTGTTCGGGTCCTGGACGGCCTTGAGCGCGTCCATGAGCCCTTCTGGGGTGAGTGCCATTGATCTAACTCCTGAATGGCGGGTAGTCTAGTGGCTCGCCCGGCGCCTCCGCGCACTTCGTGCGGCTTCGCCTTCCTGCACCTGGGGGCAACGCGGGCGGCCCGGCAAGGCCGGATTTCCCGACAACCCGGGAGCGCAAGCCCCTTTTCAACAGACAACAGCAACAAGAAGATGCCCGAGACACCCCCCGCCACCGGTCTCCTGCTCACCGGCGGCGGCGCCCGGGCTGCCTACCAGGTCGGCGTGCTCGAAGCCATTTCCGAAATCCGGCGAACGGCCGGTTTCGCGGGCCAGCCCAATCCCTTTCCCGTGATCACCGGCACCTCGGCCGGGGCCATCAACGCCGCCGCGCTGGCTTGCGGCGCCGACGATTTCGACGGAGTGGTCGCGCACATTGCCCAGGTCTGGCGCAACTTTCACGCGGGGCAGGTCTACCGCGCCGATTCGCTCTCCGTGCTCGGCAGCGGCACGCGCTGGCGCATGCTGCTCGGGCTGGGGCGATTTGCCGCCAACTGGATGCGCATCAAGCCCCGCTCCCTGCTCGACAACGCGCCGCTGGCCGAGCTGCTGGCCCGCATGGTGCCGCTCGACCGGCTGCCGCAGCTCATGCAGCAAGGCCACCTGCGCGCGCTGGCGGTGACCGCGTCGAGCTACAGCTCGGGCGAGCACGTCACCTTCTTCGAAGCCGCCGCGCCGATGGAACCCTGGGTGCGCTCGCAGCGACTTTCCGTGCGCGACCGCATCAGCCATGCGCACCTGCTGGCCTCGTCGGCCATTCCCTTCGTGTTTCCGGCCACGGCGCTGCCGATGCAGGGGCATACCGAATATTTCGGCGACGGCTCGATGCGGCAGTCGGCGCCCATTGCCGCGGCAATCCACCTGGGCGCCCAGCGCATCCTGGTGATTGGCGCGGGCCGCATGCACGAGCCGCGCGACACCGACGCGCCCAACACCTACAGCGGCTATCCCACCATGGCGCAGATCGCGGGCCATGCGCTGTCGAGCATCTTTCTGGACGCGCTGGCCGTGGACATCGAGCGCCTGCGGCGCATCAACCACACGCTCGGCCTCATTCCTGAAGAAGCCCGCAAGTCCAGCTCGCTGCGCCCGCTCGACCTGCTGGTGATTTCTCCGTCGGAGCGGCTCGACGTGATTGCGGCTCGCCATGTCGATGCGCTGCCCGGCGCGGTGCGCCACCTGCTCGGTGGCTCCAAGGTTGCGGCCGACGTGAAGGGCGGCGCGCTTGCGAGCTACCTGCTGTTCGAATCGGGCTACACGCGCGAGCTGATGGCGCTCGGGCGGGCCGACGCGATGCGGCAGCAGGACGAAGTGCTGCGGTTCTTCGGGTGGAACGCCGCTGCCTGAGGCAGGTCAGCGCCTGCCGCCGCCGTTTGCGGACAGGCCCGCCAAAAGCAGATCCAGGCTCGCATGAAATTCGCTGTCGGCCGTGCTGCCTGCGGCCGCATTCGCAATGTCGATCAGGTGCGCGAAACGCTCCTTTGGCAAGGCCCTGAAGCGCGCGATGGTGAGCTCCGCCGATTCCGCGGCCTGCAGCGCCAGCGGGCCCGCCAGCTCGGCTTGCGCAAGCCCCGTGATCAGCGCCGACACCGCGCGGAATGCGACGAGCAACCCCTCCCCCGAGCGCCCGCTGCGGGCCAGCGCACGCAGCATCGCCTCGGTCACCTCGAACACCGCCGGCGACCGGCTTCGACGCGTGAGGATCAGCGGAATGGCATGCGGATGCGCCCGCACCGCCTGCCACAACGCCGTGGCAATCGCCCGGACCTCGTCCTGCCATTGCGCATAGTTGACAAGCGGCCAGCGCGCCTCGCCGATCACCGCCTCCACCACCAGCAGATCGATGTCCTCGCGCTGCTTCACGTAGTTGTAGAGCGTCATGGCGCCCGTGCCGAGTTCGGCGGCAAGCGCGCGCATGGAAAGCCCTGCGAGCCCTTCCCTGTCGACAAGGGCCAGTGCGGCGGCCTGGAGCTGCGAATGTGTGAATTTGGCGGGTCGTCCCATGGAGGCGGATGTTGACGCAGTTTGAAAGAGGCGAGTATATTTGAATACGTACATCGTACGTTTAAGGAAATTCAAATGAAACTCGCGCCCGGGGATGTGGCCCCCGCCATTGCCGCAAGCACCATCCATGGCAAACCGGTCGAAATTCCGGACCCGACGTCGCGCTACGTGCACCTGCAGTTCCGCCGGTTCGCGGGCTGCCCCGTGTGCAACTTCCATCTGCTCACCATGGGCAGGCGCCAGGCGGAAATTGCCGACGCTGGAATTCGCCAGGTTGTCTTCTTTCATTCGTCGCGCGAAGAAATGCTCAAGTACCAGGCGCAGCTACCGTTCGACTGCGTTGCCGATGCAAGCAAGAAGCACTTCAAGGCGTTCGGGGTCAAAACGTCCGTGCGGGCGCTGCTGAACCCCCGCGTCTTCTGGAGCGGGCTGCGGTGGGTGTTGGCGGCCAGGCGCTTCTACACAAAGGCCGAGAACGGCATCTTCGGCCTGCCTGCGGACTTTCTGGTGGATGCGGAAGGCCGCGTCGTGGCCTGCAAGTACGGCGCGCATGCGGACGACCATTGGGAGGTCGGCGAATTGCTGCAGCTGGCCAGCAAGGAGCAGCAGCCTGCTCAGGCGGCGCCGGTCATGGCGCCTGCATTGCCCGTCTAGCCGCCCACCGCCCGCACGATCGCTTCTTCTACAGGGCAGCGCGCCTGCGGCGGCGCATCGAGATTGAACGGTTGCGCCGGCAGCAGCGGCGGCTGGGCCATGAAACGCGGCCGCGTGCCGCGGTGCGGCTGGGCCGAATGCACCAGGAACGGATGGCACAGGTACACGGTGCCCGCCGCCCCCGTCGCCAGCACCTCGGGCCGCGAGGCGGACTCGGCAAAGCCGTTGCGCGCCAGTTCACCGAGTGACAGGCCTTCCTCGCCCGCGGGCATCAGCATTCGGGCGATGTCGGCATGCGAGCCGGCGCGAATGCGCGTGGGCGCGTCGTCCTCGTCCACATCCGAAAACAGGAAGAGCATCAGCAGTGCCCGCCCCTTGGAGCGAAGGTTCGCGCGCCATGACATGAAGTCCGGGTTCTCCAACCCGAAGCTCACATCGATGTGCCAGCCGGCGTCGCCCGGATCTTCGGCAGAAGGAAAGCGCACGGGAAAGGTGCCCATGCTGCGGCACGGCTGCCACCGGCCGGGGCCGACGAGCAGGTTGAAGGCCTCGTGCAGGAGCGGTGTATTGGCGGCCTCGACGAAAGGCCTCTGCGGGTACATGCCGAGCCTGACAACAGGCTTGGTCCAGGTCGAAGGATCGTCCGGATTGCATCCGGTATCCCGCCAGAGAATCGTGCGGGCCTCTTCTGCGAGTTCGCGTGAAAAGGCGTTGTCGATGCGCAGGAATCCGTCGCGGATGAAGGCTACGAAGCGCGGGTCGTTCGCGGGAAAAATCGGATGATCAGGCATGTCGATTGATTGATCGAGGCCGAAAAACAACGAGCAAAGAGGTTCGCGAGGCGGCGCACCCGCTACCCCGCCGCGGAGATCCCGAGTTCGGAACACACCCGCCCCACCAGTGCCTTCAGCGACGCAAGCTCGGCTTCGAGCCGCGCCACGTTGGCCTTGAGCGCTGCGAGCTCGCCGAGCGACGCATCGTGCGGCGCGTAGGCACCATCGGCCGAAGCGCCGCCAGGTCCGGCGACCTCTTCCGCCGGCGCACCGCTCAGCAGATGCGCCCAGCGGCTTTCGCGCGCCCCGGGCAGGCGCGCGAGCTTGACGACCAGCGCGCCGGCTGGCCGTTCAGCGAGTTCGTCGAGAAAGCCCTCGACCGACGAGATGTCGGCAAAGCTGTGCATGCGGTCGCAGGCAATGCGCAGCTCGCCGGCCGTTTGCGGGCCGCGCAGCATCAGCACGGTGAGCAAGATGACCGACTGCGAGGGAATGCGCAGCACGCGGTCGATGTTGTGCTCGTAGCGAAAGGCGCGGCCGCCGCTGGTTTCCGCCACCAGGCTGTAGCCCTTCAGGCTGTCGATGGCGGCCTGCACCTGTGCCTCGCTCAGGTCGAGCACGGGGTTGCGGCTGGTCTTCTGGTTGCAGCCCGATACCAGCGAATTGAGCGTGAGCGGATAGCTGTCGGGCACGGTGCGCTGCTTTTCGGCCAGCACGCCGAGCACGCGGGTTTCGACAAGCGAAAGAATGGGTAAGGCCTGGGTCATGACTCGGAAATTCTGAATGAAAACATTGGCGGCAAAGGCCGGCTCACGGTGCGGTCACGCCGAGTATCGGACCCAGCTCCCTCGTGAGATCGCTGCGCCGCAAGGCAAGCGAGTACAGCGCCGACACGGTGCCGTCGAGGTAGAGCGCATCGCGGCAATGCAGCACGTCGCGAAAGTAGAGGGCGAACTCGTAGAAGTTCACCGGCTGCTCGCTGATCACGAACATTGCCGTGTGGCCCGATACGCCCACGCCGTTGCGGATCTTGCGCGAGTCCGAATGTGGAATGAAGGCCGGATGCACCACGCCATGGCGCAGCAGCAGGGGGCCCGATTGGGTCGCCAGCCGAACACCGCTCTTCGAAAGCGCCGGATATTCCGACGATTCGACCACGCGCGGCCCGGCATCGGACACCAGGAAAACGCCGTTCGGCTTGAGAAAGAAGTTGCCCGCGCCCCCCGACAGGTTGAGCGGCGAAATCTCGCGTCCCTCCTGCACCAGCAGGCCGACCGGCGAAAAGTCGGCGTGGTACATGCCGGCATTCATCGCGAACAGCAGTTGCCGGTTGCGCCCCGCTAGCCAGGCTTCGAGGCGTTCGAGGCTCTTGAACTCGACGCCCGTGTCATCGCGCAGGAACAGCTCGAGCCGTTCCGTGCGCAGGTCGACCCTGACGACGGTGTAGCGCGGCGGATCTTCCACGGCGGCTGCCGCGCTGGCCATGCCGGCGGCGCTGGCCACGCCGGCCGCGCAGAGCGCCAGCAGGAGCAGCAGCTTTCTCATGAAGTAATGGAAAGCCGCCTCCGCCTCAGCCGTTCTGGATGCGGCTGACCAGCGCCTTGGTGAACCCCGCCGTGTTGGCGGTGCCGCCGAGGTCGCCGGTGCGCACCTTGTCGATGTTGAGCGTGTCGTCGATGGCCTTGCGCAGGCGCGTGGCCAGGTCGGGCAGCTTGACGTGCTCGAGCATCAGCGCGGCGGCCAGCAGCAGCGCGGTCGGATTGGCAATGCCCTTGCCGGCGATGTCGGGGGCGGAGCCGTGCACGGCCTCGAAGATCGCGGCATCGGCGCCGATGTTGGCCCCCGGTGCCATGCCCAGGCCGCCGACCAGACCGGCCACCAGGTCGGAGAGGATGTCCCCGAACAGGTTGGTGGTCACCAGCATGTCGAACTGCCACGGGTTGAGCACCAGCTTCATGGCGCAGGCGTCGACGATGATCGAGTCGAGCTCGAACTTGCCCTTGTATTTCCGTTCGTACAGATCGAGGCCCGTCTCCAGGAAGAGGCCCGTCAGCACCTTCATGATGTTGGCCTTGTGGACCAGCGTGACCTTCTTGCGGCCCGTGGCAATGGCAGTCTCGAACGCGTACTCGAGCAGGCGAAGGCAGCCCTGGCGCGTGTTGATGCCGGTGGCCATGCCCACGGCGTGCGGGTCTCCGTCGATGCGCACATAGTGCTCGTGGCCGATGTAGAGGCCCTCGAGGTTTTCACGCACGACCATCAGGTCGATCTTGTCGAAACGGCCGCCCGGAACAATGGTGCGGGCGGGGCGCAGGTTGGCGTACAGCTGGAATTCTTCGCGCAGGCGCACGTTCGACGAGCGGTAGCCGCCGCCCGACGGGGTTTCGAGCGGGCCCTTGAGCGCCAGGCGGGTGCGGCGGATGCTGTCCAGCGTGGCCTGGGGCAGCGGATCGCCCGAGGCCTTGACGCCGCCGAGGCCGGCAATCTGGCGGTCCCACTCGAACGGGGCCTTCAGCGCATCGAAAGCCGCCAGCGTGGCGTCGACGATTTCGGGGCCGATGCCATCGCCGGGGATCAGGGTTGCGGGAATGGGGCTGGTCATCGGAAAACTCGCTTTCTGTGTATCTATCTTGTATATCTCTTCGCCATATCAGGAGGGAGCGTTGGCGAAATGCGCGGCATGGAGCATACGTCGCGCCGGAGACACCCCGCCGGCTTTCGGGTCACTCGGGGTCCGGCAGCTCGTATTTGCGGCGCGGCGGCGAAGCCGTAATCCCGGCCAATCGGGCGGTGAGATCGGCGGCATTGGGCAGGGTGCGATGCAGCCACCTAAAATGCCCGGTTCCCGGAAGCAGCCCCAGGCCGCCTCTGAAGCCAGTCAGCCACTCCCCGAAAGCGCCCTCCCCGATGTCCGCCCCGCGCAAGCTCTTCGTTACCACCGCCCTGCCGTATGCCAACGGCAAGTTCCATATCGGCCACATGATGGAATACATCCAGGCCGACATCTGGGTGCGGAACCAGCGAATGAATGGCGCCGAGGTCAACTTCGTCTGCGCCGACGACGCGCATGGCGCGGCCATCACCATTGCGGCCGACAAGGCCGGTGTGACGCCGCAGGCCTTCGTGGCCGAGATCGCCGCGGGCCGCAAGCCCTACCTGGACGGCTACTACATCTCGTTCGACAACTGGCACTCGACCGACGCGCCCGAGAACCACCAGCTCGCGCAGGACATCTACCGCGACCTGCGCGCCAACGGCCTCATCGAAACCAAGAGCGTCGAGCAGTTCTACGACCCGGCCAAGGGCATGTTCCTGGCCGACCGCTTTATCAAGGGCGAGTGCCCGAACTGCCACGCCAAGGACCAGTACGGCGACAACTGCGAGGTGTGCGGCGCCGTGTACGCGCCCACCGAGCTGATCAACCCGTACTCGGCCCTGTCGGGCGCCAAGCCGGAACTGCGCAGTTCCGAGCACTTCTTCTTCAAGCTCTCGGACCCGCGCTGCGAGGCCTACCTGAAGGACTGGACCGCGGCCCCCGGCCATGTGCAACCCGAGGTGCAGAACAAGATCCGCGAGTGGCTCTACAAGGACGACGAAGGCAAGGGCGGCCTGGGCGATTGGGACATCAGCCGCGATGCGCCCTACTTCGGCATCGAGATTCCCGATGCGCCGGGCAAGTACTTCTACGTGTGGCTCGACGCGCCCGTGGGCTACCTTGCCTCGCTGAAGAACCTGCTCGACAAGCGCTGCATCGAGCTCGGCGGCGACGGCATCTCGTACACCGAGTACATGGCCGACCCCGACCTGGAGCAGGTGCACTTCATCGGCAAGGACATCATCACCTTCCACACCCTCTTCTGGCCCGCGATGCTGCATTTCAGCGGCCGCAAGGCGCCCGATGCGGTGTACGTGCACGGCCACCTGACGGTGAGCGGCGAAAAGATGAGCAAGAGCCGCGGCACCGGCATCGACCCGCTCAAGTACCTCTCGATCGGCCTCGACCCCGAATGGCTGCGCTACTACATCGCGGCCAAGCTCAACGGCCGCAACGAAGACATCGACTTCAACCCCGAAGACTTCGTGGCGCGCGTTAACAGCGACCTGGTCGGCAAGTACATCAACATTGCGAGCCGCGCGGCCGGCTTCATCGGCAAGCGCTTCGGCGGCAAGCTGGGCGAAATTTCAGCCGACGGCGACGCGCTGCTGTTTGCGCTGCGCGATGCGGCGCCGCAACTGCATTCGCTGTACGACGGCCGCGACTACGCCCGCGCGCTGCGCGAGGTGATGGCGCTGGCCGACAAGGTGAACGAGTACGTCGACCAGAACAAGCCCTGGGAACTGGCCAAGAAAGAAGGCCAGGAGGCGCGCCTGCACGACGTGTGCACCGTGTGCATCGAGGCTTTCCGCCTGCTCACGCTGTACCTGAAGCCGGTGCTGCCGGCGCTTGCCGTCAACGTCGAGGCCTTCCTCAAGATTGCGCCGCTGACCTGGGCCGATGCCGCGCAGGCGCTGCCGGTCGGTCATGCCATCGGCGAATACAAGCACCTGATGCAGCGTGCCGACGCGAAGATGGTCGACCAGCTGTTCGATGCGCCCGAGCCGGTAGCGGCAGCGGCAACGGCCATTGAAGCCACCACCGGTGCGCTGCCCGGCGGCGAGGCCATTGCGCCCACCATCACCATCGACGACTTCGCGAAGATCGACCTGCGCATCGCGAAAATCGTGGCCTGCGAGAAGGTCGAAGGCTCGACCAAGCTGCTGCGCCTGACGCTCGATGCGGGCGAGGAAAAGACGCGAAACGTGTTCAGCGGCATCGCCTCGGCCTACCAGCCCGAGCAGCTCGTGGGCAAGCTCACGGTTCTGGTCGCCAACCTGGCGCCGCGCAAGATGAAGTTCGGCATCAGCGAAGGCATGGTGCTGGCCGCCAGCCATGCCGACGAAAAGACCAACCCCGGCATCCACGTGCTCGAACCCTGGCCCGGCGCCACGCCCGGCATGCGGGTTCGCTGATTTGCTAGAGGACCGCACCATGCTGAAGCGCACCATCCTTGTGTTGTCATTCGCGGCCATGCTGAACGGCTGCGCGGTGGTGACCGTGGCAGGTACCGCCGTGAGCGTGGGTGCCGGCGCGGTGGGCCTGGCCGCCGATGCCGCCATCGGCACCGCGCGCATCACCGGCAAGGCCGTGGGCGCGGCGGCCGACGCGATGATTCCCGACAGCGACTGAGCCCGGCCGAGCGATCAGCGGGCGGGTGACGCCGCCAGCCCCGGCTGGGCGGCGTACGGTGCCGAGGAAGCGGGGTACACAATGGATGCCCATGCATTCACCGCTGAACATCACCCGCTTCCGCCCACGCCTGCTGGACGCCATGGCGGGCTACGACCGGGGACGCTTCTTCAAGGATCTGGGCGCGGGCGCCACCGTCGGCATCGTGGCGCTGCCGCTGGCCATGGCCTTTGCCATCGCCTCCGGGCTCAAGCCCGAAGCTGGCATCTGGACGGCGATCATCGCGGGCTTCCTGATCTCGCTCCTGGGCGGCTCGGCGGTGCAGATCGGCGGGCCGGCCGGCGCTTTCATCGTGATAGTCTACGGCATCGTCGAACGCTACGGCCTTGCCAACCTGCTGATATCGACCGCCTGCGCCGGCGTGCTGCTGTTCGCGGCGGGGCTGTTCGGGCTCGGCCGGCTGGTGCGCTTCGTGCCGCTGTCGATCGTGGTCGGGTTCACCAACGGCATCGCGGTGCTCATTCTTCTGTCGCAGCTCAAGGACCTGCTCGGGCTCACGGTGGAGAAGATGCCGGCCGACGTGTTCTCGCAGCTGCACGCCATGGCGCTGCAGATCGGCACCTTCAACCCCTACGCCTTCGCGCTGGGGCTGGCCTGCGTGGCCGGGCTGATGGTCTGGCCGCTGCTGCTGCAAGGTGAATCGAAGGTGGGCCATGCGGTGCAGCGGCTCGCGGGGCGCATTGCGCGCACACGGGCGGTGCGGGTGGGCGCGCGCATGCCGGGGCCCATCGTCGCGCTGGTCACCCTCACGCTGGTGTCATGGGGTTTCGAGCTGCCGGTGGAAACCATCGGCACGCGCTTCGGCGGCATTCCCGAAGGCTTGCCGACGTTCGCGCTGCCCGATTTCTCGTGGGAAACGGTCAAGCAGCTGGTCACGCCCACGCTGACCATCGCGCTGCTGGGTGCCATCGAGTCGCTGCTGTGCGCCCGCGTGGCCGACCAGATCAGCGGACAGCCGCGCCACGACCCGAACCAGGAACTGATGGCGCAAGGCATTGCCAACCTGGTGACGCCGTTCTTCGGCGGCATGCCCGCCACCGGCACCATCGCGCGCACCGTGACCAACATCCGCTCGGGCGGCAATTCGCCTATCGCCGGCATCGTGCATGCGGTCACGCTCATGGTGGTCGTGCTGCTGGCGGCGCCGCTGGCGCGCCATGTGCCGCTAGCGGTGCTGGCGGGCATTCTGGTGTTCGTGGGCCTGAACATGGGCGAATGGCGCGAGTTCACGCCCGGCCAGCTGCGGCACTTCAGCCGGCATTACCGGCTGCTGATGCTCGGCACTTTTTTTCTCACCGTCGTTTTCGACCTGACGGTGGCGGTGCAGGTGGGCATTGTGCTGGCCTGCGCGCTATTCATCCGGCGCATGAGCGGGCTTTTCAGCGTCGAGCTGGTCACCCTGCAGCCGCCGGTGCTCACCTATCGGATGTACGGCGCGCTGTTCTTCGGCGCGGCAGCCAAGCTCGATGAAGCAGTGAACGCGGCCGAGAGCGCGCCACGCGGCATGACGGTGGTGCTCGATGCCACGCACCTCATCTACCTGGACGCGACCGGGGTCGATGCGCTGCGGCAATTGCATCGGGCGGTGCTGGCGCGCGACGGGCTGCTGCGGTTGGAGTCGCTGCAGCCGCAGCCGCTCGAGGTGATCGTGCGTTCGGGCTTTGCCGATGAGCTGACGAGCGGCCGGCTGCACGACGCCGAAGGCTAGTTCTCAGTTTGCCTCCGTGCCCCGGTCGGGCGAGGAGCCGCTGCGCACCACGCGCTGGTCGTCGTTGAGCGTGGCGGTAAACACCATCGGCGAATTGGGCGGCTGCACCCAGCGCCATTCCCATTCGGTTTCGCGCTTGAGCGCATAGGGCGTGACCTTGGCGGGCTTGCCGAGCAGCTTGCGCAGGTCTTCCATCATCATGCCGGGCTGCACCTTGGCAAAGTTCTCGGGCGTGAGCACCTGGCGCAGCGCGCTCATCTTGCCGTCGGCGCCGATGGTGATCATGTAGTTTTTCTGGCCCTGCGGCTGGCGGTTGTACTCGAGCACGCGGCCGTTCGGCACGTCCCAGATGTTCTCGGGCTCGCCGAACCGGGCCCGCACATCGGCCTCGGTGGACACGCCTTCTTCCAGTTCGTCGATGCGCTGCGGGTCGCATCCCGCAAGCCCCATAACCGCCGCCAGCAAGGCCGCTGCCGTGCCGATCCGCCACTGTTGTCGTCGCTTCATGCCATCCCCGGTAAAATTCGCGCTACAAAGGTCCAGTCTATGTCCATCTTCCGCCGCCCCCACTACACCTCCGAGATCACCAGCTTCATCGAGGAGATGAAAGAAAAGAAGCCGACGCTGGAAGCCGAACAGCGCGCCGGCCGGGCCCTGCTGTGGGACAAACACCTCGACCGCAGCCTGCTCGAGGAATACAGCGAAGCCCGCGTGCCGCAGCAGCCGTACGTCTACCAGACCCAAAGCAAGTAATGGTGCCCAGCCGGCATCCATCGTTGGCCGTCATCGCGCCTGCAGCTATTGAAATGATAGCAAGCGCCCGATGAAGGACAACGAGGACAACGACACGCTCGTGGCCAGCATGCCCGAGGTGGTCGACCAGGTCGCGCTCGCCAGGCTCTATGGCGAGCCGTTGTTCGCGATGCCGAAGGACCTGTACATCCCGCCCGAGGCGCTGCAGGTTTTTTTGGAGGCCTTCGAAGGCCCGCTGGACTTGCTGCTCTACCTCATCAGGAAGCAGAACTTCAACATTCTCGACATCCCGATGGCGGGGCTCACGCGGCAATACCTGAGCTACGTCGACGAGATTCGCCAGACCAACCTGGAGCTCGCGGCCGAGTACCTCCTGATGGCCGCGATGCTGATCGAGATCAAGTCGCGCATGCTGCTGCCGCCCAAGAAGGTGGCCGACGGCGAAGAGGCCGAAGACCCGCGCGCGGAGCTGGTGCGCCGCCTGCTCGAATACGAGCAGACCAAGCTGCAGGCCGCCGCCATCAGCGCCATGCCGACCTACGGTCGCGACTTCTGGAAGGGGCAGGTCTACATCGAGCAATCGCTCAAGCCCCGCTTCCCGGACGTGAACGTGGTCGAGCTGCGCGACGCGTGGGCCGACATCATGAAGCGCGCCAAGCTCATTCAGCACCACAAGATTTCGCGCGAAGAACTCAACGTGCGCGAGCACATGAGCATCGTGCTGCGGCACCTGCAGGGGCAGCGCTTCGTCGAGTTCGAAAAGCTGTTCGACGTGTCTCGCGGCGCGCCGGTGCTGATCGTCACCTTCATCGCGATGCTCGAGCTTGCGAAGGAAACGCTGATCGACATCACGCAGGCCGAAGCCTTCGCGCCCATTTACGTGCGGCTGGCGTACTCGCCGGCCTGAGCTTTCCGGCTTTCGCCCCCGTGAACTCCGCCGTGCGCGACTTCGACGTCCTCATCGTCGGCAGCGGCCTCGCAGGCCTCTCGGCGGCGCTGCACCTGGCGCCGACGCACCGCGTGGCGGTGCTGACCAAGCGCGCACTGAACGATGGCTCCAGCGCCTGGGCGCAGGGCGGCATTGCCGCCGTGCTGGCCGCGGGCGACAGCTTCGACGCGCATGTGGAAGACACGCTGGTGGCCGGCGCCGGGCTCTGCGACCCCGAGGCCACGCGCTTCGTCGTCGAGCATGCGCCCGAGGCCATCGACTGGCTGCGCGAACTTGGCGTGCCGTTTTCCGCAGAAGCCGACGGCGGGCTGCACCTGACGCGCGAAGGCGGCCACAGCCAGCGCCGCATCGTGCATGTGACGGACGCCACCGGCGCGGCCGTGCAGCAGACGCTGATCGAGCGCGTGCGCCGCACGCCGAGCATCACCCTCTTCGAGCACCACACGCTGGTCGACCTGATCACCGGGCCCAAGCTGGGGCTGGCCGACCCGGCTTGCCTGGGCCTGTACGCGCTGGACGACGAGACCGACGAGGTGCTGAGCTTTCGCGCGCCGCACACCATCCTGGCGACGGGCGGTGCGGGCAAGGTCTACCTGTACACGACCAATCCGGATACGGCCACGGGCGACGGCATTGCCGCGGCCTGGCGCGCGGGCTGCCGGGTTTCGAACATGGAGTTCATCCAGTTCCACCCCACGTGCCTGTACCACCCGCATGCGAAGTCCTTCCTGATCAGCGAAGCGGTGCGCGGCGAAGGCGGGCTGCTGAAGCTGCCCGAATCGGCGGGAGGCACCCGCTTCATGCCCCAGCACGACGAGCGCGCCGAACTCGCGCCGCGCGACGTGGTGGCGCGCGCCATCGACTTCGAGATGAAGAAGCACGGCCTGGACTGCGTGTACCTGGACATCTCGCACCAGAGCCCGGCGTTTCTGAACGAGCACTTTCCCAACATCCTCGCGCGCTGCGCGGAGCTGGGCATCGACATCACGCAGGAGCCCATTCCCGTGGTGCCGGCCGCCCACTACACATGCGGCGGCGTGCTGAGCGACCTGGCCGGCCACACCGATGTGCCGGGCCTCTACGCCATCGGCGAGACCGCCTGCACCGGCCTGCACGGCGCAAATCGCCTCGCGAGCAACTCGTTGGTCGAATGCATGGTGTTCGCGCGCGCGGCAGCCGGCGCCATTGCGGCAGCCCCGGCGCGCAGCAGCGTCGATCTGCCGCAGTGGGACGACAGCCGCGTGACCGATGCCGACGAAGCCGTGGTCATTTCCCACAACTGGGAAGAGCTTCGGCGCTTCATGTGGGACTACGTGGGCATCGTGCGCACCAACAAGCGGCTGGAGCGCGCAAGCCACCGCATTGCGTTGCTGCAGGCCGAGATCCACGAGTTCTACGCCCACTTTCACGTGACGCGCGACCTGCTGGAACTGCGCAACCTGGTGCAGGTGGCCGAACTCATCGTGCGCTCGGCGCAGGCCCGGCATGAAAGCCGCGGGCTGCATTTCAGCCGGGACTATCCTTCGCTTGCCGAGCCCTCCGCGCCGACGGTATTGACGCCGCCGGCCCGCTGACCGCCCCACCCGCTTTAGCTTTTTCTTCATTCAAGGATGCCCGGCCACCGACGCCCGCAGGGAGAAACCCAACCATGTCGAACACCACCGCAACCCCTTCGTCCGAGACGCCGGCGGCCGCCACGCCCTACGGCACGCTGCCCCCGGCCTCGCCACCCGCATCGCGCAAGCCCGTGAGCCTGCCGCGCCTGGCCGACATGCATGCGCGCGGCGAGAAGATCTCGATGCTCACCGCCTACGACGCCACCTTTGCGGCCATGGCCGACGCGGCGGGCGTCGATTGCCTGCTGGTGGGGGATTCGCTCGGCATGGTCTGCCAGGGCCTGAACAGCACTGTGGGCGTGAGCCTGGACACCATGCGCTATCACACCGACAGCGTCTCGCGCGGCCTGCGCCGCGTGCAGGGCACGGCCTGGCTGATTGCCGACCTGCCCTTCGGCAGCTACCAGGAATCGCGCGAACAGGCCCTGCGCAGTGCCACCGTGCTGATGCAGGCGGGCGCGCACATGGTCAAGCTCGAAGGCGGCGGCTGGACCACGGAGACGGTGCGCTTTCTGGTCGAGCGCGGCATTCCGGTGTGTGCGCACCTGGGCCTGACGCCGCAGACCGTGCATGCGCTGGGCGGCTACCGCGTTCAGGGCAAGGGCGATGCAGCCGGCGCGCTGCTGAAGCAGCATGCACACGCATTGCAGGATGCCGGCGCCGCGATGCTGGTACTCGAAATGGTGCCGGCCGCGCTGGCCGCCGAGCTCACCGCTGAACTGAAGCACTGCGCCACCATCGGTATCGGCGCGGGCAAGGGCACCGCCGGCCAGGTGCTGGTGTTGCACGACATGCTGGGCATCAACCTCGGCAAGATGCCGAAGTTCGTGCGCAACTTCATGGCCGATTCCTCGAGCATCGCGCAGGCCCTCGAAGCCTATGTGCGCGCGGTGAAGGACGGCAGCTTTCCCGACGATCAATTGCACGCCTGGTAAGGAGCACAGACCATGTACATCGCACACACCATCGCCGAGCTGCGCGAGCACCTTTCGGCTTTCAAGCGCCCGGCCTTCGTGCCCACCATGGGCAACCTGCACGACGGCCACCTGGCGCTGATCGAACAGGCCAGGCCACTGGGCGACGTGACGGTGGCGAGCATCTTCGTCAACCGGCTGCAATTCCTGCCGCATGAAGATTTCGACACCTATCCGCGCACCTGGGACAGCGACTGCGAGAAGCTGCGCGCCGCCGGCTGCAACGTGCTGTTCGCGCCGGACGAAAAAGCGCTCTACCCCGAGCCGCAGACCTGCAAGGTGCACCCGGACCCGGCGCTGGCCGACATCCTCGAGGGCCACTTCCGCCCCGGCTTCTTCATCGGCGTGTGCACGGTGGTGATGAAGCTCTTCCAGTGCGTGCAGCCGCGCGTGGCCGTGTTCGGCAAGAAGGACTACCAGCAGCTCATGATGATCCGCCACATGGTGCGGCAGTTCGCGCTGCCCATCGAGATCGTCGGCAGCGAAACCTTCCGCGCCGACGACGGCCTGGCGCTGTCGTCGCGCAACGGCTACCTGAGCGAAACCGAGCGCGCGGAGGCCGTGCAGCTCTCGAAAGCGCTGAAGGCCATGGCCGCGGCCGTGCAAGCCGGCGAGCGCGATTTGGCCGCAATCGAAGCGCGGGCAATGCAGACGCTCACGGAGCGCGGCTGGCAACCGGACTATCTTGTGCTGAGGCGCCGCGCCGACCTGCAGGCGCCCACTTTCGGGCTGGCCGGCGAGCCGCTCGTGGCGCTGGCCGCGGCGCGGTTGGGCGCTACGCGGCTGATCGACAACCTCGAGATCGAAAACCCGGCTTCTTCATGACCTACAGCGTCAAGGAAATCTTCTACACCCTGCAGGGCGAAGGCGGCCAGGCGGGCATGCCGGCCGTGTTCTGCCGCTTTGCGGGCTGCAACCTGTGGACGGGCCGCGAGGAAGATCGCGATACGGCCGTCTGCCGCTTCTGCGATACCGATTTCGTGGGCACCGACGGCACGCTCGGCGGCAAGTTCAAGACCGCCGATCTGCTGGCCGACACCATCGCTGCGCAATGGCCGGCCGGCGATGCCGAGCACCGGCTGGTGGTGCTCACCGGCGGCGAGCCGCTGCTGCAGGTGGACGCGGCGCTGGTCGACGCGCTGCATGCGCGGCGCTTTCGCATTGCCGTGGAAAGCAACGGCACGGTCGCGGCGCCCGAGGGCATCGACTGGCTCTGCATCAGCCCCAAGGCCGGTGCGCCCTGGGTTCAGCAGCGCGGGCAAGAGCTGAAGCTGGTGTGGCCGCAGGCCGAATTCGACCTCGACACCATGGCGCGCACGGGTGAGTTCACGCATCGCTTTTTGCAGCCGATGGACGGGCCCGACCGCGTGGCCAACACCGAACTGTGCATTGCCGAGTGCATGCGACAGCCCGCATGGCGCCTCAGCGTGCAGACCCACAAGATCACCGGAATCCGCTGAGCGCGGAGAGATTTTTCAGATGCGATTCACCATCAGCCAACGCTTTTTCTTCGATGCCGCCCACACCCTGAAGCGCGACATCGAGGTGGAAGGCAGCCGCCGTATTCACGGCCACACGTACCACGCCGAAGTGTGGCTCGCGGGCCAGCGCGATCCCATCACAGGCATGGTGGTCGACCTGGGGCTGCTGCGCCGCCGGCTGGACGACGTGCGCGAGTTGCTGGACCATCACCTGCTGGACGACGTGGAGGGGCTGCATCCGCCGACGCTGGAGAACCTGTGCCTGTTCATTGCGGACGCGCTGCCGGATTTTCGCGCTTCACTCGCGCGGGTGCGCGTGTGGAGAGAGGCGCTGGGGGACAGCTGCACGCTGGAGTTCTAGGGTTTTGCTCCCTCCCCTTCCGGGGGAGGGTTGGGGTGGGGGCAAGCAGCCTTCACATCGCCGTCGGCCCGTTCGGCGCCGCGAGCCCCCATCCCAGCCTTCCCCCAGAGGGGGAAGGAGCAATGCGGGGTCAGGCGGCGCCTATGCCTGCCACCAGGCTTCCAGGCGCCTGGCCATTCTTGAGGCCCGCCGTAAACGCCAGCATCCGGTCAATCGGCACCCGCGCCCGCAACCCCAGCGCCGGGTCCACCTGAATCTCACCCGCGCCCGTTTCCAGCGCATTCGCCAGCTCCACCAGTCCGTTCATCGCCATCCAAGGGCAATGCGCGCAGCTTTTGCAGGTGCCCCCATTGCCCGCCGTCGGCGCCTCGATGAAAGTCTTGCCCGGGTTCAGCGTGCGCAGCTTGTGCAGCATCCCGCTATCGGTGGCAACGATGAACTCCTTCGCGTCCATGCGCTGCGCCGCACTCAAAATGGCCGAGGTGGAACCCACCGCATCGGCGAGCGCAATCACGTCGGCCGGCGACTCCGGGTGCACCAGCACCTTTGCAGCGGGGTGCGCCTTCTTCAGCAGGTCAAGCTCCAGCGCCTTGAACTCGTCATGCACGATGCAGGCGCCGTTCCAGCTGACCATGTCGGCGCCGGTCTGGCGCTGGATGTAGTCGCCCAGGTGGCGGTCCGGGCCCCAAAGAATCTTGCGGCCTTGCGCATGCAGCGCGCTCACCACGTCGAGCGCGCAGCTGGAGGTGACGAGCCAATCGGCGCGCGCCTTCACGGCCGCGCTGGTGTTGGCGTAGACGACCACGGTGCGGTCGGGGTGCTGGTCGCAGAACGCGCTGAACTCATCGACCGGGCAGCCGAGATCGAGCGAGCAATTCGCGTCCAGGTCGGGCATGAGCACGCGCTTTTCGGGCGAGAGGATCTTGGCGGTCTCGCCCATGAAGCGCACGCCCGACACCACCAGCGTCTGCGCGGCGTGGTCGCGGCCGAAGCGCGCCATTTCGAGCGAATCGCTCACGATGCCGCCGGTTTCCTCGGCCAGGTCCTGCAGGTCCGGGTGCACGTAGAAGTGCGACACCATCACTGCATTGCGCTCGCGCAGCAGGCGGCGAATGCGCTCCTTCAGGGCGATGCGTTCGTCGGGCGAGGGTTCGGGCGGCACACGCGCCCAGGCGTGGCGGGTGTCGCAGGCCGATCCGGCTTCGGCCACCGGTTGTTCGTAGTCGACGTCGATGACGAAAGAAGAAGCCACGGCCGCCGTCCTCAGCTTTCCTGGAATCGCATCGAAAAATCGATGGCCTTCACATCCTTGGTGAGCGCGCCGACCGAGATGCGGTCCACCCCGGTTTCAGCCAGGGTGCGCAGGCCTTCGAGCGTGACGCCGCCCGATATTTCGAGCACGGCCTTGCGTTCGTTGCCGGCCGTGTCGTTGATGCGAACGGCTTCGCGCAGCGTGGGCAGGTCCATGTTGTCGAGCAGCACCATGCGCGCGCCCGCATCCAAGGCCTCGCGCAGTTGCGCCAGCGTTTCGACCTCGACTTCGACAAAGGCCGCGCGATCCGCCACCGGTGCCACTGCACACAGCGCCGCAGCCACGCCGCCGGCCGCCGCAATGTGGTTTTCCTTGATGAGCACCGCGTCGTAAAGACCGATGCGGTGGTTCACGCCGCCGCCGGTGCGCACCGCGTACTTCTGCGCCAGGCGCAGGCCCGGCAAGGTCTTGCGGGTGTCGACAATGCTGGCGCGCGTGCCGCGAACGGCGTCGGCATAAATCGCGGTCTTGGTCGCAACCGCACTCAGCAGCTGAAGAAAATTGAGCGCGGTGCGCTCGGCCGTCAGCAGTGCGCGGGCCGAGCCTTCGATTTCAAGCACCGTCTGGTCGGCCGCGCAGCGTTCGCCCTCGCCGCACAGCCATTCAATGCGAGCTTGCGGATCGAGCTGCCGCACGGTGGCTTCGACCCAGGGCGCGCCGCACAGCACGGCCGATTCGCGCGCCAGCACGCGGGCGCGAGCCCGGCGGCCCGGGTCGACCAGCGATGCAGTCAAGTCACCGTCCGCCACGTCTTCCTGCAACGCGCGTGCGGCATCGGCTTGGGCCAGCGCGGCCAAGGCCGGCGCCGAAAAATCAAAGCGAGGGCTCATGGCTCTTTTTTGTCTCTTCAGTCTTGTCAGGGTGAACCGCGCGACCCGTGGGCACGGACGGTTTCCGGCACCGGATCACGGCCGGTGAGCGACGCGACGGCTTCCCGCGGGCTCACCCGGCCATCGAGCAGCGCCACCACGCCTTCGGCGATGGGCATTTCCACCCCCAGGCCGCGCGCGCGCTGCACCACGGTGCGCGCGCAATACACGCCTTCGGCCACATGGCCGAGCGAGGCGACGGCTTGCGCCAGGGTCTGCCCTTGGGCCAGCAACAGGCCCACCTTGCGGTTGCGCGACAGGTCGCCCGTAGCGGTCAGCACCAGGTCGCCCAGGCCGGAAAGGCCCATGAACGTCTCGGCCCGCGCACCGAGCGCCAGCCCGAAGCGGGTCATTTCGGCCAGGCCGCGCGTGATGAGCGCGGCGCGCGCATTCAGCCCGAGCGCCAGGCCGTCGCACAGCCCCGTGGCAATGGCCAGCACGTTCTTGACCGCGCCGCCCACCTCGACGCCGACGATGTCGTCGTTGGCATAGACGCGCAGGGCCGGGCCGTGAAAGGCATCGACCAGCGCGTCGCGCACTGCGGCGTGCGGGCTCGCGGCCACCAGTGCGGTGGGACGGCCTTCGGCCACTTCTTGCGCAAAGCTCGGGCCGCTGAGCACGCCCGCTATCAAATCTGGAGCAACCTGCGCCCAGATCTCGTGGGCGAGCAGGCCGAAGGAAGTGGGGGAAGAAGCGTCGAGCGCCGGCTCCACGCCCTTGCAGAGCCACGCAACGGGCACGGTGCAGCCACGCAGCGCGATAAGCTGTTCACGCAGGGCCGCCATGGGCGTGGCCACGATGACGAGGTCGGCGCCGGCATACGCCTGGCCGATGTCCCCGGCCCGCACGGCAAGCGAGGCCGGCAGCGCCAGCCCCGGCAGGTAGCGGGTGTTTTCGCGCGCCTTCGAAATGGCATTGGCCTGGGCGGCATCGCGCGCCCAGAGCGTGACCTCGTGGCCGACGGCGGTGCTGAGGGCCGCATTGACGGCCACCGCCGTGCCCCAGGCACCGGCGCCATGAACGCAGATCTTCATCGGCGTTGGCGGCGTTGTGCCGGTTTACTGTGCGAGGGTCGGGGCGGGCTGGCCGGCGGCCTGTGCCTGCTGCTGCTCGTACATGGCCTGGAAGTTGATTTCGGCCAGGTGCACGGGCGGGAAGCCGCCGCGCTGGATCACGTCGGCCACGTTGCCGCGCAGGTACGGGTAGACGATCTGCGGGCAGGCAATGCCGAGGATCGGGCCCATCTGGTCTTCGGGCAGGTTGCGGATCTCGAAGATGCCGGCTTGTTTGGCTTCGACCAGGAACACAGTCTTGTCCTGGATCTTGGTCTGCACGGTGGCCGACACGGTGATCTCGAAGATGCCTTCAGCGACGGGCTGGGCGTCCACGCCAAGCTGGATGTCGACGGTGGGCTGCTCTTGCTCGAGCAGGATGCCGGGCGAGTTGGGCTGTTCGAGCGACAGGTCCTTGAGGTAGACGCGCTGGATCTGGAAGATGGGATCTTGGGCTTGCTGGTCGGCCATGGCTGAACTTTCGAGAATCAAAACAATGCCCGCCGGGGAGAGGTTCCCGCAGCGGGCTGCAGATGAATGAGCAGGCGATTATCGCCCGGCGCCCGGACCGCTTCCGTGACACCCGGCCGATTCGTTTTCAGGCGGCTTGCAGCAGGGGCACCAGGCCGCCGCGGCTGTCGAGCGCCATCAGGTCGTCGCAGCCGCCCACGTGGGTGTCGCCGATGAAAATCTGCGGCACCGTGCGGCGCTGGGTGATTTCCATCATGGTGCTGCGGGCCTCGGGATCGGTGTCGATGCGAATTTCTTCGATCTCGTCGACGCCCTTGGACTTGAGGATCTGCTTCGCACGAACACAGTACGGGCAGAACGCGGTGGTGTACATCTTGACGGCTTGCATACGCTGTACCTTGGGAAGACTTAGGCTTTTTCAACCGGCAGGTTAGCCTCTTTCCACGCCTTGAGACCGCCGGAGACGGCTTGGGCCTGCTCGTAACCGAGTTTCTTGGCCATGGCCACGGCGCGCTGGGCGCGGGCTCCGGTGGCGCACACCAGGAGCAGCGGCACGTTCTTGTTCTTGACCGTACCGGTCAGCTTTTCTTCCAGCAGGTTCAGCGGCACGTTCTTGGCGCCGATCATGTGTCCGGTAGCGAACTCTTCGGGTTCGCGCACGTCCACCAGCACCGCGCGTTCGCGGTTGATGAGGTGCACCGCGCCCTGGGCCGTGAGGGTGCCGCCGCCGGCGCCGCCGCGAATCAGCGGCCAGGCCAGCATGCCACCCGAGCTGAGTGCAATCAGGATCAGCATCCAGTTCGCGGTGACGAATTCGATCAATTTCACGGGGGTTCCTTGGATGGCAAACCCGGGATTTTAGAATGCTGGTTTTCCCAAGCGCTGCCAAAGGCCTCCCACATGCACAAACTGGTACTGATCCGCCACGGCGAATCGACCTGGAATCTCGAAAACCGCTTCACCGGCTGGACCGACGTCGACCTGACCGAAACCGGCATCGAGCAGGCCAAGCAGGCCGGCCGGCTGCTCAAGGCAGAGGGCTACGACTTCGACGTGGCTTACACCAGCGTGCTCAAGCGCGCCACCCGCACGCTCTGGCACACCCTGGACGAACTCGACCGCACCTGGCTACCGGTGGTGCACTCGTGGCGCCTGAACGAGCGCCACTACGGCGCCCTGCAGGGCCTGAACAAGGCCGAAACCGCCAAGAAATACGGTGACGAGCAGGTGCTGGTCTGGCGCCGCAGCTACGGCACCCCGCCGCCGGCCCTGGAAGCCGACGATCCGCGCAGCGAACGCAGCGACGTGCGCTACGCCAAGCTTTCGCCCGAGCAGATTCCACTCACCGAGTGCCTGAAGGACACCGTCGCGCGCGTGCTGCCGTTCTGGAACGAATCGATGGCGCCGGCCATCCGCACCGGGCGCCGCCTGGTGGTGGCCGCGCACGGCAATTCGATTCGCGCGCTGGTCAAATACTTGGACGGCATTTCGGACGACGCGATCGTCGGCCTGAATATTCCCAACGGCATTCCGCTGGTCTACGAGCTCGACGACGACCTGAAGCCCCTGCGGCACTACTACCTGGGCGACGCCGCGGCCGCCGAAAAGGCCGCCGCGGCGGTCGCCTCGCAAGGCAAGGGCTGAAGAATTAAAACCCCTCGGCGGCGCTCCCCCGTGGAACCCCGGCAGGCAATTTGCTTCCAAGCTGTGTATATTGGTTCGACAGCCGACAAGGACAATCACTCATGATGGGCCACAAATTGAAGATTACCGGCTGGGTCGCCGCCGGCGCCGTTGCCGGCGTCTTGACCACCGTCTCGTTGCAGACGGTCGCACGCGGCTCGCTCGCGCCGCTCCCGCTCGAGGAATTGCAGCAACTCGCCGCCGTTTTCGGCATGGTCAAGAGCGACTATGTCGAACCCGTCGATGAGAAGAAGCTCATTTCCGACGCCATTTCCGGCATGGTCGCCGGCCTGGACCCGCATTCCCAGTACTTCGACAAGAAGTCCTTCAAGGAATTCAGGGAAGGCACGACCGGCCGCTTCGTCGGCGTGGGCATCGAAATCTCGCAGGAAGACGGCCTCATCAAGGTGGTATCGCCCATCGAGGGCTCCCCGGCCTTCCGTGCGGGCCTGAAGCCGAACGACCTGATCACCAAGATCGACGACACGGCCGTGCGCGGCCTGTCGCTCAACGAGGCCGTCAAGCGCATGCGCGGCGAGGCCAACACCAAGGTGCTGCTGACCATCTTCCGCAAGGACGAAAGCCGCACCTTCCCGGTGACGATCACGCGCGAGGAAATCCGTACCCAGTCGGTGCGCGGCAAGGTCGTGGAGCCGGGCTACGGCTGGATCCGCCTGTCGCAGTTCCAGGAACGCACGGTGGACGACTTCGTGAAGAAGGTCGAGGAAATCTACAAGGAAGACCCCAACCTGAAGGGCCTGGTGCTCGACCTGCGCAACGACCCGGGCGGCCTGCTCGACGCAGCGGTGGCCATCTCGGCGGCCTTCCTGCCCGAGAACGTGACCGTGGTTTCCACCGACGGCCAGCTGGCCGAAAGCAAGTCGGTCTACAAGGCGGCGCCCGAGTTCTACCAGCGCCGTTCGGGCAGCGACCCGCTGCGCAACCTGCCCGCGGCCCTCAAGACCGTGCCGCTGGTGGTGCTGGTGAACGAAGGCTCGGCCTCGGCCAGCGAAATCGTCGCCGGCGCATTGCAAGACCACAAGCGCGCCACCATCATGGGCAGCCAGACCTTCGGCAAGGGCTCCGTGCAGACGGTGCGCCCCCTGGGACCGGACACGGGCCTGAAGATCACCACCGCGCGCTACTACACGCCGAGCGGCACCTCGATCCAGGCCAAGGGCATCGTGCCCAACGTGCTGATCGACGAGAGCGCCGAGGGCAGCCCCTTCGCCGCCCTGCGCATGCGCGAGGCCGACCTCGAAAAGCACCTGGCCAGCGGCCAGGGCCCCGAGACGAAGGACCCGGAACGCGAAAAGGCACGTGACGAGGCCCGCAAGCGCCTCGAGGAAGAAGCCAAGAAGCCGCCGCAGGACCGCAAGGTGCCCGAGTTCGGCACCGACAAGGACTTTCCGCTGATGCAGGCGCTCAACCGCCTCAAGGGCCAGCCGGTGCTGGTCAGCAAGACGCAGGTCATCGTCGACAACAAGGAAGAGAAAAAAGAGAACTGATCGGGAGCTCGGCGCTTTCAGATCCGGAAATACCGCGGAACCGGCGCTGCCGGGCCGCGGTATTTTTTCGTTTGGCACAAAAGCCGGGGTGAGCCACCATGAATGACGACGACCTGCTGCGCTATTCGCGCCATATCCTCCTCGAAGAATTCGGCATCGACGGCCAGGCGCGCGTGAGCGCCGGCCGCGCGCTGGTCATCGGCGCGGGCGGCCTGGGCTCGCCGGTGGCGCTGTACCTTGCCGCGGCCGGTGTCGGGCACGTCACGCTGGTGGACGACGACGAGGTCGACCTCACCAATCTCCAGCGCCAGGTGGCCCACACCCATGCGCGGGTGGGCAGCCTGAAGGTCGAATCGGCCGCGCAGGCCATGCGCGACATCAATCCCGGCATGTCCATCGAAACGCACGCCGCACGCGCCGACGAGGCGCTGCTGTCGCGCCTGGTCGAGGCGGCGGACGTGGTGATCGACTGCTGCGACAACTTTGCGACGCGGCAGGCGGTGAACCGCGCCTGCGTGGCGCACGGCAAGCCGCTGGTGGCGGGCGCCGCCATCCGTTTCGACGGCCAGTTGAGCGTTTACGACACGCGCGACGAGGCGTCTCCCTGCTACGCGTGCATTTTTCCGCCCGACGCGGCCTTCGAGGAAACGCTCTGCGCGGTGCTCGGCGTGTTCGGTCCCGTGGTGGGCACCATCGGCACGCTGCAGGCGAGCGAGGCGCTGAAGCTGCTCGCGGGCATCGGTCCTTCGCTGGCGGGCAAGCTGTTGATGTTCGACGGACGCCGCACGGCATTCGACACGCTGCAGATTGCGCGCGACCCGCATTGCAGCGTGTGCGCGCATCGCGCGGGCACCGCCTGACGGCAGCCCCATTCCTTCGGCGCCCTCCTCGTCTCTTCCCGGCCTCAGCGCTGCTTTGCGCCCTTCGCCTTGGCCGCTCCGGCGGCTGCGCCGGAGCCGGGCTTGTTGGCCTGCGACAGCACGCCCTTGCAGTCCGCATCTTCGCCCGGCCCGGTCTCGATGGTCGCCGCCAGCGCCAGCAGCGGATTGAGCGCGCCCAGCACCAATGCGGCCAGGCCGCGCTCCGCCAGCGGAACCACCTGAACCCCGCCGGACGGTGAACCGAACGTGCCGCCGATGACCAGCGGCGTGCGCAGCGAGAGGAAGCTCGCGTCCTTGGGCTCGGGCCGCACCACGAAGTCGAGCTTCTCTGTCGCCAGGTTGGCTTGGCCGGTGGCATAGAAAACGGTGTCGGCCGTGTCGAGCACCACGCTGCGGCTGGTCATGAGGCCCTTGTTGACGTCGAACGCCATCGCGGCGCAGCGCAGCTCGACGTTCTGGTCGCCGCGCAGCAGGAACTTGATGATCTCGGCGCCGTCCAGGCCCATGAACTCGAGCAGCAAATTGCTGAAGCGGCCCCGTCCGGTCAGGGCCGCCACGTCGCCCGAGGCGCCGCCGAGCCAGCTGGCCACCGAGTTGCCCCGCCCCGAAAGGTTGATCCGGCCATCGAGCCGGCTGAAGCTGCTGCGCATGGTCTCGATCTTCGGCACCACGCGGTTGAGCTGCATGTTGCGCAGGTCGAGCGAGGCGCGAATGTCCGCCGGGTTCTGCGTGGCGTCGATGCGGATGGCGCCGACCAGCTTGCCGCCGGCCACGCCCAGGTCGAGCGGGTCGAGGGCGAGCACGCCCTCGGTCAGCTTGACCTGCACGCTGCCGCGGTCGAGCGGCACGTCGCGCACGTTGCGGATGCGATCGGCCGTGTACTTCACGTCGGCGTTCATTGCGCGCAGGCGGTCGAAGTCGAGCGTGGCGGTGGGCAGCACCTTGTCGCCCGCCGCCCGCTTGGCCTGCTTGATGGTGGGCGGCGGCGCCACGCCTTCGACCGCCTTGGCCGAGCGCTCAGTGGGCGGCAAGCCGATGAGGGGGCCCAGGTCGTCCATGTCCATCAGGCGCGAGCGCAACTCGCCCGCGAGGCGCGGCAGCTTTCCGGCCTGGTCGAAACGCATGTCGCCCGCAATGTCCGAAAGGCCGAGCCTGCCCTTGAGCCCTGCCACTTCCCACAGCTTGGCGCGCTTGCGCAGGTCGCCGCTCAGCGCATAGGGCGAGGTCTCAGGCAGCGCGATGCCAAGCAGCGGAAACAGGGCACCGAGCGTCTGGCCCTTGAGTTCGAACTTCGCGTCGATGCCGTCGAGATCGGCGAAGTCGGTCACGGTGCCTTCGGCCTTGAAGCGGGTCTGCCCCGCCGCGGCATCGATCTCCATCGGAAACGGTTCCTGGCCGGCCGACTTGAGTTGCAGCACGTTGCCGGTGCGCCCCTCGGCCGTGAGCGGCTGGCCCTTGTAGCGGCCCTTGATGCGGTAGCTGAGCGGCAGCGTGCCGCGGCCCGTGTCGTAGCTCACGTCGGCGTGCAGATCGACGCCCAGGTGCGTGGCCAGGAAATCGATCGTGCCGTTGTCGACCTGCATCAGGCCGATGACGGGCACGGTTCCGGGATCTGAGGTGTCCTTGCCGAGCGCCCATGTGCGGCGCCCGTCCGGTTCCATCTGGAGCCCCAGCGTCGGCGAGAACAATGCCAGGCGCGGAATCACGATCTTCTGCGTGAGCAGAGGCCACAGCCGTATGTCGAACTCGGCGCGCTCGGCCTTCACCAAGTAGGGATCGCGGGCCCATGGAGGGTTGGCAAACTCAATGCCGTCGAACTTCACGGTGGCGCCGCGCAGGCCCACGCCCACATCGAGCCGCCGGGTGATCTCGAACTTGCGCCCGGTTTTTTCGCTGACGTAGCGGTTGATCGGCTCGCGCAATGTGTCCCACGGAAAGAACGCGACCACCACCGCCAGCGCGGCCAACAGCAGCACGAAAGCCGCAAGCAGCTTGAGCCAGAGTGGCCGGTTGCGAAGGACGTTCGTTGCCATGGTGTCTGGATATACCTGCCCCTCGACGGCCCGGGTCGGCAATGAACCGCAAAAACCGTGCGGCATTGCCTACGGAAGGGCGCGGCGAGCCCGACTCGTCAGAACCCGCCTACAACACCCATCCTCCGAACCCTGCATGATGCGTGGCGGCGACGCCTCAATCTTCGATGCGCAGGCAATCGCCAGCAGGGGCGGTCGCGAAGACACCTGCCAACAGAGGAAGCGCGGTTCGGCATGGATACCAGATTGCAGACATACATCGTCGAAGACAACCTCACGATCCGTGAAAACCTCATCGGTACCCTGGAAGAACTCACCTGCACGACGGTCGTCGGCTTTGCCGAAACCGAAGCGCACGCGCGCCAATGGCTGCAGGACCACAGCGACGAGTGGGACCTTGCGGTGGTCGATCTTTTTCTCAAGCAGGGAAGCGGCCTGGGCGTGCTCCAGGCCTGCACGTCGCGCCGGCCGAACCAGAAGGTGGTGGTGCTCAGCAACTACGCAACGCCCGACATCCGGCGGCGCTGCGCCGAATTCGGAGTGGATGCTGTGTTCGACAAGTCAAACGAGATCGACGCGCTGGTCGACTTCTGCATCCTGGAGGCGGTGGCTCATCGCCCCGCCACCGGCACAAAATGAAAAAGAGGCCGAAGAAGCCGCGCCGGACCTCTTCGCCTCCTTCTTCAGCCGCCGGCCGGTTCTTTTCTCAATCGATCAGCTTGTTCTTCAGCGCGTAGTACGTGAGGTCGCTGTTGGAAGACAGGTTCATCTTCTCCATGAGGCGCGTGCGGTAGGTGCTGACGGTCTTGACCGACAGCGACAGCGTCTTGGCGATGTCGCCCGCGGTCTCGCCCTTGGCAAGCTTCAGGAACACCTGGAATTCGCGCTCCGAGAGCTGCTCGTGCGGCGCGGCGTCGTCCTTGCGGTCGAGCTGGCGGGCGAGCAGTTCCGCCACGGCCGGGGTGATGTAGCGGCGGCCCAGCGAGATGGTGCGGATCGCGTTGACGATCTCCATCGGATCGCACTCCTTGTTGAGATACCCGCTCGCGCCCTGGCGGATGAGGTTCATCGCGTAGTGCTCTTCGGGGTAGCCGCTGAGGATGAGAATTCCCACGTCCGGCGCCTTGGCGCGGATCATGGCAAGCGCGTCGATACCGCTTTGCCCGGGCATCGAAAGGTCCATCACCAGCACGTCGAGTTCGGTGGTGCGCACCAGCTCGATGGCCTCGCGCCCGCTGGCAGCCTCGCCGGCCACGCGCAAGTCGACGTGTTCGGAGAAGAACTGCCGCAGGCCCGAACGCACGATAGCGTGGTCGTCCACAATTCCAATTTTGATCATCTGTTACTTTCTTCGTTGTGTCGCGGCCCAGGAGGCCGCAACATGCCGATCCCCTGGTTGTTATCAATTATTCACGAACTTGTGCTGAAAGCACCTTTGAAAGTTTCATGCACTGGCTAGCTCCTCCAAAAATGGCCGTGAGCCTACTGCTCGCGGCACTGGCTGCGCTGGCCCTCGTCGGTATCAACGAGGCCGGCTACCGCCAGTCGACCCAGGCCCTGGCGAACATCGACGAGGCGCAAAGGGTTCGCGCCACGGTCAACCTGATCCTGCAGAGCATGCTCGATGCCGAAACCGGACAGCGAGGCTACCTCCTGACCGGCGAAACCAGCTACCGGCAACCCTACGACATGGCCGTCAAGCAGGTCGATGGATACCTTGCCACACTGCGCCAACTTTACGCCGAACGGCCGGCAGAGCGTACCCAATTGGCGGAGCTCTCCAAGCACGTGCTGCGCAAGATAGCCGAAATGGACATGAGCGTGCGCCTGCGGCAGGACGGCAAGGAGGATGCCTGGAAGTTCGTCATCACCACCGACGTGGGGCGCGAGGAAATGGACGCCATCCGCAAGAGTGCCCACGACCTGGTGGCGGCCAGCAACAAGACCCTGCAGGAAAGCCAGGTGCAGGTGATGAAGTCGCTGCGGCTTGCGCGAGTCGGCACCGCCATCGTGGCGCTCGCCGCCCTCATCGCGTTCTTCCTGTACCTGCGGCAGACGCATGCATTGCGCTCCATCGGCGAGCGCCAGCAGGAAACGCTTCAGCGCGAGCGCAACGCACTCGAAGACGAGGTGCGCGAACGCACGGCCTCGCTGGCCGAACTGGCCACCCACCTGCAGGACGTGCGTGAAACCGAGCGCGGCTATCTCGCACGCGAGCTGCACGACGAGCTCGGCTCGCTGCTGACGGCGGCCAAGCTGGACGTCGCCCGCCTCAAGTCGAGGCTGCTGGAGGCACCGGACGCCACCCAGCGGCTGCAGCACCTGACCGAGCTGCTCAACAGCGGCATTGCGCTGAAGCGCCGCATCATCGAGGACCTCCGGCCGTCGTCGCTGTCGAACCTCGGGCTGGTGGCGTCGCTGGAAATCCTCGGGCGCGAATTCGCCGAGCGCTCGGGCATCCAGGTGCAGATGGCGCTGGAGCCCGTGACCATGGACGAGTCGCGCCAGCTCACCATCTACCGCATGGTGCAGGAGAGCCTCACCAACATCGGCAAGTACGCCGAAGCCAGCGAGGCGACGATCGTGCTGAAGAACTACGAGAACCACGTGATCGTGGAAGTTGCCGACAACGGCAAGGGCTTCGACCCGCAACGCATCCACCCTTCGACGCATGGCCTCGCGGGCATGCGGCACCGGGTGGAAGCCGCACGCGGCAAGCTCACCATCTCTTCCACGCCGGGCCGGGGCACGCGCCTGAGTGCGATGTTGCCGGTGGTCAAGCCGCGCTGAGGCACGGCCGGTTGCGCGACCGGTGCGGCCGCAGGTGCGCATGAACGGCCTGCCCGCGAAGGGGAACTCGGTCGTCTCCTACGTTCCCCGCGCCCAGCCGCTGACAGGGCCTTGCAGGGGCGCCACTTAAGGTTGCTCCTGTGCCGTTCATTTCATCTTTTGAACGCGCAGTCCCACAACAACGAGCGAAGTCTCGAAGGAGTCCACATGTTGCATTACACGGTGGTGTTTCTGGTCATTGCGCTGATTGCCGCTGTGTTCGGCTTCGGCGGCATTGCCGCCAGCGCGGTAGGAATCGCAAAGATCCTTTTCGTGATCTTCGCCGTACTTGCCATTGCCAGTTTCCTGGCCGGCTTGCTCAGGCGCAAGTAGCGTAGTTACGATCAATAGGCTCCCGCAATTCATCTCCCCGGAAAGGAAATTCTCATGAACACGACGACCAAGACTCCCTCGCAACTCGCCGATGACGCACGCCAGACCGCCAACGAGGCTGTCGAGTCGACCCGCGCCTACGCACAGAACGCGGTGAATGCGGCCGGCGAGAAGGTCCGCGAGCTGCGCCGCGACGCAGAACCGGCGGTCGAACAGCTGGCAGCGCGCGTGCAGCAGGCCGTGCAGCGCGGCCTGGACGCAGCCTCGACCACCAGCGCCCGCGCACAGCGCCGCCTGGAGCAGGCAGCGGACGTCACCGGCCGCTACATCTCCGACCAGCCCGTGCGCTCGGTGCTGATTGCCGCCGCAGCGGGTGCAGCCATCACCGCGCTCATCGTGCTGGCCAGCCGTAGCCGCCGGGACGAATACTGATCCGCTGACGCCCCGTTCCACCGATTCCGCGCACCATGCTTCATCCGATTTTTTCCACGGTGCTCGGGCATCCGGAACTCATCGCCGAACACGCCGCCAACTACGCCGCTCTCGTGAGGCAAGAGGCCTCCGAGGCGGGACGCGGGCTCGTCGCCCGCATTGTTGCGGGCGTGGTCGCGGCCGCGAGCGCCATGCTGGCGCTCGGGCTCATCGGGGTTGCGGTGTTGATGGGCGTGCTGCATGGCAGCTTCCATTGGGTGCTGGTGGCGGTGCCCGGCGTTGCGCTGGTGATTGCCGGCATTTGCGCCTGGGTGGCAAGCCGTCCGTTCCCGGGCTACGCGTTCGACGATCTTCGCGCCCAGGTCGACGCAGACCTGCAGGCGTTGCATGAAGCAGGAGCCCGCCATGACCGGCACTGACCGCAGTTCACTCACGCCGCAGGAGCGCCTTGCGCTTTCGCGCCGTGCACTCGTGCGGCATCTGAACGGCGAAGACGACGAGCCGCGCGACAGCCGCTACGGCAGGCGGTACGCGGCGCAGGAAGATCATCCGGAGATGTACGCCGCAGACGGCGCGCAGCAAGAGGCGCCGCCTCGCAGCAGCCGCCATAGGTGGACGTCGATGGCGCGCAGCATGACCGAGCGCTGGTGGCGCCGGCACCCCGCCCATGCGGTGGGCCAACTCGCACGCCCCTTGCTCGAGCACTATGCGCGCAAGGAGCCAGCCAAGCTCATGGCCATTGCCGCCGCCACGGGCGCCGCCATCGTGCTGGTCAAGCCATGGCGCCTGCTCTCGTTCACGGCGGTGCTGGCGGCGGTGCTCAAGACATCCGATGTGGCAGACGTCGTCAACACGTTGATGCATCAGAAAAACACCAGCCCACGAAAGGACCCTCCATGAATGCGAACTCCCCGGGTACCAACCCGGCAAGGCACGAGCACCTGGTGCTCGACGAAAAAGCCATCGAGGCGGCGGCCAACAGCCTCGACGAAGGCGCGGTCACGCCGAGCTACGGCCCCTGGCGCGACGATGTCGTGAAGCTGCTGAACGATGCGCTGGCCACCGAACTGGTGTGCGTGCTGCGCTACAAGCGCCACTATTTCACTGCCAGCGGCGTGTCGTCGCCTGCCATCGCAGAAGAATTCCTGGTGCACGCCAACGAAGAGTCGGCCCACGCCGACCGCATTGCGGAACGCATCGTGCAACTGGGCGGCGAGCCCGACTTTGCGCCCACCCACCTGCTCGAACGCAGCCACGCCGGCTACGACGAATCGACCGACCTGCAGGCGATGGTGCGCGCCAACCTCGTGGCCGAGCGCATTGCGGTGGAAACGTACCGGCAGATGATCGCGCTGATCGGTGACAAGGACCCGACCACCCGGCGCATGCTGGAAGACATTCTTTCCGACGAGGAAGAGCACGCGGACGAGCTCAAGGACTGGCTCGGCCACTGATCTTTACGGGCCCTCGCGAGGGCTCCGCAACAAAAAAAGCCCGGACGAGCCGGGCTTTTTTGTTTGGGACGAGGCAGAGCGCTTTCAGCTCTTCACTTCAAGCTGGTTGTTCACCGAGGTCACGCCCTGCACGCCCTTGGCGATTTCCTCGGCGCGTGCCTTTGCGGCGGCGGTGGGCGCGGGGCCCTTCAGGCTCACGGCGCCGGCCTTTGTGTCCACGTCGATCTTGATCGCGCTCAGGTCCGGGTCTTTGGCCAGGCCCGCGGCGACCGATGCGGTAATGGCGGCATCGTCCACCGTCGCGCTCGCGGCCGTACCGGCTCGCTTTGCGGCATCCGTCATGTTGGCCATGCCGTCCTTCACCTCGGCAGTGGTGCCGGAGGCATCGATCTTGGCCTTGGCGTCCTTGACGGCCTCGCCTGTCTTGGCCGCGGCAGTCTCCGCCGCCTTCTCGGTCTTTGCAATGGCGCTGTCGAGCTTCTCGCCCGCGGTGCGGTTGTCCGAGGCGTCGCAAGCGGCGAGCGTCAGTGCCGCGCCCGCCATCAGCAGCACGGCGAGCCATGTGCGTGGCGACGGCATGGCGAGGGTCTGAACAGTTCTTTTCATTGGAATCCTCCGTTTCGCTCTGAAGAGCGGGTGACGCGCGCGGGTTGCGCGCAGGGGGTCCGGACGAGACCGGACCGCCTTCCCAATCTAGCTTTCAGGGCGAAGACGCGGGAGTCGTGGCCGGCGCGAAACCCTGTAGGACAAGAAGGCTCAGGCCGTGACGATCCAACCCTCGATCGGATCGAAATTCTCCGGCAAGCCGAAACCCGGCCCAGGCGCGGATACGCGTTGCGCGCTCCACGCGGCCTGAACAAGGCAAAGCACCGCATCGATGTGATCGCCGCGCGCATCGCCCAGTAATTCGGTGCGTTGCGCCTTGCTGAGCGCCACCCGCAGGCCCAGCCGCGTGTTGCCCGCCTCGAGCGCGGCGAGCAGGCTCGTGCGCGCCGCCAGCCGCTCGGGCGTTTGCTTGGCCGCCTCGTCGCTCTTGTAGCTGCGGCGGCCGATCAGCTCGCGGGCCAGCAGCCCGGGGTAGGCCTCGAGCGCGACACGGTCTTTGTTGCTGCCGATGTGCAGCCCCGGAAGGCTCGCGCCGGCAGCCAGGAGCGGCGGCACGCCCGCATGGAGCATGAAAGCCACCGGCGGGTTGACCCATTTCATCGACGTGCTCGAACCGGCGGGCGCATCGGTGGCGCGGTGCGCAAACTTGCCGCCGACCGGGCGCGCCGCACAGAACGCGGCAAAGGTGGCGCGAATCTCCGCGCGGCTCAGGCCTGCATAGTGGGCCATGAGCGCATTCCATTCCAGCGGCCACCGCAGGTGCTCGACCAGTTCGCGCGGAAGGCCGAACGGAAAATCGAACCCGCCGATCCACGCCGGCTCGCTGCGCAGCCACTCGGCCCAGGCGTCGAGCGTGGTGAAGCGCTGGAGGCCCGTCAGCACCAGTTCGCCCGCCCCGCTGGTGCGTCCGGCGGCGACGACGATCGGCTTGCGCGACGTGGGTGCGCAAGAAAAATCGCATCCGAACAGCAGCGGCGAATTCATCTCACCCTAGCGCGAGTGCCACCACCCCGGCGGCAATGAAAGCTGCGCCCAGCAGCCGCAGCAGGCGATCGCCCTCGCGCAGCAGATGGCCGCCGATCAGCGCGGCGAAAAGCATCGAGACTTCGCGCGCCGGCGCAACATGGGAAATGGGCGCCTGCTGCACCGCATAGAGCACCAGCACATACGAAACGGGGCTGATCACCGCCACCAGCAGTGCGTACTTCCACTGCGCGCGCCACATCCGCGCCGTTTCGGCGGGGTCGTGCAGCCCGGCGGGCAGCAGCAGGCCCACGCGAACCAGGTTGCCGAAGTAGTCGAGCAGGATCGGGGACATCGCCAGGAATTTCACCGCATAGCTGTCGGCCACTGTGTAGGCCGCGATGAAGGCCCCCGTCAGCATGCCGTAGCGAACGCCCTTGTGAACCCGCGCGCGCTGGGCCGGGTCATGCTTCTTGCGCCAAAGGCCCGGTCCGCCGGCCACCAGGAAGACGCCCAGCACCACGCCCGCAATGCCGGCGACGCCGACGAGGCTGATGCGCTCGCCAAGGAACAGGATGGCGACCAGCGACGACAGCAGCGGTCCCGAACCGCGCGCCAGCGGATAGACCACGGTGAGATCGGACTTGCGGTAGCCGCGCAGCAGAATGACGTAGTAGATGACGTGCAGCACGCCGCTCAGCCCGACGAAGCCCCACTCCTTCAAGCCCCAGGTCGGCACCACGCTCCAGCCCAGCGTGACGCCCACGGGGGCCCACACAACGGCCATCAAGACGCCGCTTTGCAACGCGAAGCGTGCGTCGCCGTTCGCCTTTTTGGCGGCGATGTTCCAGCTGGCGTGAATGATCCCGGCAAGCAGGATCAATGCGAAGGCGGAGAGCGGCACCCCGGGTTATGCGAGGCCGGGAGAACGCGGAGTGCCTGGCGCGGGCACCACTGGCCTCAGTGGCGGCCGACGATGGCCGCGGTGGCCATCAGTTCCTCGAGCAGCGCCAGCGAGACCTTGCCCGACACCGCATACGGATTCAGCTCGGGCTTTTCCGAGTACTTGAGCAGCGTCGAGGCGTTGAGCTTGGAGAGGTTGACCTGCCCCATGGTCCAGCCGCCGAAGCGGCGCTCGGAAATTTCTTCGTAGTGCAGCAGCACCACGTCCTTGTGGCGCGCATCGCGCTGGATGTGGCCGTAGAGTTCGCTCACGGCCATGCGCCCGCCTTCGATGGCCTGCAGGAAGGTGCCGGCACCGTAGCAAAGAATGCCCGTGATGCCGCAGGACGGGTTGTGCGTGCGCGATTGCGCGAGGATGGCGTCGATGGCCTCGGGGCTGGTATCGACGGCGCGGCTGGCGTAGAGAAGTCGGACCAGCATGTTCAGCTCCTCCTCGGCAGCAGCGAAAGAAATTCGCGGCGCAGGCTCGGGTCTTTCAGGAACACACCGCGCATCACGGAATTGATCATCTTGCTGTCCATTTCCTTCACGCCGCGCCAGGCCATGCAGAAGTGCTCGGCTTCCATGACGAGCGCCAGGCCGTCAGGCTGGGTTTTTTCCTGGATGAGGTCGGCCAGCTGCACCACCGCCTCTTCCTGGATCTGGGGCCGGCCCATGACCCATTCCGCAAGGCGCGCGTACTTCGACAGGCCGATCACGTTGGTGTGCTCGTTGGGCATGATGCCGATCCACAGCTTGCCGATGATCGGGCAGAAGTGGTGCGAGCAGGCGCTGCGCACGGTGATCGGGCCGACGATCATCAGCTCGTTCAGGTGCTCGGCATTGGGAAACTCGGTGAGCGAAGGCGGCGCCACGTAGCGGCCCCTGAACACTTCGTTGAGGTACATCTTGGCCACGCGGCGCGCTGTGTTGCCGGTGTTGTGGTCGTTCTCGAGGTCGATCACCAGGCTTTCGAGCACGCCCTTCATCTTCACTTCGACTTCGTCGAGCAGCGACTCGAGCTCGCCAGGTTCGATGAACTCGGCAATGTTGTCGTTGGCGTTGAAGCGCTTGCGCGCGGCAGTCAGGCGTTCGCGGATCTTCACCGAGACGGGGGTGCCCTCGTCGTCGTTGTTTCCGTCAGGGCGCGGTTCCACGTCGGTTTTCCTCAGCATCCGCGCATGGTATCAGCGAACGCATTTTGCAGGCCCGGCAGGGAGAAGCCAGCAAAAGCGCGCCTCATGCCAGCACAAAATCGGCCACCAGCGGCAGGTGGTCAGACATTCGCGCCCAGATCGGCCCGCGCGGCACCGAGCAGGCCACCGGCTCCAGGTGCCGCCCATAGACGAAGTCGAGCTGCGCCACGGGCAGGCGCGAGGGATAGGTGAGCGTTCGCGACCCGCGCAGGTCGCTGGTGTCGCGCAGGCCCATGGCGTTCATGGCGTAGCGCATGCGCGCGCCCCAGTCGTTGAAGTCGCCCGCAACGACCACCGCCTCGCCGGCCGGCACTTCGCGCTCGATGAACTCCCGCAGCCGGGCAACCTGCCGCACGCGGCTGCCCTTGATGAGCCCCAGGTGCACGACGATGGCATGCACGGGTCGGCCCTCCACCTCGATGACGACATGCAGCAGCCCGCGCTGCTCGAAGCGGTGGTCGGAAATGTCCTGATGGCCGGTGCGGATCACCGGCCAGCGGGTCAGCAGGGCATTGCCGTGCTCGCCGTGGCGCGTGATGGCATTGGTTTCATAAACCGCGGTGTAGCCCTCGGGCGCCAGGAAGTCGGCCTGGGGAAGCTCTGGCCAGCGCTCGAAGCGAAGCGCAGCCTGCCGGTTCATCTTTCGCACCTCCTGCAGGCAGACGATGTCGGCGTCGAGCTGCTCGATGGCATGGCCCAGGTTGTGGATCTCCAGCCGCCGTGCCGGCCCGATGCCTTGCACACCCTTGTGGATGTTGTAGGTCGCGACCCGAAGGGTGTGTGCCGGCAGGTTCATCGGGCAAATTCTGGCAGCAACAGAATGGCTTCGGCATTCGACGGAGAAAAGCACGCGTCAGCCGCCTCGCGGTAGGGCAGCCATTTCCAGTCGGTGTGCTCGCGCGGCGCCAGGGTGGGCACCAGGCGCTCGGGCACGCACAGGCCGAACAGGTGTTCGGTGTTGTGCGTCACGCCCGGTTCATAGCGTGCGCGCCAGCCTGGGTAGATTTCGTAGACGTTGCTCAGCTGCCAATCGACCAGCCCCGCGGCCAGGGGCGTGCCCTCGCCGCATTGGATGCCGGTTTCCTCGGCCACCTCGCGCGCTGCGGTGAGCATGAGCGGCTCGTCGGCCAAGTCCTTGCTGCCAGTGACCGATTGCCAGAAGTCATTGGCATCGGCACGCCGGATCAGCAGCACGTCGAGTGCCGGCGTATGAATGACGACCAGCACCGACTCCGGAATCTTCCAGGGCCGGGTGCTCGTCGTCATGGGCGCATCAGGCGGTTTGGGGCGTGTTGCGCAGCTTGATGTGCAGCTCGCGCAACTGCTTCTCGTCGACCGGGCTCGGCGCCTGCGTGAGCAGGTCTTGCGCGCGCTGGGTCTTGGGGAAGGCGATCACGTCGCGGATCGACTCGGCACCGGTCATCAGCATGACCAGGCGGTCGAGGCCGATGGCGATGCCGCCATGCGGCGGGGCGCCGTATTGCAGGGCGTCGAGCAGGAAGCCGAACTTGAGCTGGGCGTCCTCGGCGCTGATCTTGAGCGCGCGGAACACCTTGCTCTGCACTTCCTCGCGGTGGATACGCACCGAGCCGCCGCCCATCTCGATGCCGTTGAGCACCATGTCGTAGGCCTTGGCAATGCACTTCTCGGGGGCCGTGTCCATGAGGTCTTCATGGCCGTCCTTCGGCGCGGTGAACGGGTGGTGCACGGCGCTCCAGCGCTGGCCTTCCTCGTCAAACTCGAACATCGGGAAGTCGACCACCCACAGGGGCGCCCAGCGGTCGTCGAACAGGCCGGCCTTCTTGCCGAAGGCGCTGTGGCCGATCTTCACGCGCAGCGCGCCGATGGCGTCGTTGACGATCTTTTCCTTGTCGGCGCCGAAGAACAGGATGTCGCCGTTGCGGGCGCCCGTCCGGGCGATGATCTCGGCCAGCGAGGCGTCGTCGAGGTTCTTGACGATCGGGCTCTGCAGACCTTCGCGGCCGGCGGCTGCGTCGTTCACCTTGATGTAGGCCAAGCCCTTGGCGCCGTAGATCTTGACGAACTCCTGGTACGCGTCGATCTCGCCGCGCGACAGGCCGCCTTCGGCTCCGCCGCCCGGCACGCGCAGCGCAACCACACGGCCGCCCTGCATGGTGGCGGCGTTGGAGAACACCTTGAACTCGACCCGCTTCATGAGCTCGGTGAGTTCGGTGAACTCGAGCTTCACGCGCAGGTCGGGCTTGTCGGAGCCGTACTTGAACATGGCGTCCGCGTACGTCATGGTCGGGAACACCGGCAGGTCGATGCCCGCGGCATTGCGGAACACGTTGCGGATCATGCCCTCGAACATCTCGCGGATTTCTTCTTCGGCGAGGAACGAGGTCTCGATGTCGATCTGCGTGAATTCGGGCTGGCGGTCTGCGCGCAGGTCTTCGTCGCGGAAGCACTTCACGATCTGGTAGTAGCGGTCGTAGCCGGCCACCATCAAGAGCTGCTTGAAGAGCTGGGGCGACTGCGGCAGCGCAAAGAAGCTGCCGTCGTGCACGCGGCTGGGCACCAGGTAGTCGCGCGCGCCTTCGGGCGTGGACTTGCCGAGCATCGGCGTCTCGATGTCGATGAAGCCGTTGGCGTCGAGGAACTTGCGCGTTTCCATCGTCACCTTGTAGCGCAGCATCATGTTGCGCTGCATGGCCGGGCGGCGCAGGTCGAGCACGCGGTGCGTGAGGCGAGTGGTTTCCGACAGGTTGTCGTCGTCCAGCAGGAACGGGGGCGTGACCGAGGGGTTGAGCACCTTGAGCTCATGGCACAGCACTTCGATCTTGCCGCTCTTGAGCTGGTCGTTGGTGGTGCCCTCGGGGCGCGCGCGCACCAGGCCGGTGATCTGCACGCAGAACTCGTTGCGCAGGTTCTCGGCCACAGCGAAGGTGGAGGCGCGATCGGGGTCGCACACCACCTGCACGTAGCCTTCGCGGTCGCGCACGTCGACGAAGATCACGCCGCCATGGTCGCGGCGGCGGTTGACCCAGCCGCACAGGGTGACGGTT
This sequence comes from Variovorax sp. CCNWLW186, assembly GCF_037203865.1. Lineage (NCBI taxonomy): Bacteria > Pseudomonadati > Pseudomonadota > Betaproteobacteria > Burkholderiales > Comamonadaceae > Variovorax > Variovorax sp. CCNWLW186. The sequence goes on along the minus strand of NZ_JBBCBO010000002.1, from coordinate 76,219 downwards.
TGGCCCATCAGGGCTTCGGTCACAAGACCGCAATAGTGAGTACGCATGGCCATATCTTGATTTCCAGCGCCGCGAAGGCGCGTTTCTTACTTGTTCGCGAGGGTCGAGGGGCCGCCGGGAACGACCACGCCCATCGAGACGATGTATTTGAGCGCTTCGTCCACGCTCATCTTGAGTTCGATGCAATCGCTGCGCTTGAGCATCACGAAATAACCGCCCGTCGGGTTGGGCGTTGTGGGTACATAGACGCTGAGGTAGTCGCCGCCGCCCAGGTGCTCGACCACGTCGCTACCCGGCGCGCCGGTCACGAAGGCGATGGTCCACACACCCTCTCGGGGCCACTGCACCAGCACCGCGGTGCGAAAGGCGTTGCCGTTCTCGGAAAACAGCGTGTCGGACACCTGCTTGACGCTGGAGTAGATCGAGCGCACGACCGGAATGCGCCGCACCACCGCATCGCCCCATCCGAGCAGGCGTTTGCCCACGAAGTTGCTTGCAATGGCGCCCACGCCCAGCAAGATGGCCAGCGTGAGCAGCACGCCGAGCCCGCGCACGTTGTTTTCGTGCAGCCATGTCTGCCAGACCACCGGCAGCACCCAGAGCGTCTGGTCCAGCGTGTCGATGATCCACTTCAGCACCGCCAGGGTGATGAACAGCGGAACGATGACCAGCAAGCCGGAAAACAGCCATTTGCGCAGGGCGAGCATGGTGTGTTGTTCTCGGTCGCTCGTCAGTCGCTCTTGGCCGCGGCAGCTGGCGCCGGCGCAGGGCTGGAGGCAGGGGCGGGTGCAGGCGCGGGGCTGGAAGCCTCCGCGGTCTTGGCGGCTGGCGCGGCAGCGCTGTCGCCATTGGTCGCGGGTGCAGCGGTGGCAGCTTCGGCCTTCTTGCCGCCGCCATCGCGGAAATCGGTCACGTACCAGCCGGAACCCTTGAGCTGGAAACCGGCGGCGGTGACCTGCTTTTCGAAGGCACTCGCGCCGCATGCCGGACACACCGTGAGCGGCGCATCGGACATTTTTTGCAGGGCGTCCTTGGCAAAGCCGCAGGCGCTGCACTTGTAGGCGTAAATGGGCATGGAATTGAGTAAAAAAGCGGCGCAAAAACCGAGCAGAGGCCGCTCGCAAAGCCCTCGATTATAAGGGTGCCCCTGCAGGCATGAACCCGCATGGCCCGGCCAGTGCACCCGTGGAACCGGCTCTGCCGGGCCGCCGGGTGCGCCCCCCAGTGGGGGGAGGCGCCAAAGGCGCTTCGGGGGGCGTTCCTAGGCTGCGAGCATCCGGTGCGGCGTGCGGGTGTTGGTCACCCACTGCGGCGCCAGCGATCCGGCCACCATCCCGCCGAACGAGGCGAGCACGCCGGCCAGTTGGGCCGGAAACTCGGCGCCCCAGGGCATCGACAGGAACAGCAGCCAGGTGCCGATGCCGAACAGGATCGAAGCGAGCGCCCCCTGCGTGGTGGCGCGGCGCCAGTAAAGCCCGCACACCAGCGGCACGAAGGCGCCGACCAGAGGCACCTGGTAGGCGCCCGACACCAGTTCGTAGATGGGCGTGCCCTGCATGCGGATGGCATAGGCCAGCACGGCCGCGCTGAAGACCAGCACCGTGATGCGCATGGTCATGAGGTTCTGGCGGTCGGTGCCCGCGGGCCGGAACTGGCGCCAGATGTTCTCGGTGAAGGTAACGCTCGGCGCCAGCAGCGTGGCCGAGGCGGTCGACTTGATGGCCGACAACAGCGCGCCGAAGAAGAGCACCTGCATCACGAACGGCATCTTCTCGAGCACCAGGGTCGGCAGCACCTTCTGCGGATCGTCCTTGAGCAGCGCGGCGGTCTGCTCCGGCATGATCAGGAGCGCGCTGGCCACCAGGAACATCGGCACGAAGGCGAACAGGATGTATGCCACGCCGCCGATGACCGGCCCGCGCGTCGCGGCCTTGACGCCGTTGGCCGACATGACGCGCTGGAACACGTCCTGCTGCGGAATGGAGCCGAGCATCATCGTGATGGCCGCGGCAAGGAAGAACACCATGTCGTGCCAGTTGGGCTCGGGCCAGAACTTGAAGAGGTCCTTGCTGACCGCGAAGGCCACCACCTTGTCGGCGCCGCCGGCCATGTTGCCGGCGAACACCGCAATGATGGCAAGCCCCGCGACGAGGATGATCATCTGGATGAAGTCGGTCACCGCCACCGACCACATGCCGCCGAAGAGGGTGTAGGCCAGGATGGAAACCACCCCGATCACCATGCCCACCGGAATGCTGATGGCGCCGGCGGAAAGCACGTTGAACACCAGCCCGAGCGCCGTGACCTGCGCCGACACCCAGCCCAGGTAGCTCAGCATGATGATGAGCGAGCAGGCCACCTCCACGCCGCGGCCGTAGCGCTCGCGGTAGTAGTCGCTGATGGTCAGCAGGGTCATGCGGTAGAGCTTGCCCGCGAAGAACAGCCCGACCAGGATGAGGCAGGTGCCCGCGCCGAACGGATCTTCGACCACGCCGTTCAGCCCGCTTTCGATGAACTTGGCCGGAATGCCGAGCACCGTTTCGGAGCCGAACCAGGTGGCGAAGGTGGTCGTCACGATCATGAAGAGCGGCAGGTGCCGCCCCGCAATGGCGAAGTCGGTGGTGTTCTTCACCCGCTTGGCGGCGTAGAGGCCGATCGCAATGGTGACCAGCAGATAAACGACAACCAGCGTCAGCAACACGGGGACTCTCCTCTAGAACAACTTCACGCGCACCAGCAACTGCATGGCGAGCAATCCCAATACAAATCCTATGCCACCGTAGATGATGGTCTGCAGCAACCGGTTGGTGCGCTTTTGCGCGGCCAGCAGTTCGAGCAGCTCGCGGCGGTTGTCGGCCGGCCGATTTTCAAGGAAATCGTGCAGCAGCCGCGGCAGTTGCGGCAGCAGTTTTGCGTAGCGCGGCGCCTCGGCCTTGAGCTGCTGGAACAGCTTCCTGGGGCCAATCTGATCGACCATCCACTTTTCGAGGAATGGCTTGGCGGTGTGCCAGAGGTCGAGCTCCGGGTCGAGCTGGCGGCCCAGGCCCTCGATGTTGAGCAGGGTCTTCTGCAGCAGTACCAGTTGCGGCTGGATCTCGACGTGAAAGCGCCGCGAGGTCTGGAACAGCCGCATCAGCACCATGCCGAGCGAGATTTCCTTCAAGGGCCGGTCGAAATACGGCTCGCACACGGTGCGGATTGCCGCCTCCAGCTCGTCGATGCGGGTGCCTTCGGGCACCCAGCCGCTTTCCAGGTGCAGCTCGGCTACGCGCTTGTAGTCGCGCCGGAAGAAGGCCACGAAGTTCTGCGCCAGGTATTCCTTGTCCGACTCCGTGAGCGTGCCGATGATCCCGAAATCAAGCGAGATGTAGCGCCCGAAGGTCTCCGGCGCGAGGCTCACCTGGATGTTGCCCGGGTGCATGTCGGCGTGAAAGAAGCCGTCGCGGAACACCTGGGTGAAGAAGATCGTGACGCCGTCGCGAGCGAGCTTGGGAATGTCGACACCGGCTGCGCGCAGACGGTCGAGCTGGGCAATGGGCACGCCGTTCATGCGCTCCATCACGATCACCTCGGGGTGGCAGAAGTCCCAGAACATCTCGGGGATGAGCACGAGGTCGAGTTCGGCCATGTTGCGGCGCAACTGGGCCGCATTGGCCGCTTCCCGCACCAGGTCGAGCTCGTCGTGCAGGTACTTGTCGAACTCGCCGACCACCTCGCGCGGCTTCAGGCGCTTGCCGTCGGGCGATAGCCGCTCGACCCAGCCGGCCATCATGGCCATGAGGGCAAGGTCTTTCTCGATCACGCCGCGCATGCTGGGACGCAGCACCTTGACGGCCACCTCCCGCACCTCGCCCTGGTTGGTGCGGATGGTCGCAAAGTGGACCTGGGCAATGGACGCGCTGGCAATTGGCGTCTCGTCGAACTGCACGAACACATCGCCCACCGGTCGGCGGAAGGCCCGCTCGATGGTGGCAATGGCCACGGACGACGGGAACGGCGGCACGCGGTCCTGCAGAAAGGCAAGCTCGTCGGCAATGTCGGGCGGCAGCAGGTCGCGCCGGGTGGAGAGCACCTGGCCGAACTTCACGAAGATGGGGCCCAGCCGCTCGAGCGCCTCGCGCAGGCGCTGGCCGCGCGGCGCGTCGAGGTTGCGGCCGATGGAAACGACCCGCGCCACCACGCGCAACCAGGGTTTCTGGAAGCTCGTGAGCACGAGTTCGTCCAGGCCGTAGCGCAGCGCGACCCAGACGATGAAGAAGCCGCGGTAGAAGCGCCTCATTCGGCCGTGCTCGCCGGGCCGGCTGCCGAACCGCCGGTTTGCGGGGGCTTGCCGCCGACGAACTGGCGCAGCGCGCCCGCCACCTTGCGGGCGCCGTTGGCGATGGTGTGTGCCGGCACGTCGCCAATCAGGCGCGCGAGGTCGTCCTCGACGTCCCAACGCACATGGTCGACCAGCCAGTTGACCTCGGCCGCAAGCTGCACGTCGCCGATGATCTGCACCGATGGCTTGTCGCCACGCAGCGTGGCGCGCGCCAGGTCGAGGGGGGACTCATCCGTGACGGTGAGCGTGAGCTCAGGCACCAAGCCTGGCGGCGCCAGGTCGAGCAGGCCGGCGGGCGTAGCCACCAGCTCCATCGTGACGAAGCGCCACTGGAAGCGCACCACCCGCCCCTGCTGCCGCAGCAGCCGCTGCTGGGCTTCGGGCTCCTGCTGCAGCACATGATTGAGAAACAGCACCGCGCGATGCTGGATCTCGTGCACAGCCCAGGCGGGTGGCTGCAGCCGTTCGCCGATGCGATTGAACAGGTCGTCGAGAAAAGAAAATGGGGACGATGGTGTGGCCATGTCCCCATTATCGGTTCTGTAAGCGGCCTCATGGCCGCCGGAATGCGCTTACTGCAGCGCTTGCACGCCTGCCACCAGCCAGCCGCTGTTGCCGCTGACGGGCTTGGTCATGTTCCAGACTTCGCGGAACGGGCCCGGGCCGGCCGAGTCGTCCTCGCGGATCATGCCGGAGAACTCCACGCTGGCCATGTAGGCATCGGCCAGTTCCTCGATGCCGAGCAGCTTGGCGTCCAGCATCACCACCTCGGTCTTGTTCGGAGCGCCGCCGGTGTGGCTGGCGCGGTCGGCCAGCTGCGTGCGGATCTCGTCGACCATGCTATCGGTCATCATGGAGCGCAGCGTGGCGACGTCGGCGCGGTCCCAGGCGTCTTGCAGCGTGACGAAGTTGCGCTTGGCGGCGCCAAGGAAGCCGTCCACGTCGAAGCCGACCGGAATGCCCCACGACTGCGAGCCCGAGAGCGCCGAGCCGATCATGCTGCCGCCGGCCGCGGCACCCGCCGCGGAAAGGCTGCTGCCATGCCGCTCGTCGGTGTGCGCGGGCGAGGCGTCAAAGGCGGTTGCGTTGCGCTCCCACGGCCGTGCCGAGGCGTCGTTGCCGACGTTGGCAGGGCTGTACTGCGCAGGCGCACTGGCGTTGGCCGGGTTGCCCGCGCCCTGGAAGGCGAAGCCGCCCTGGCGGTTGGCGCCCGACGAGGCGGCCGAACGCGCCTTGAACATGCGCCACACAAACAGGCCGGCCATGACCAGCAGGCCGATCAGCAGGATGTTGGCAAAGCCGGCGCCAAGGCCGAGCGAATTCGCGAGCCAGGCCAGGCCCAGGCCGGCGGCCAGGCCGCCGAGCATTGCACCCCATGGGCGCTTGGGTGCCGCGGCAGCGGGCGCCGGCGTTGCGGGCCGCGGCGCTGCGTTGGTTGCGTTTTGCTGCGCGGGCGCGCTGGGCGATGCGGCTTCACGCTGCGTCACGTTGGACGATTGGCGACCGACCGATTTGCCGCCGCCGATGCGGGCTGCATCGGCCTGCACGCTGACCAGGGCCAGCACGCAAGCCAGGAACAAAGAACTCAAACTTTTCATGTCGTCTCCTCTTTAGAGCGAAGAATTCGCGTCATCAACACTTGATTCCAACATGAAGGGCGACCACGCCCCCCGTCATGTTGTGATAGTCCACATGCCCGAAACCGCCCTCTTTCATGAGGGTCTTGAGCTCGTCCTGCGCGGGATGCATCCGGATCGATTCGGCCAGGTAGCGGTAGCTGGCGTCGTCGCCCGCCACCAGCTTGCCCAGGCGCGGCAGCACATTGAACGAATACCAGTCGTAGGCCTTTGCGAGCGGCTTGGCCACCTTCGAGAACTCGAGCACCAGGAGCTTGCCGCGCGGCTTGAGCACGCGGTTCATTTCCTTCAGTGCAATGTCCTTGTGCGTCATGTTGCGCAGGCCGAAGGCGACGGTCACCACGTCGAAGTGGTCGCTCGGGAATGGCAGTTTTTCTGCGTCGCACACCAGCGTGGGCAGCGCGACGCCGGCATCGAGCAGGCGGTCGCGGCCAGTGCGCAGCATGGCTTCGTTGATGTCGGTGTGCACCACCTGGCCGCTGGCGCCGACCTTCTTGGAGAAAGCCAGTGCGAGGTCGCCGGTGCCGCCCGCGATGTCGAGCACGCGCGAGCCTTCGCCCACGTTGGCCACCATCACGGCGTAGGCCTTCCAGGCGCGATGCAGCCCCATCGACATCAGGTCGTTCATGAGGTCGTAACGCGTGGCGACGGAGTCGAAGACGCCGCGAACACGTTGCGCTTTCTCGCTTTCGTCGACTTTTTCGAAGCCGAAGTGGGTGGTGCTCATTGGCCTGATATTAGGCCGGAAGCACACACCTCAAGATGGCGACCCTGCGAAGACGCCGGGCATTTGTTGCTTTTTCTTCAAATAGCGGGGCGCTGCAGAGCGCGCCGCGCTTGCGTGCGCGGCTATCTTTTCGGTAGCGGAGGCCGTTTGGGGCTCAGTGGCTGCTGCAGGCGGAGCCGCCCTTGTCGATCATCGGCGCGTCGCGGTCCACGCCCGCGGCGGCAAGCCGGCGTTCGTATTCGGCCCAGAGCTCGGCCTGCTTGGCGCCGAGTTCATACAGCAGGTTCCACGAGAAGATGCCCGTGTCGTGCCCGTCGCTGAAGACCGGCTGCACGGCGTAGTTGCCCACCGGCTTCAGGTCGACCAGCTCGACTTCGCGCTTGCCGGTCTGCAGCACTTCCTGGCCCGGGCCGTGGCCCTGCACTTCGGCGGATGGCGAATAGATGCGCATCAGCTCGAACGGAATGCGGAACGTGGCGCCGTCCGAGAACCCGACCTCGAGCATGCGCGACTGGCCGTGCACGGTGATCGATTGCGGCGTCGGTGCGCCGGCTTGCAAACCTGCCATCAGAAGCTCCTTGTGCCCAGTCGGGCGATCATCGCACTCTCGAGCGCGGGCAGGCGCGCGGCCACGGCGGCTTCCTGGGCTGCATTGGCCTCGCGCTGCGCCGGCGCCCAGACGGACCCCGGAAAATGCGTGTCGTCGGCGAACCGCGCAATCACATGCCAATGCAGGTGCGGCACCATGTTGCCGAGCGCCGCAAGGTTGATCTTGACCGGCGCCAGATGCTCGCGCAGGCACTGCTCGACCACCGTCACCGCCTCCATGCACAGCACGCGGTCGGCGGCACTGAGATCGGAAAATTCTGCTGCATGCTCGCGCCAGATCACCCGATAGAAGGCCGGAAAGCCGGCCTCTTCGGCATGAATGACGCGAAGCTTCGCGCCTTCGAACACGACGCGGCCACCCGGGCCTTCGCAGAACGGACAGCCCGGGACCGAGCCGGTGGTGGCCATGGTCATACCAGCACTCGCTCGATGCCGCCATGGTTGGCGGCGGCCACGTATTCGGGCATCCAGTCCTTGCCGAGAATCTTGTTGGCCATTTCGACCACGATGTAGTCGGCTTCGAGCAGCCCGTTGTTCAGGTCGTTGCCGTAGCGCGAGAGGCCTTGCAGGCAGCTCGGGCAGCTGGTCAGGATCTTGACGTTGTCCTTTTCGCCGACCTGGCCGTTCGCACGCAGCGCGGCCTCGCCCTTCTTCAGTTCTTCTTCCTTGCGGAAGCGGATCTGCGTGGAGATGTCGGGCCGCGACACGCCCAGCGTGCCGGACTCGCCGCAGCAGCGGTCGTTCTTGAGCACGTTGTCGCCGACCAGCGCCTTCACCGTCTTCATCGGGTCCTGCAGCTTCATGGGGCTGTGGCAGGGGTCGTGGTAGAGATAGCCACCACCCGCGGCATCGGCCAGCGTGATGCCCTTTTCGAGCAGGTACTCGTGGATGTCGATGATGCGGCAGCCCGGGAAGATCTTGTCGAACTGGTAGCCCTGCAGCTGGTCGTAGCAGGTGCCGCAGCTCACCACCACCGTCTTGATGTCCAGGTAGTTGAGCGTGTTGGCCACGCGGTGGAAGAGCACGCGGTTGTCCGTGATCATCTTCTCGGCCTTGTCGAACTGGCCGCTGCCGCGCTGCGGATAGCCGCAGCACAGGTAGCCTGGCGGCAGCACGGTCTGCACGCCCGCGTGCCAGAGCATCGCCTGCGTGGCCAGGCCCACCTGCGAGAACAGGCGCTCCGAACCGCAGCCCGGGAAATAGAACACCGCCTCGGTTTCCGATGTGGTCGCCTTCGGGTTGCGGATGATCGGCACGTAGTCGGCATCCTCGATGTCGAGCAGCGCGCGCGCCGTCTTCTTCGGCAGGTTGCCCGGCATCTTCTTGTTGATGAAGTGGATCACCTGCTCTTTCAGCGGCGCCGGGCCCAGCGTGGCCGGCGGTGCGGCCGTCTGCTTGCGGGCAAGCCCGCGCAGCAGGTCGTTGCCCAGGCGCTGCGCCTTGAAGCCGATGCCCACCATGCCCGCGCGCACTGCCTTGATGGTCTGCGGGTTGGTCGCGTTGAGGAAGAACATCGCGGCCGCATTGCCGGGGCGGAAGCTCTTCTGCCCCATCTTGCGCAGCAGGTTGCGCATGTTCATCGACACGTCGCCGAAGTCGATCTTCACCGGGCACGGCGTGAGGCACTTGTGGCACACGGTGCAGTGGTCGGCCACGTCCTCGAACTCTTCCCAGTGCTTGATACTGATACCGCGGCGGGTCTGCTCTTCGTACAGGAAGGCTTCCACCAGCAGCGAGGTCGCCAGGATCTTGTTGCGCGGGCTGTACAGCAGGTTGGCGCGCGGCACGTGGGTGGCGCACACCGGCTTGCACTTGCCGCAGCGCAGGCAGTCCTTCACGCTGTCGGCAATGGCGCCGATATCGCTCTGCTGCATGATGAGCGACTCATGCCCCATGAGGCCGAAGCTCGGCGTGTAGGCGTTGGTCAGGTCGGCATGCAGCTCGATGTTCTGGCCGGCGGGCGCGCGCAGCAGCTTGCCTTTGTTGAAGCGGCCTTCGGGGTCGACGCGCTGCTTGTAGTCCATGAAGGGCGCGAGCTCTTCGTCACTCAGGAATTCGAGCTTGGTAATGCCGATGCCGTGCTCGCCCGAAATCACGCCGTCGAGGCTGCGCGCCAGCGCCATGATGCGTACCACTGCCGCGTGCGCGGTCTGCAGCATGTCGTAGTTGTCGCTGTTGACGGGAATGTTGGTGTGCACATTGCCGTCGCCCGCATGCATGTGCAGCGCCACCCACACGCGGCCCTTGAGCACCTGCTTGTGAATGGCCGTGCACTCGGCCAGGATCGGCGCGAACTCGGCGCCCGAGAAGATTTCCTGCAGCGGCTGGCGCAGCTGGGTCTTCCAGCTGGCTCGCAAGGTGTGGTCCTGCAGCTGCGGGAACAGCTTGTCGACGTCGCGCAGCCATTCGGCCCAGAGCGCACGCACGCCCTGCACCAGTGCCACGGCCTGCGCCACGCGGTCTTCCAGCAGCTCGGCCGCGGGAATCTCGTGCGCATCGTCGGTCTTGCCGAGCGGCAGGTTGCCGCGCAGCAGAAAGGCCTCGAGCGCGTCGGTGAGCGCGAGCTTGTTCTGCAGCGAGAGCTCGATGTTGATGCGCTCGATGCCGTCGCTGTACTCGGCCATGCGCGGCAGCGGAATCACCACGTCTTCGTTGATCTTGAAGGCGTTGGTGTGCTTGCTGATGGCGGCGGTGCGCTTGCGGTCGAGCCAGAATTTCTTGCGCGCCTCGGGGCTGATGGCAATGAAGCCTTCGCCGCTGCGCGAATTGGCGATGCGCACCACTTCGGAGGTGACGCGCGCCACCGCATCGGCGTCGTCGCCCGCAATGTCGCCGAACAGCACCATCTTCGGCAGGCCGCCGTGCTTTTTCGACTTGGTGGCGTAGCCCACGGCCTTTAGGTAGCGGTCGTCCAGGTGTTCGAGGCCCGCCAGCAGCACGCCGCTGCGCTTCTGCTCCGCGAACATGAAGTCCTTGATCTCGACGATGCTCGGCACGGCATCTTTCGCGTTGCCGAAGAATTCGAGGCACACGGTGCGCGTGTGCGCCGGCATGCGGTGCACCACCCAGCGGCAGCTGGTAATGAGGCCGTCGCAGCCCTCTTTCTGGATGCCGGGCAGGCCCGAGAGGAACTTGTCGGTCACGTCCTTGCCGAGGCCTTCCTTGCGGAAGGTGCGACCCGGAATGTCGAGGCGCTCGGTGCGCAGCTTGGTCTTGCCGTCGGCGGCGAAGTACTGCAGCTCGAACACGGCGCTTTCGGCGTCGTGGATCTTGCCAAGGTTGTGGCCTATGCGCGTGACTTCGAGCCATTCGGCCTGCGGCGTCACCATGCGCCACGACGCCAGGTTGTCGAGCGCCGTGCCCCAGAGCACGGCCTTCTTGCCGCCCGCGTTCATTGCCACGTTGCCGCCGACGCACGAGGCTTCGGCGGAGGTGGGGTCGACCGCGAACACATAGCCGGCACGCTCGGCCGCGTCGGCCACGCGCTGGGTGACCACGCCCGCTTCAGTCCAGACAGTGGCCACGGGTGCTTCCAGGCCGGGAAGCGAGACCATCTCGACCTCGGTCATGGCCTCGAGCTTCTCGGTGTTGATGACCACGCTCTTCCACGTGAGCGGAATGGCGCCGCCGGTGTAGCCCGTGCCGCCGCCGCGCGGAATGATGGTCAAGCCCAGCTCGATGCAGCCCTTGACGAGCAGCGCCATCTCGGCTTCGGTGTCGGGGCACAGCACCACGAACGGATATTCGACGCGCCAGTCGGTCGCATCAGTCACGTGCGACACGCGCGAGAGGCCGTCGAACTTGATGTTGTCCTTGGCTGTCAGGCGGCCCAGCACGCGCGTGGCCTTGCGGCGCAGGGCCGCCACGTCGCGAAAAGCGGTGTCGAAGGCCGCAACGGCCTGGCCGACGAGCCCCGTGAGTTCGCCCACGAGCTGGTCGCGCGGCAGGTCGCTGTCGGGGGTGCGGCGTTTCTGGACTTCGGCCAGGCGGTGCCTGAGCGCATCGACCAGCTGGCCGCGGCGGCGCGGGTTGTCGAGCAGGTCGTCGACGAGGTAGGGGTTGCGCTGCACCACCCAGATGTCGCCGAGCACTTCGTACAGCATGCGGGCCGATCGGCCGGTGCGGCGCTCGGCGCGCAGGGTCTGGAGCAGTTCCCAGCCGCGCTCGCCCAACAGGCGGATCACGATCTCTCGATCGGAAAAGCTGGTGTAGTTATAGGGGATCTCGCGCAGTCGTACAGGCTCTGCGGCCTGCGACAACAGCGTGGTCAACGCGGTCGGAGCATTCATCGGGGGTGGCACCTCGGCCGGGCGCTGCGCGCCCATAGCCGGGGGTGGGGATTTTAGGCCACCGCCCGCGGGTTTGCCCGGAGGGGCCTTAGAACAGCACCCGACTGCGGATGGTTCCGTTCACCTTGGCCAGCTTTTCCAGCGCCAGGTCGGAGTAGGCCGCGTCGATGTCCATCACCACGTAGCCGATCTTCTCGTTGGTCTGCAGGAACTGCGAGGAGATGTTGATGTTGTTGTCGGAGAAGATCTTGTTGATTTCCGACAGCACGCCGGGCACGTTGCGGTGCACGTGCAGCAGCCGGTGCTTGCCGGGGTGGGCCGGCAGCGCCACTTCCGGAAAGTTGACCGACGAGGTCGAGGTGCCGTTGTCGCTGTACTTCACCAGCTTTTCCGCCACCTCGAGGCCGATGTTGGCCTGCGCCTCCATGGTCGAGCCGCCGATGTGGGGGGTCAGAATCACGTTGTCGAGGCCCCGCAAGGGCGACTGGAACTCGTCCTTGTTGGTGCGCGGCTCGATCGGGAAGACGTCAATGGCGGCGCCCAACAGCTTTTTCTGCCTCAGGGCTTCGGCCAGCGGCTCGATCTCCACCACCGTTCCGCGCGAAGCGTTGATCAGGATGGAGCCCGGCTTCATGGCGGCGATTTCGGCCGCGCCGATCATCCACTGGGTGGCCTGCGTCTCGGGCACGTGCAAGGTCACGATGTCGCTCTGGGCCAGCAACTGGTGCAGCTCGCGCACCTGGCGCGCATTGCCCAGCGGCAGCTTGGTGACCACGTCGAAAAAAGCCACCTGCATGCCCAGCGCCTCGGCCAGCACCGACAGCTGGGCGCCAATGGAGCCGTAGCCCACGATGCCGAGCGTCTTGCCGCGAATCTCGAAGGCGTTTTCGGCCGATTTGAGCCACCCGCCGCGGTGCGCCACTGCGCTTTTTTCAGGCACGCCGCGCAAGAGCAGGATGGCTTCTGCCAGCACCAGCTCGGCCACCGAGCGGGTGTTGGAATAAGGTGCATTGAACACCGCCACGCCGTGTTCGCGCGCAGCCTCCAGGTCGACCTGGTTGGTGCCGATGCAGAAGCACCCCGCCGCCACCAGCTTCTGGGCGGCCGCAAAAACCTCGGCCGTCAGTTGCGTGCGCGAGCGGATGCCCAGGAAGTGAACGTCGGCAATCTTTGCCTTGAGCTCCGCGTCGGGGAGCGCGCCCGGCAGAGATTCCACGTTGGTGTAGCCCGCGGCATGCAGGACCTCCACGGCGGAAGGGTGGATGCCTTCGAGCAAAAGGAACTTGATCCTGCTTTTGTCGAGGGAGGTTTTGCTGCTCATGACGTACTCGCGGAAGCCCCGGCCACGGCAACAGGCTAGGCCGAAAAAAGGGGAAGGCGATGCTAGCATGCTGCGCCGCAGCATGAGGGACCAAGCCCTGCTGGAAGCCTTGTGCCAAAGGGGTTTTCCCGATTGGAAAATGACAACAGTCCGTGCGCCAATGTGACGCGGTCATGTCATCCATATGGCCTAGCATCCGCGCTTTCATTTCCCATCAGGAGTCTTCATGCGATTCAAGACGCTCGCGCTGGCATCGGCGCTGGCCGCCACCACGCTGTTCAATGTGGCCCACGCCCAAACCGAAATCCAGTGGTGGCATTCCATGAGCGGCCCGCTCGGCGAATGGGTCAACGACCTCGCCAAGCAGTACAACGCCAGCCAGAAGGAATTCAAGGTCGTGCCGACCTACAAGGGCCAGTACGACGAATCCATGACGGCCGCAATCGCGGCCTATCGCGCCGGCAATGCGCCGGACATCCTGCAGGTGTTCGAGGTCGGCACCGCCACCATGATGGCCTCCAAGGGCGCCATCAAGCCCGTGGGCGAAGTCATGAACTCCGGCGGCGCCAAGTTCGACCCGAGCGTGTACGTGCCGGCCGTGTCGGGCTACTACACCGCCCCCAACGGCCAGATGCTGAGCTTCCCGTTCAACAGCTCGACGACCATCTTCTATTACAACAAGGACGCCTTCAAGGCGGCCGGCCTCGACCCCGAGAAGGCGCCCACCACCTGGCCCGAAGTGATTGCCGCGGCCGACAAGCTCAAGGCGAGCGGCCACAAGTGCCCGTTCACCACCAGCTGGATGAGCTGGACCCAGCTCGAGAGCTTCTCGGCCTGGCACAACACGCTCTATGCGACGCAGAACAACGGCTTCGGCGGCACTTCGGCGCGCCTGGCCTTCAACTCGCCGCTGCAGGTGAAGCATTTCGAGAACCTGGCCAAGATGTCGAAGGACGGCACCTTCGTCTACAAGGGCCGCAACAACACGGCCGACGCCGCCTTCCCCTCGGGCGAATGCGCCATGATGACCGGCTCCTCGGGCCTGTACGCACGCGTGGCCAAGGACGCCAAGTTCAAGTACGGCATCTCCACCCTGCCCTACTACCCCGACGTGAAGGGCGCGCCGCAGAACACCGTCATCGGCGGCGCCAGCCTCTGGGTCATGGCCGGCAAGCCGGCCGACCACTACAAGGGCGTGGCCAGCTTCTTCACCTTCCTGTCCGACACCAAGGTGCAGTCCGAAAGTCACAAGCGCACGGGCTACCTGCCCATTACCACCGCGGCCTACAAGCTGACCGATGCCTCGGGCTTCTACAAGGACAACCCCGGCACCGACGTGGCCGTGACGCAGATGATCCGCAAGACCACCGACAAGTCGCGCGGCGTGCGCCTGGGCAGCTTCGTGCAGATCCGGACCATCATCGACGAGGAAACCGAGCAGATCTGGAACGGCAAGCGCACCGCCAAGGAAGCACTCGATGCCGCCGTCAAGCGCGGTAACGAGCAGCTCGAACGCTTCGAAAAAGCCAACAAAGGCTGACGCCCCGTTCGGCTCGGCGCCGAAGTAGACTCGCCCGCCCGCCACTGCAAAAGCCGTGGGCGGGCGTTTCGTTTTTTGAGGGATTCGAGGGGCTATGGAAAAACGCGTTCTATTCCGATCGGCATGGCTGCCATGGCTGCTGATCGCGCCGCAAATGGCGGTGATCCTGGTGTTCTTTTTCTGGCCCGCCAGCCAGGCGATCTGGCAGTCGATGCAGACCGAGGACGCCTTCGGCACCTCCACCGTCTTCGTGGGCCTGGAGAACTTCAAGCACCTGTTCGACGACCCGGCCTACATCGAGTCGTTCAAGGTCACCGCGCTGTTCTCGGTGCTGGTGGCCGGCATCGGCATCGCGATCTCGCTGCTGCTGGCAATCTTTGCCGACCGCATCCTGCGCGGTTCGCTGTTCTACAAGACCTTCCTGATCATTCCGTACGCGGTGGCGCCTGCCATCGCGGGCGTGCTGTGGGTGTTCATGTTCTCGCCCAGCATCGGCGTGGTGAGCTATGGCCTGCGCAAGATGGGCATGGACTGGAACCACCTGCTCAATTCCAACCAGGCGCTGTCGCTGATCGTCGTGGCCGCCATCTGGAAGCAGATTTCCTACAACTTCCTGTTCTTCCTGGCCGGGCTGCAGTCCATTCCCAAGGCGCTGATCGAGGCCGCGGCCATCGACGGCGCCGGTCCGCTGCGCCGCTTCCTGACCATCCAGTTTCCGCTGCTGTCGCCCACCACCTTCTTCCTGCTGGTGATCAACGTGGTGTACGCCTTTTTCGACACCTTCGCGATCGTGCATGCCACCACCGAAGGCGGCCCGGGGCGCGACACCGCCATCCTGGTCTACAAGGTGTGGCACGACGGATTCCGGGCGCTCGACCTGGGCGGCTCGGCCGCTCAATCCGTGGTGCTGATGGTGATTGTCGTCGTCCTCACGGTGGTCCAGTTCCGCTACGTCGAAAAGAAGGTCCAGTACTGATGGCGCACCCTTTCCCTTTTGCTTTTTTCCTCCGGAGCATCCGCCATGATTGAACGCCGGCCCGGCCTCACCGTCCTTTCGCACGTGGTGCTGATCCTGGGCATTGCCATCGTGGCCTTTCCCATCTACCTGGCCTTCGTCGCCTCGACCCACACACGCGACGAGATCCTGCGCGTGCCGATGCCGCTTGTGCCCGGTGCGCACATGGTCGAGAACTACACCGCGGCGCTCCTTGGCACCGAGACGCAGGGCGCGCGCGTGGTGGTGGGCCGCATGATGTGGATCAGCCTGGTCACGGCGCTGGTCATCAGCATCGGCAAGATCGCGATCTCGCTGCTCTCGGCCTTTGCCATCGTGTATTTCCGCTTTCCGTTCAAGAAGATCGTCTTCTGGATGATCTTCGTGACGCTCATGCTGCCGGTGGAGGTGCGCATCCTGCCCACCTACAAGGTGCTGGCGGACCTGAACATGCTCAACACCTACGCGGGCCTGACCGTCCCGCTGATCGCGTCGGCCACGGCAACCTTCCTGTTCCGGCAGTTCTTTCTCTCGGTGCCCGACGAGCTGGTAGAGGCCGCGCGAATAGACGGCGCGGGGCCGATGCGCTTCTTCAAGGACATCCTGGTGCCGCTATCGCAGACGTCGATCGCCGCGCTCTTCGTGATCCAGTTCATCTACGGCTGGAACCAGTACCTGTGGCCGCTTCTGGCCACCACCAGCGAAGACATGTACCCGGTGGTCATCGGCATCAAGCGCATGATCGCCTCGGGCGACGCCGCGGTCGACTGGAACCTTGTAATGGCCACCGCCATGCTGGCGATGATTCCGCCGGCCATCGTTGTGGTCCTCATGCAGCGCTGGTTCGTCAAGGGCCTGGTCGACACTGAAAAATGAGCCTCGGCGCGCTAGCCACAACCTGATATTCACAACAGAACAACATGTCAGCCATTTCCTTTCGCAACGTCATCAAGCGCTACGGCAAGGGTGCCAAGGCCAACCAGGTCATCCACGGCGTCTCGGCCGAGGTGAACAAGGGCGAATTCGTCGTCATCGTCGGGCCTTCGGGCTGCGGCAAGTCCACGCTGCTACGCATGGTGGCCGGCCTCGAAGACATCTCGGCCGGCGACATCGCCATTGGCGGCCGCGTGGTGAACCAGCTCGAACCTTCCGAGCGCGACATCGCCATGGTGTTCCAGAACTATGCGCTCTATCCGCACATGAGCGTGTTCAAGAACATGGCCTACGGCCTGAAGATCGCCAAGCTGCCCGAAGCCGAAATCAAGACCCGCGTCGACAAGGCGGCCAAGATCCTCGAGCTGGGCCACCTGCTCGAGCGCAAGCCGCGCGAGCTTTCGGGGGGCCAGCGCCAGCGCGTGGCCATGGGCCGCGCCATCGTGCGGCAGCCGCAGGTCTTCCTGTTCGACGAACCGCTGTCCAACCTGGACGCCAAGCTGCGCGCACAGACCCGCCTCGAAATCCAGAAGCTGCACCGCGAGCTGGGCATTACCTCGCTCTTCGTCACGCACGACCAGGTCGAGGCCATGACGCTCGCGCAGCGAATCATCGTGATGAACGGCGGCGTGATGGACCAGTTCGCAACGCCCGAAGAGGTCTACAACCGGCCGGCTACCACCTTCGTGGCCAGCTTCATCGGTTCGCCGCCGATGAACCTGCTGCAGCATGCGCCCGGCGTGCGGGCGGGCCAGATTCTCGGCATTCGCCCCGAGCACATGAAGCTCGACGAAAGCGGCTGGTCCGTGCAGGTCGAGTCGGTCGAGCTGCTGGGCGCCGAACGGCTGGTGTATGGCCGCATCGGCGACGAGCAGATCATCATGCGCACCGACGAAGGCGATCATCCGCCGGTCGCGGGCGACACGGTAAAGATTGCGGCGCGCGAAGACAAGCTGCACTGGTTCGACGCCGGCTCCGGCAAGCGCGCGGACTGAAGCAAGATGCCGGAACTGAAACCCTGGCCCTACCCGCGCTGGGTAGCGCACCGCGGCGCCGGCAAGCTAGCGCCCGAGAACACGCTGGCCGCGTTCAGGCTCGGCGCCTCGCACGGCTACCGCATGTTCGAGTGCGACGCCAAGCTCAGCGCCGACGGTGTGGCCTTTCTCATGCACGACGCCGAGCTCGACCGCACCACCAACGGCCACGGCATCGGCGGAGAGCAGCCGTGGAGCGCGCTCTCGCAGCTCGACGCGGGCGGCTGGCACTCGCGCGCCTTTGCGGGCGAGCCGCTCGCCACGCTCGAGAACCTGGCCCGCTTCTGCCTGGCCAGCAACCATCTGCTCAACATCGAAATCAAGCCCACGCCCGGTACCGAGCGCAAGACCGGCGAGGCGGTGGCGCGGCAAGCGGCCAGGCTTTGGCACGGCGCGGCCATTCCGCCGCTGCTCACCTCCTTCCAGGTCGAGTCGCTCAAGGGCGCCCAGGCGGTCGAGCCCGGCTTGCCGCGCGGGCTGCTGCTCGACAAGCTCTGGAGCGGCTGGCTGGAGGCCGCCATCGGCCTGGAGTGCGCCGCCATCGTCTGCAACCACAAGCTCTGGGACGCCGACACGGTGGCCCAGGTGCACGGCGCCGGCATGCGCGCGCTGAGCTACACGGTGAATGACGAACAGGCCGCGCAGCGGCTGATCGCCCTGGGCACCGACGGCATCATCACCGACCGGGTCGACCTGTTCAGCCCCGCCGCCTGACCGCCCCGGCCACCGGCCGCGGCGGCTCGACACACGCTGTCACGAGCCGTTCCGCGGGCCGCAAATGGCGCCTTCTATGATGGCAGCCATGAGTTTCATCCCACGCCTGATGGCCTTTTGGCTGGCGGCCCTGCTGTGTTGCGGCGCCGCGGTGGCGCAGCCGGACGCCGGCACCGGCGCCAACAGCAGCGCCGCCGCAGCCGCGGCGCTCGCGCCCGAACCCACCGTGGCCGAACTGCGCGAGCAGCTCTCCAAGATCACCGCTTCGGCCAGTTCCGAACCCGACGCCGACGTTCGCAAGCTCGTCGCGCAGATCAACGAGATCGGCACCCAGGCCGACAAGTTCGTTGCCGCACGCACCGGCGAACTGGCCGACCTGAACGCCCGGCTCGGCGAGCTCGGCAACCCGCCGGCCGCGGGCACGACGGAAGACCCCGACATCACGCGCCAGCGCGCCCGCCTCACCAAGGAGCGCAATGCGCTGGATGCGGACATCAGGCTCGCGCGCCTCCTGGCCATCGACGTGCGGCAGCGCAGTACCGAGCTGCTCACCCAGCGCCGGGCGCTTTTCGAGGCGCAGATCACCGAGCGTGCCCCTTCTCCGCTCGGCGGCGAGTTCTGGCGCGACCTGCGCGAGGCATGGCCCAGCGATCTCGAACGCCTGAGCGCGCTGGCGTCCGGCCTGCAAGACGGACTTGCGCTGGCCATGCAGCAGGATGGAGCCCGAACCGCGGTTCTCGGGGCGCTGCTGCTGGCGGTGCTGCTCGCGATACTGGGCAACTGGGTGGCCGAGCACCTGCTGACGCGCATTGCCGCGCGGCTGCTGCCGGCGGGCCGGCTTCGGCGTTCGCTGCTGGTCATCGCCATCGTGGCAAGCCATGTGCTGCTGGTTGCCATTGCGGCGCACGGCTTCGTGTGGGTGCTCGAGGAATACGCCACCTGGGAGCCGCAGGCACGCAAGGCCATGCGTTCGATGGCGCAGGCGCTGGTGTTCATGGCTTTCGTCATCGGGCTGGGCCGCGCGCTGCTGGCCACCAGGCGCCCGACCTGGCGCCTGCCGCCCATTCCCGATGCGATGGCAACACGCCTGGCCGCACTGCCGTGGCTGGTCGCGCTGGTGGCCGCGCTGGCCTGGACGCCGGCTGAAATCAACCAGTTGGTGAACGCCAGCTTCGCCGCCGTGGTCGCCACCCATGTGCTCACGGCGCTGGTACTCACGGCGCTGGTCGGCGCGGTGATGTATCGCCTGAAGGCGCTGCGCGCCGACGCGCCCGAGGCCGGCCTGCCCGAGCGGCCGATGTGGGTGGGCCTGCTGGTGGCATGCATCGGCGTGCTCATCGTCACGATCTGGGTGCTGGTCGCGGTGGGGTATGTGGCGCTTGCGAGCTTCCTGGCTTCGCAGCTCACCTGGAGCGGCATCGTCGCGGCTGCTTTCTATGTGCTGTTCAAGTTTGCCGACGACGTTTTCATGGCCGGTGTGTCGTCGCGCAGCACCTTCGGGCAGCGCCTGCAAAAGAGCTTTGGCCTTGCGCCGCAAACGCTCGACCAGGCGGCCACGGTGCTCTCCGGCCTGAGCCGCGTGGCGCTGTTCTTCTACATGCTGATCGCGCTGGCGGCGCCCCTGGGCACCGGGCCCGGCGAAGTGTTCCAGCGCAGCGGCAAGTTCGGCACCGGCGTGAAGGTGGGCGAGTTCCAGCTGGTGCCCGGCGCCATCTTCAGCGCCATTGCCGTGGCGCTGGTGGGCTTCATCGTGCTGCGGGTGTTCAAGCGCTGGCTGGCGCGCAGCTACCTGCCGAGCACGCAGTTCGAGCCGGGCATGCAGAGTTCGATCACCACGCTGCTGGGCTACGTGGGCGGCATCCTGGTGGTGGCGTTCTCGCTCTCGGCGCTGGGCATCGGCATCGAGCGCATCGCGTGGGTGGCCAGCGCGCTGTCGGTGGGCATCGGCTTCGGCCTGCAGGCCATCGTGCAGAACTTCATCTCGGGCCTCATTCTCCTGGCCGAGCAGCCGGTGAAGGTGGGCGACTGGGTGGTGCTGGGCACCACCGAGGGCGATGTGCGGCGCATCAACGTGCGCGCCACGGAAATCCAGCTCGGAGACCGCTCGACGGTCATCGTGCCCAACTCCGAGTTCATCACCAAGACCGTCCGCAACATGACGCTGGCCAATGCGGAAGGCCGGGTGCTCATTCGCCTGCCGCTGCCGCTGACCACCGACGCCCAGCGCGTGCGCGACCTCATCCTGGAGGCCTGCCGCGCGCACGAGGGTGTGCTGGAAACGCCCGCGCCTTCGCTCACGCTCGAAGGCATCGAGGGCGGCCTGCTCATCTTCCAGGCCATTGCCTATGTGCCCAGCCCGCGCCTGGCGGGCAGCGTGCGCAGCGACCTGCTGTTCACCATCCTGGAGCGCCTGCGCGCGGAACGGATCGAGCTGGTGCCCTACGCGGCCGTGGCGCCGCCGGTTGCCGCTTCGGACGGCACCGCGCCGGCCGCGGCCTAGCCGCCTGTTACATCCCGATCACCCAAGCAGGGGGCAAATGCCCGCCCTGATCGATCAATTGTCCGGAGCCCTGAAAACGAACAATCTACAGCCATGAGCAGGCGATCTCTCGCCAAGGCTCGCCCGGAGCATGAATGGCTGAAGAAAGCGACCTCGAAAAAACGGAACCCGCCTCACCGCAGCGCCTTGAAAAGGCCCGCGAGGAAGGGGACGTTGCCCGGTCGCGGGAGCTGGTCACCTTCGTAATGCTGGGTACGGCGGTCGCCGGCCTGTGGCTCACGGCGGGCTCGCTCGGCGGCACCTTGCGCGGCGCCCTGGCGCAGGGCATGCACTTCGACCGGGCCTCGGCGTTCGACCCCACCTACATGACGGCCCGCGCCGGGCTCATGGCGTACGAGGCGCTGATCGCGCTGGCGCCGCTGTTCGGCATGATGGTGGTGGCCGCGGTGGTCGCCCCCATGATGCTCGGCGGCTGGCTGTTCTCGGCCAAGGCCATCGGCCCCAAGTTCAACAAGCTCGACCCGATTGCCGGCGTCGGCCGCATGTTCTCGACGCAGGCGCTGTCGGAGCTGATCAAGGCGCTCGCCAAGTCGCTGCTGATCGGCTGGGTGGCCTGGCTGGTGATCATGGGCAACATCGACGAGGTCAATGCGCTCATGGCGCAGTCGGAGCGCGCCGCGCTGCCGCAGATGATCGCCCTGGTGGCGCGCAACTGCGCCCTGATTGCCTCGGCGCTGCTGCTGGTGGCCCTCATCGACGTGCCCTACCAGCTGTGGAGCTACCACCGCAAGCTGCGCATGTCGCGCGAAGACCTGCGCCAGGAGCACAAGGAAAGCGAAGGCGACCCGCACATCAAGGCGCAGATCCGCCGCCAGCAACAGCAGATGGCGCGCCGCCGGATGATGGCCGAGGTGCCCAAGGCCGACATCGTGGTGACCAACCCCACGCACTTTGCGGTGGCCCTCAAGTATGTGGACCACGACATGCGCGCACCGCGCGTGGTGGCCAAGGGAAGCGACCTCGTCGCAGCGCGCATCCGCGAGCTTGCACGCGAGAACAACGTCGCCATTCTCGAAGCCCCGCCGCTCACGCGTGCGCTGTTCAAGCACACCCGCCTGGGCGACGAAATCCCGGCCGGCCTGTACACCGCGGTGGCCGAAGTGCTGGCCTGGGTCTACCAGCTCAAGCGCTGGAAGAGCGAAGGCGGCGAAGCGCCGCGCACGCCCGTCGACCTGCCCATTCCCGAATCGCTCGAATACTCGTTGGACGCCGCATGAACGCCACGCTGACCCGCCTGCAGGCGCAACTGTTCTCCGGAGCCCAGTGGAAGGGCCTTGCCGGCCCGGTGCTGATCGTGCTCATCCTGAGCATGATGGTGCTGCCGCTGCCGGCCTTCCTGCTCGACCTGCTGTTCACCTTCAACATCGCGATGTCGGTGATGGTGTTGCTGGTGAGCATGTACACCATGAAGGCGCTGGACTTCGCGGCCTTTCCCGCCGTGCTGCTGTTCTCCACGCTGCTGCGCCTTTCGCTCAACGTGGCTTCCACGCGCGTGGTGCTGATGCACGGCCACACAGGTCCGGATGCCGCGGGCAAGGTGATCGAGGCCTTCGGCCACTTTCTCGTGGGCGGCAACTTCGCGGTCGGCGTGATGGTGTTCATCATCCTTGTGCTGATCAACTTCATGGTGATCACCAAGGGCGCGGGGCGCATCGCCGAGGTGGGTGCGCGCTTCATGCTCGACGCGATGCCCGGCAAGCAGATGGCGATCGACGCCGACCTGAACGCCGGTCTCATCGGTGAAGACGTGGCACGCAAGCGCCGCCAGGAAGTCGCGCAGGAAGCCGACTTCTACGGCTCGATGGACGGTGCCAGCAAGTTCGTGCGCGGCGACGCGGTGGCCGGCCTCCTGATCATGGTGATCAACATCATCGGCGGCCTGGTGGTCGGCATGGTGCAGCACGGGCTGGACTTCAGCACCGCCGGCAAGACCTACACGCTGCTGGCCATCGGCGACGGCCTGGTGGCGCAGATTCCTGCGCTGGTGATCTCCACCGCCGCCGGCGTCATCGTGTCGCGCGTGACCACCGACGAAGACGTGGGCCGCCAGCTGACCGGCCAACTGTTCTCCAACCCGCAGGTGCTCTTTCTGACGGCCGGCCTCATCGGCCTGATGGGCATGATCCCCGGCATGCCGAACCTGGCGTTCCTGCTGATTGCGGGTGGCCTGGTGTGGCTGGGTCGGCGCATCCTCAAGCGCGCACCGCAGGCCGCCGCCGAGCAGGCCGCCGCAGCGCAGGCAGCCGCCGCACCCGCGGTGGAAGCGCCCGAGGCCACGTGGGACGACGTGGCGCTGGTCGATCCGCTGGGCATGGAAGTCGGCTACCGGCTGATTCCGCTGGTCGACCAGACGCAGAACGGCGAACTGCTGGGCCGCATCAAGAGCATCCGCAAGAAGACCGCGCAAGAAATCGGCTTCCTGGCGCCGGTGGTGCACATCCGCGACAACCTCGAGATTGCGCCCAATACCTATGTCATCAGCCTGAAGGGCGTCGAGATCGGCCGCGGCGAAGCCTTCCCCAACCAGTGGATGGCCATCAACCCCGGCCAGGTGACCGGCACCCTGCCCGGCACGCCGACGCAGGACCCGGCCTTCCACCTGCCCGCGGTGTGGATCGACGCCAGCCTTCGCCAGGAGGCGCAGGTGCTCGGCTATACGGTGGTCGATGCCTGCACCGTCATGGCCACGCACCTGAACCACCTGATCCAGACCCACGCCGCCGAACTGCTGGGCCGCCAGGAAGTGCAGCAGCTGCTCGACCAGATCGGCAAGACCGCGCCCAAGCTCACCGAAGACCTGGTGCCCAAGGTCATCTCGCTGAGCACGCTGCACAAGGTGCTGCAGAACCTGCTCGACGAAGAGGTGTCGATCCGCGACATGCGCACCATTCTCGACGTGATGGCCGAGCACGCGCCCACCGTGAAGGACGCGGCCGAGCTCACCTCGCTCACGCGCCTGGCGCTTGGCCGCGCGATCACGCAGCAGCTGTTCCCTGGCGATTCCGAACTGCAGGTGATCGGCCTGGACGGCGCGCTCGACAGCGTGCTGCAGCAGGCGCTCGCCAACAACAACGGCATCGAGCCGGGCCTTGCCAACAGCCTGATGCAGCAGACCCGCGCCGCGATTGCGCGCCAGGAGCAGATGGGCCTTGCGCCGGTGCTGGTCGTCCAGCATTCGCTGCGGGTCCTGCTCTCGCGCTTCCTGCGCCGCAGCTTCCGCCAGCTCAAGGTTCTCTCGCACGCCGAGATACCTGACACCCGCAACATCAAGATCACCGCCACCATCGGAGGAAGAGTTTGAACACCCAGACAGACGTGCGGACCAGCGCACGCAAGTTCGTCGCCCCCACCAGCCGGGAAGCCCTGCGCCTTGCGCGCGAAGCACTCGGCGCCGAAGCGATGGTGCTGACCAATCGCGTGGTCGCCGAAGGCGTGGAAATCGTCGCCATGGCGCCGGACGAAGTGGAAGAAGTGCGTGCAAGCGCACCCGCGGCGCAGGCCGCAGCGCAACCCATGCCGGCCCCCGCTCCTGCAGCCGCTCCTGTTGCAGCTCCTGCAGCCGCCCCTGCGTCCGCCTTCATGCTCACCCCGGCGCCCGCCCCCGCACCCGCGGCTGCCCCCGTCGCAGTCGAGAGCGTGCTCGGAGAGCTGCACTCGATGCGCTGCATGATCGAAGAACAGCTTGCCGGCGTGGTGTGGAACGACAAGCAGCGCCGCGACCCGATGCGCGGCCGCCTGCTGCGCACGCTGCTCGGCGCCGGCTTCAGTGCGCGGCTCTCCAAGGCCATGCTGGAGCACCTGCCCACCGGCCAGAGCTATGCCCAGGGCATGGCCTTCGTGCGCTCCGAGCTGATCCGGACCCTTCCGGTGCATGAAGACGAAGACGCGCTGCTGGCGCAAGGCGGCGTGTATGCGCTGATGGGCCCCACCGGCGTGGGCAAGACCACGACCACGGCCAAGCTCGCCGCGCGCTGCGTGATGCGCTTCGGCGCCGAGAAGCTGGCGCTGGTCACCACCGACAGCTACCGTATCGGCGCCTACGAACAGCTGCGCATCTACGGCCAGATCCTCAATGTGCCGGTGTACGCCGTCAAGGATGCAGCCGACCTGCACCTGGTGCTGCAAGACCTGCGCGACAAGCACATGGTGCTGATCGACACGGTCGGCATGAGCCAGCGCGACCGCGCCGTCTCCGACCAGATCGCCATGTTCTGCAACAGCCAGCGCCCCGTGAAGCGGCTGCTGCTGCTCAATGCCGCCAGCCACGGCGACACGCTCAATGAAGTGGTGCACGCCTACCGGCATGGCGGCGGCAACGAACTGGCGGGCTGCATCTTCACCAAGGTCGACGAAGCCACCCACCCCGGCGCGCTGATCGACACCGTGATTCGCCACCGCCTGCCGGTGCACTATGTGTCCAGCGGACAGAAGGTGCCTGAGAACCTGATGCGCGCCGATCGCGCCCAGCTGGTGGACAGCGTGTTCCAGGCCAACAGCCGCAGCGCGCTCTTCGTTCCCGGCGAAAGCGACATGCAGGACGGGTCCGCGGCAAACGCCGATGCGTCCGCCGCGCAGGCCGAGGCCGAACGGCAGCGGCTGCGCTACCGCCAGCTGATTCGCGCCATGGCGCACGATGCGCAAGAGGTGGCCGCCGCCGCGGCCGCGCTCGCAAACGCCCCCCTCGGCTTCGAGCAATCGCGTGCGCTCTGGCGCCAGGCCGCCGACGAGAACGTCGGCCACAAGGCGGTGCTGGAGGCGCTCATGACGCACGCCACGAGCGAGATCGCGACCGGTTGCGACACCCACCTGCTTGCGCTGTCGAGCCAGGTCGGACTCAAGTCGGATGAAGGCGGCGACGCGTACCAATGCCATGGCAGCCTGCTGCTGTCCGACCGCACCGGCATGCCCCTTTCCGCGCCCAACCAGTGGCTTTCCACCGGCACGGCGCGCAACCCCGCCGATCCGGCGCGCAGGCCCGGCGTGCGGCAAGTGCAATGGCTGCGCCAGCAGGACTTCGGCAAGACCGTGGTGCACGTGCTGTCGCGGCTGCCCGCAGCCGAGCTCATGCTGCAGTGGAAAGTGCAGCGCCAGCAATGGCTCGCGCGCGCACCCGGCTCCACCGCGGTCATCGATCCGCGCACCGGCGAATACGCCACCCTCACCGGCCTGGACTTCTCGTTCGGCGAAGAACACCTCGTGACCTTCAAGGGCCGTCCCGCGCTGCAGGCTGAAGCCCAGGCCCACATCACGCTGCGCACCGACGGCGGCCCGCCCGGGCTGCGCTGCGTGGTCACCCGCATCACCGATCCGCGCAGCCGCAAGGTGTTGGCGCAGACCTACGCGCTCTCCAACGTCGGCCAGGAAGTTTCCGTTCAGCAGCTTGCGCAATGGCAGGCCTGGGCCGCCGAAGCGGAGCCCTGCTTCCGCCTGCTGCGCCAGGGCCTCTCGGTCATCGGCGGGCTGGGCGAGGCGGGCGATCCGCACATGATGAAGCGCCTGCTCATCGCGGGCCAGGTCACCACCACCGTGTGGCGGTTGCTGCAGGCTGAGGGCGACTGGGCCGGCCGCACGCGTGCGCTGCTGGGCCAGCTGACCGGCCGCCCGGTGCGGCCGGGCCGCCCGCTGTCGGGCAATGTTCTGTATGCAGGCATGGGCAAGCTGTTCTTCCTGCTGGAGGCGCTGGACACGTGAGCAAGCTGGTGCCGGATCAAGCCGACGGACTGCGGCGGCTGCTCGCCCAATCGTCCGTGCGGCTCATCGCCATCGCGGGTATGGAGCGCCGACAGGGCTCCACCACGGCGGCAATGAACCTGGGCGCGGCCCTGGCCCACATGGGCAAGGACGTGCTGCTGCTGGACGAGCACAAGGCCAGCGCAAATTCAGTTCGCGGCGCATGGGCCGTCGATCCGCTCGGAACGCTGGCCGATGTCGCCACCAGGCGGCTCACCTGCGAAGGCGCGGCCGCGCGCGCCGAGTGCGGCGTCAATGTGCTGCCGGCGGTGCCGGGGGCACAGCCCGACCACGTCGACCCGCGTCTTTTCTGGGACGGCGACGTGGTGCTGGTCGACGCGGCACTCGACAGCGCCGGCCACCTGTCGCCGCTGGCGCGGCTGGCGGACGACCTGGTGGTGGTGCTCCAGCCCAACCCCGCGTCCATCACCGCCACCTACTCGGGCATCAAGCGGCTGCACTACGCGCACGCGCTGCACCAGTTGCGGCTGCTGGTCAACGGCGTTGCCGAACCCGACGCGGCCCGGCGGCTCATGGCCAACCTGATCGACACGGGCAGCCGCTACCTGGCGATTTCGATGCATGCCGCGGGCTGGGTGCGCGCCGATCCGCACCTGAGCGATGCAAGGCGCCTGCGCCGGACCGTCGTGGAGGCGTTCCCGACCAGCCCGGCGGCGGTGGACTTCCGCGTCATCGGCGCCGACGTTGCGCAATGGCCGTGGCGCCCGTCGGTTCGCGCGCGTGACGCGGAGCCGGCGCCCTGGCGGCCCGAGGCACTGGCGCCGCAACAAGCACATGAGGAAAGGGAAGGCCGTGTACACCGCTCAGGGCAATATTGAAAAGTCTCATCTGCTGAAGCAGCACCAGCCCATGGTGCGCCGCATGGCGCTCCAGATGCTGGCCAAGCTGCCCGCCAGCGTCGAGCTCGACGACCTGATCCAGGCCGGCATGATCGGCCTGCTGGACGCCTCCACCCGCTACCAGGACAACCGCGGCGCGCAGTTCGAAACCTTTGCGAGCCAGCGCATCCGCGGCGCCATGCTCGACGAGTTGCGCGCCAGCGACTGGGGCTCCCGCAACCTGCGCCAGCAGGCCCGCAAGGTCGAGCAGGCGATCCAGTCGCTGGAGCACCGGCTGGGCCGGCCCGCCACCGAAGGGGAGATCGCCAAGGAACTGAAGATGGACCTGGACGACTACCAGTCGCTGCTGCAGGAGATCCAGGGCTGCCAGCTGCTGTACGTCGAAGACTTTGCGCAGGAAGGCGAATCCGACAACCCCTGGCTCGACCGCCAGGCGCGCGGCGGCCGCCCCGGCGCCGACGACGACCCGCTGGCGCAACTGCTCGAAGCCGGTTTTCGCCACGAGCTGGTCGACGCCATCGCCGCCCTGCCCGAGCGCGACCAGCTGCTGCTGAACCTCTACTACGAAGAAGAACTGAACCTGCGCGAGATCGGTGCCATCCTGGAAGTGACCCAGTCGCGCGTGTGCCAGCTGCACGCCCAGGCCATCAGCCGCCTGCGCGCAAACCTGAAAGATTCGCTCTAGCGCCGCTTGACCCTCACGTAGCGGCAGGGTCTACGATGCCTTCAACTTGAGAGGGAAGGCATGTTCTTGAAGATCGGCGAACTCGCCCGGCGCACCGGGCTGACGGTTCGCGCATTGCGTCACTACGACGACATCGCACTGCTGGTGCCGTCCGAAAGATCCAGCGCCGGCTATCGCCTGTACGGCCGCAAGGACGTGGCGCGGCTCTACCGCATCCAGGCGCTGCGGCGCCTCGACCTGCCGCTTGCGGACATACAGCAACTGCTCGACGACGACGCCGGAGGGCTGTCGGAAGTGGTCGCACGGCAGGTGGCGCAGCTCGACGAAGAGATCCAGCGGGCCTCCGCGCTGCGCGCCCACCTGCTCGCGGTGCAGGGCCTGCTGCAGGCCAGCGAAGAGCCCGGCATCGACGATTGGCTGCTGGCGCTCGAAAGCATGGTCGCGGGCGCAAAGTACTTCAGCGACAACGAGCAGCGCACGCTCGAGGCGAAGCGCGGCGGCTCCACCGACGCCATGGCGCCCGAGCGCGCGGAACTGTCGGAACTGCTGCGCAGCCTGGTCGCCGCCGAAACGCCGCCCGAGAGCCCGCAGGCGCAAGCCCTGGCGCAACGCTGGATTGCGCTGCTGCTCGAAGAGGCCGGCGGCGACGAAGGCCTGCTGATGAAGCTCTACGCCATGCACTGGAACGAGCCATCGCTGCATGCGCTGACCGGTGTCGACCGCGCGGGCATTCGCTACATCTCGCACGCCATGGCGTTCGCGCGCCTGCAACTCTATGCGCCCTACTGCAGCAAGGAAGACATGGTCAAGCTGCGCCGCCACTACGTTGCGCAGACCGATGCGTGGCCGCCGCTCATCGCGGAAGTCCGGCAGCAGATGATGGCCAACGCCCCACCCCATGGGCCGGCCATGCGCGCGCTGGCGTTGCGCTGGCAGGCGCTGTCCCTCGCCAAGGCCGGCGGTGACGCGGCACTGCATGCAAAGCTGCAGCGGGCGTTCCGCGAAGACGCGGCGCTGCGGGCCGGCTCGGGCATCGACGAGGCGCTGGCTGCCTACGTCGGGCAAGCCATTGCGCAGCTCGACGGCGCACCGCCCCTCATGAACAAACCCGAAGGCACCCAGTGAACGCAGCAGCGCAGAAGAACCCTCACTTCTTTACCGGCAACTACGCGCCGCTGACCGGGGAGCACGACATTGCCGCGCTCGAGATCGACGGCACCCTGCCCACCGAGCTCTCCGGCAGCCTGTACCGCGTCGGCCCGAACCCGCAGTTCGCACCGCGCGACGACAGCTACCACTGGTTCTCGGGCGACGGCATGGTGCATGCCTTCCATATCGGGGGCGGCAAGGTGTCTTACAGCAACCGCTGGGCGCGCACGCCGAAATGGCAGCTCGAACACGAAGCCGGGCGCGCGCTCTTCGGCACCTTCGGCAACCCTGCCACCAGCGATCCGATTGCACATGGCCAGAACGGCGGCACCGCCAACACCAGCATGCTGTGGCACGGCAACCGGCTCTTCGCACTGGAAGAATCGCACCAGCCCTTCGAGCTCGATGCGTTCACGCTGGCTTCCAAGGGGCACCAGAGCTTCGGCGGAAGCGTGGCCTCGCGCTGCACCGCGCATCCGAAGATCGACCCCGAGACCGGCGAACTGCATTTCTTCGCGTACTCGCCCGACGGACCCTGCTCGCCGACCATGCTCTACGGCGTGATGGACCCGCACTGCGAAGTCACGCAAATGCAGTCGTTCACAGCGCCGCACGCCAGCATGGCACACGACTTCATGCTGACGCGCGAGCACGTTCTCTTTCCAGTCACGCCGCTGACGCTCAGCGTCGAGCGCGCGATGCAAGGCAAGCCGCTGCTGGCGTGGGACGCCACCAAGCGCACCCACGTCGGCGTGATGCGCCGCGGCAGCGCGGCCGACACCCTGCGCTGGTTCGAAACCGACGCCTGCCACGTGTTCCACGTCATGAATGCCTGGGACGACGGCGACACCATCGTGGCCTATGTGATGCAGTCGGAAACCGCCCCCGGCCTGCCCGATGCCGAAGGCCGCGCCGGCGACCCGCACGCCATGGCGGCGCGTCTGTGCCGATGGACCTTCGACCTGGCCGGCAAGAGCAGCGGCTTCCAGCGTGAATACCTGGACGACCTGGCAGCGGAGTTCCCGCGCATCGACGAGCGCTACACCGGCCGGCGCAACTGCTACGGCTTCTACACCTGCCATTCGACACCACGCGCGCGGGACGACTCGGAGAGCGTGCTCTACGACAGCCTGGCCCGGTTCGACTTCGAGAGCTCCACGCGCAGCCTGTACACACTGCCGCAAGGAGACGTGGTGTCCGAACCGGTGTTCGTGCCGCGCGCGGCGGACGCGGCCGAGGGCGACGGCTGGCTGCTTGCCGTAGCCTGGCGCGAAAAGGAAAAGCGCAGCGACCTGCTCGTGTTCGATGCCATGCGCCTGTCCGCAGGGCCGGTTGCGGTTGCCCGCCTGCCGCACCGCGTGCCGTTCGGCTTTCACGGGAATTGGCGTCCGTGCAACAAAGTGACTTTAGACACTGGGGCCGATCGTTCCTTCCCCCTAAATTTGCGCGGGGCCTGATCTCGGCCCTTTGCAACAAACGGGGAGGATCGCATGAAGAAGTCCACGGGCAAGCCACGCCGGCTCGCACTTTCAAGATCGGCCATGGCCACGACAGCGGCTGCGCTCATGGCTCTGGCGGGCTGCCAGAACATGCCCGCTCTCGACATGCAGATGGGCAGCCCATCCGCCAAGACGGTGGCCACCGGTAGCGCGGCCGGCTCGGCCACCGCCGGCGAAAGCAGCCAGCTCGAGCGCTGCGAGTCGCCGCTGGGCACCGTCTCGCTGATCGAAAACGTCAATGCCGGCTGGTACACCGTGCTCACCGGCGAATACCGCCTGCCGCCCACGGCCAACCTGCTGCGCTTGCTGGTGCAGCAATCGAACTGCTTCGTGGTGGTCGAGCGCGGCGCGGCCGGCATGAACGCCATGAACCGCGAGCGCGCGCTCATGCAGTCGGGTGAAATGCGCGGCGGCAGCAACTTCGGACGCGGCCAGATGGTGGCTTCGGACTACGGACTTTCGCCCGAGATCGTCTTCAGCAACAACGACGCGGGTGGCCTTGGCGGTGCGCTGGGCGGGTTGGTGGGCGGAGGACGAGGCCTCGCCATCGCCAAGCTGGGCGCGAGCTTGCAGACCAAGGAAGCCAGCGCGCTGTTGACCCTTATCGACAACCGCTCGGGCGTACAGGTGGCGGCGGCCGAAGGCAGTGCCTCCAAGACCGACTTCGCGGGCTTTGCCGGCCTGAGCGGCGTCTCCGCCGCAGGGGGCATCGGTGGCTACACGCGCACTCCGCAGGGCAAGGTGATTGCCGCTGCGTTCATGGACTCCTTCAACCAGATGGTCCGCTCGCTGCGCAACTACAAGGCGCAGACGGTGCGCGGCCAGGGCCTCGGCGGCGGCGGGCGCCTCGGCGTGGATGGCGGAGCGGCGCCCTCGTCGACTTCGGCGCCGTCTGCGTCAAATCGCAGGAGAAAGTAGACCGCGGCCTTGGCTCGACCTGCCCCGGTTCCGGGGCCCTGGCAAGCCTTTAGAACCCGAGGCTCTCCAGCAGGTCGTCCACCTGGGCCTGGCCGGTCACGGCATCCGGGTTGCCGGCCACCACCTGCGGGCCGTTCTGCAGGCTGTTGGCCTCCGCCTCGTGGCGTTTTTCAAGATGCTTTTCGATGTGCGAGTTGTCGATCAGCACCTGGAGCAGTTGCGTCTCCACGTCGTTGACCACTTCCATCATCTTCTTGATGACCTGGCCGGTCAGGTCCTGGAAGTCTTGCGCCATCAGGATTTCGATCAGCTGCGTGTTGATGGCGCCGGCCTTCTGCGGCACTTCCTGCAGGTAGCCACGCGTGTCCATGACCAGCTGGCGCGCATGGTCCAGTTCGACCGGGTTCGCAAACCATTCGTCCCAGCGCTTGCTGAGCCCCTTGGCGTTGCTTGCAAGGTCTTCCTGCAGCGGCTGCGCCAGGTCGATGGCGTTGAGCGCGCGGTGCGCCGCCCGCTCGGTCATCGAGGCGATGTAGCCCAGCCGGTCGCGCGCATCCGGAATGGCCTGCGCGGCCTTGGCCACCTGCTTGTCGAGCCCCAGCTCGCGCAGGCCTTCGCGCAATTGCCGGGTCAGCTGCCCGATGCGCCCGAGCAACTCTTCGGCGGTGTTCCCGTGTTCCACGGGTTCGAGCGCAGCGTGTGTCATTTCAGGCCGCCTCTTTCTGGAGCTTCTCGAAGATCTTGTTGATCTTCTCCTCGAGCGTGGCCGCCGTGAAGGGCTTGACCACATACCCATTGGCGCCTGCCTGAGCGGCCGCGATGATGTTTTCCTTCTTGGCTTCGGCCGTGACCATGAGCACCGGCAGCTTGCCGAGCTCGGGGTCGGCGCGAATGGTCTGCAGCATGGTCAGGCCGTCCATGTTGGGCATGTTCCAGTCCGACACCACAAAGCCGAAGTTTCCGCCGCGCAGCTTCTCGATGCCGGCCGCGCCGTCTTCCGCCTCGTCGACGTTCAGGAACTCGAGTTCCTTCAACAGGTTGCGCACGATGCGGCGCATGGTCGGGAAGTCGTCCACAACCAAAATTTTGATGCTCTTATCGATCACGATTTTTCCAACTCCAACAGTTCGTTTTCAAACCCGGTTCGCGCGTTCGCCGAAGGTGCGCAGATGGGCCAGCACGCGGCGCCCCATCTCTCCCAACGGCGCCACGTCGTCAACGGCACCCAATGCAATGGCCTCGCGCGGCATGCCGAAGACGACGCAACTGGCCTCGTCCTGCGCAAATGTGTAGGCGCCCGCCTGCTTCATGCGCAGCAGGCCTTCGGCACCGTCCTTGCCCATGCCCGTCAGGATCATTCCGATCGCGTTCTTGCCGGCATGCCGCGCTGCCGAGTCGAAAAGCACGTCGATGGAAGGACGATGGCGGTTCACCGGCGGCTCCTCGTTCAGCTGGGCCACGTAGTTGGCGCCGCTGCGGCTGAGCGACAGGTGAAAGCCGCCCGGCGCAATGTAGGCATAGCCCGGCAGCACGCGCTCGCCGTGCTCGGCCTCTTTCACGGTGATGCGGCACAGGCCGTTCAGGCGCTGCGCAAAAGACCGCGTGAACCCGGCCGGCATGTGCTGCGCAATGAGCACGGCCGGTGCGTCCGGCGGCAGCGGCAGCAGCACCTCGCGAATGGCTTCCGTTCCGCCGGTGGAGGCGCCGATGATGATGAGCTTCTCGGTGCTCAGCAGCGGGCTGCGCAGCATCGGTTCCTGCGGGCTCTCCGGCGCACCCTTCGCCGAGGCGGCGTGACGGCTCGGCAGCAGCCGCGCCGCGGCGGCCGTGCGGATCTTGCCCGCGATGATTTCGGTGTACTGCATGAGGCCGTCGCGCACGCCAAGGCGCGGCTTGGTCACGAAGTCGATGGCGCCCAGCTCCAGCGCGCGTAGCGCGATTTCCGAGCCGCGCTCGGTCAGCGACGACACCATGACCACCGGCATCGGGCGCAGGCGCATGAGCTTCTCGAGAAATTCCAGACCGTCCATGCGCGGCATCTCGACGTCGAGCGTGAGCACGTCCGGATTCGTCACCTTGATGAGGTCGCGCGCCTGCAGCGGATCGGCCGCGGTGCCGACCACCGTCATGTCGGCCTGGCTGTTGATGATCTCCGTCATCACGCTGCGGATCAGCGCCGAATCGTCGACGCAAACTACCTTGATCTTCTTCATGCGACCCAACTTCCTTTGCCATACGTGGCAGACCATTTGCGCAGCAGCTCGCCTTCGTCGTGCTGGACCGCCTGAATATCGACTTGCGCGCGCAGCTTGCGCACCACCGCCTTGCCGGTGGGCAGCAGGCACACGCGGCGCGCGTGCAGGCCGCGCAAGTCCTGCGCGGCGATGGTGATGCGCTGCTTCTCGAGGTAGCGCAGCACGAAGTCGGCGTTCCGCCCGCCGATGTTGAGCATGGTCATGTTGGCCAGCACCGCTGCGCCGCCGAAGACCTTGGCCCGCAGGCGTTCGCGCCTGGCGCCGGCGCGCAGCAGCTCGGCAATGAGCACGTCCATGGCATAGGCGCCGTAGCGCATCGACTCCACCTGGTCGCGCGCATCGGCCTCGGCATCGTCCGGCAGCATGAAGTGGTTCATGCCCGCGACGCCTGCTTCCACGTCGGTGATGCAGGCCGCCACGCAGGAGCCCAGCACCGTGGTGAGCAGGATGCCTGCATCGGTCACGTAGTACTCCGCCGGCAGCAGCTTGACTGCCGTGCAGTCGAAGTCGCGGTCGAAGTAGTGGTGAGTGGCCACCGAACCCGGCACGGCCGGCGGCCTGGAACCCCGCTCCTGAAGCAGGCTCGGATTCATGCGCGCGCCTTGCTCAGCGTGTACACCGTCTGCCCGACCGTCTTGAACGTCTGGTTCACCAGCGAGGCGTTTTCGGAATGCCCTGCAAACAGCAGACCGTTCGGCTTCAACAGAGGCACGAAGCGGTCCAGCAGCTTCTTCTGCGTGGGCTTGTCGAAATAGATCATCACGTTGCGGCAGAAGATCGCGTCCACGGGCTCTTTCACCGGCCATCCAGCGTCCAGCAGGTTGAGCCGCGAAAACTTGACCATGGCGGCCACTTCGGGGCGCACCCTCACCTTGCCCGCGTTGGCACCCGTGCCCTTGTTGAAGAAGCGCCGCAGGCGCTCCGGAGAGAGTCGGTTCACCTGCTCCATGGTGAACACCGCGGCCGAGGCCTTGGCCAGCACCGAGGTGTCGATGTCGGTGGCAATCACGCGGGCGGTGCTCGCGCGCTCGCCGAGCGCCTCCATCAGCGTGATGGCGATCGAATAGGGTTCTTCGCCCGTCGATGCGGCCGCGCACCACACGGTGACGGGCTGCGTCGCCTTGCGTGCCAGGTCCGCAAGCACCGGAAAGTGGTGCGCTTCGCGAAAGAAGGACGTCAGGTTGGTCGTCAGCGAGTTGATGAACAGCTGCCACTCGTCGCCGTCGCGGCTGTCTTCCAGCATGCCCAGGTAGGTGGAGAACTGGGGCAGCCCCAGGTCGCGCAAGCGGCGCGAGAGCCGGCTGTACACCATCTGCCGCTTGTGCTCGCCCAGGGCGATGCCGGCGCGGCGGTGAATGAGCGTGCGAATCCGCGAGAAGTCGCTGTCGGTAAAGAGAAATTCGGAGGTCATGCTCAATGCCATCAATGGCCGTCAATGGGCACCGCGTCCTGCGACCAGGCCAGCGCGGAAAGGTGTGCGGCGTTGACCTGGTCGGCGCTCAGCAGCAGCGCCTCCGCCAGGCGCGGCGCATCGCCGGTGTCCAGCTCGCAGGCCTCGGCCAGCGAGAGGAAGGGGCCGTACACGCCGCCGCGCGTCAGGATGGCTTGCTGAACCGAATCGGAAAGCTGCACCTTGCTGAGCACCTCTTGCATCGGAATGCCGAGCAGCTGGTCGATGAGCGAGAACATGCCCACGACGAAAAGGTTGTCCGACTCGCCGCGCGGCAGCATGATTTCGCCCATCAGCTCGACGAACCGGCCGCGCATGATGGCCTTCTTCATCATGAAGGGCGGGCTGCCCGTCGGGTTGCTGGTTGCCAGCAGCATCGACAGCCAGCGGAACAGCGGCGAGTAGCCGAGCATGGTCACCGCATGGTGCAGCGAATGGATCTCGACGCCCGCGCCCACGGCGGGCGAGTTCATGTGGCGCAGCAGCCTGTAGGTGAGCGCCGCATCGCGCTTGAGTGCCGCTTCGATCTCGCGCAGGTCTTCGTTGCGCTGGATCATCTGCAAAAGCCGCATGATCAGGATCGATTCGGGCTCCAGCGCGTGGCTGCCGGTTTTCACCACGGGCGGCGGCAGGCCGCAGCTCGGATCGGCAAACACGTCGATGCGGCGCGCGGCGCAGGCCTCGAAGTCTTTCCACGAAGCCATGCGCGTCGCAATCGGCTGAACGGGCATGTGGTCGGGCTGCTCGCCGCGGCGCGCGGCCGCAACGAGCATGGGGTCTCCGCCGCCCACGTCGAAGTGGGTCACCATGCCCAGCAGCTCGTGGTCTTCGGGCAGCGCCGTGGCGCCGCGCAGCATGAAGCTGAACCCCTGCTCGCGAAGGAACAGCAGCACCGGCCGGAGGTCCTCGTTCGCAAGATCGGCAAGCTCCACGCAGAACACGGTGTATTCGGGCGGCAGCGATTGCAGCGCGCCGTGCGCCAGCGATTCGGCGTTCACATCGAAGAACAATTCGCTGCGCCCCAGCTGCCAGGGAGTATCCGGCGGATTGAGGTGCTCGGTCACGCAGGCCACCAGGGCCTTGAACTGCGTGATCGCGTCGGGCGCCTCTTCGGGCTTGGCCGCCGGGCGCCAGTTGAGCTTGTAGCCCGCAACGCGCTTCTGGGCATCCAGCAGCAGGGTGTAGGCCACATAGCCGTCTGCATTGCGCAAGGCCGTCAAGTCTTTCGACTGTCCGGCTGCCGCGGTTTCTTCGGCGGTGGAGCGCCGGAAAAAATCAAAACGCATTGCATCGTCTCCGTATGGTTATCGTTTTCAGGCGGCAACCGGGTCCAGCCGGGCCGCATGCGCCAGGGCGGTGGTGCGCGTCACGTGCGCGCGCTGGATGCGCGGCATGGCATCCACGTCGATGATGAAAGCCACGCTGCCGTCGCCCAGGATCGTTGCGGCCGAGATGCCCGGAACCTTGCGGTAGTTGGTTTCCAGGTTCTTCACCACCACCTGGTGCTGGCCGAGCAGTTCGTCGACCAGGAGCGCAAAGCGCGTTTCGCCGGCCTGCACGATCACCAGGATGCCCTGCGTGGGATCGGTCTGCGCGCCCGACACGTCGAACACGCTGTGCAGCTCGATGAGCGGCAGGTATTCGCCGCGCACCTTGATCACGTGGCCGTCGCTGGTAATCGAATGCAGGTGCTCGGGCCGCGGCTGCAGCGACTCGATCACGTAGCTGAGCGGCAGGATGTAGGCCTCGGTGCCTACCTTGACGGACATGCCGTTCAAAATGGCCAGCGTGAGCGGCAGCACGATGCGGGTGGTGGTCCCCCAGCCTTCGCGCGAGCTGATCTCGACATGCCCGCCCATCTCCTGGATGTTGCGCTTGACCACGTCCATGCCCACGCCGCGGCCCGAGATGTCGGTGACCTGCTCGGCCGTGGAGAAGCCGGGCGCGAAGATCAGCTGCCACACCTCGTCGTCGGGCATGGTCTCGGTCACGGGCAGCCCCTGCTGCATGGCCTTGGCCAGGATCTTTTCGCGGTTGAGGCCAGCGCCGTCGTCGCTCACCTCGATCACGATGTTGCCGCCGTGGTGCTGGGCTGACAGCAGCAGCTGCCCTTCGGCTTCCTTGCCCTTGGCAATGCGCTGCGACGGCGTTTCAATGCCGTGGTCGAGGCTGTTGCGCACCAGGTGCGTGAGCGGATCGATGATGCGTTCGATCAGGCCCTTGTCGAGTTCGGTTTCCTTGCCGAAGGTGTCCAGGCGCACCTCCTTGCCGAGCTTGGCGCTCACGTCGCGAATCACGCGCGGGAAGCGGCTGAACACATAGTCCATCGGCATCATGCGGATCGACATGACCGACTCCTGCAGGTCGCGGGCGTTGCGCTCCAGGTGGCCCAGGCCGCTCAGGAAGCGCTCGCACTCCACCGGGTCGAGCATGGTGGCGGCCTGCGTCAGCATCGACTGGGTGATGACGAGTTCGCCGACCAGGTTGATGAGCTGGTCGACCTTCTCCACGTCCACGCGGATCGAGCTCGAGTCCTTTGCGGCCGTGGCCGCACCCGCGGCGGACGGCTTGGCGGCCGCGCCTGCGGGTGCCGCGGCGGGGCGGGCCGCTGCCGGGGCAGCCGGCGCGGCGGCCACTGCTGCCACTGCTGCCACCGCTGCCACCGCGGCAATAGGCGGCGGGTTTGCCGCGCTCGCCGCGCTTTCGGCGCCCGCCGCAGCGGCGGCCTCCGGCGTGATCTCGATCTGCGATTCGTCGATGACGAAGCAGCACACGGCAATGATGTCGTCCGGCGAGCAGGTGGTCTCGAGCACCACCGTGAGCTGGTCGTTGCTGCGCGTGCGCGACAGCAGCTTGCCGAGGTTTCCGAGTTCATCGGCCAGCAGGTCGCATTCGCTGTCGGAAAGGCGCGAGAACTTGATGCGCAGCGCGTCGTGCCCCGATGCGGCCGCAGCGGCAACCACAGGGGCAGCCGCCACCGGCGCGGGTGCGGGCGCCGGGGCCGGTGCGGCGGTTGCGCCGCCCTCGGTCTCGAGCGCGAGCTGCCGGAGCACGCCGCAGATGTGGGCGACCATTTCGGGATCGGGTTCGTTCTCGGCCTGATAGGCAATCAGTTGTTCTTGCAAGGCGTCCTTCGTTTCCAGAAATGCATCGATCATCGAGCGGCTCAGGTTCAGCTGGCCATGGCGCGCGCGGTCGAGCAGGGTTTCAAGCAGGTGCGTCGTATCGGTCAGCGCAACAAAGCCGAACGTGGCCGCGCCGCCCTTGATGGAGTGCGCGGCACGGAAGATGGCGTTGAGCTGCTCGCTGTCGGGCGCATCGGCGTCCAGCTCGAGAAGCAATTGCTCCATCTGCGCCAGAAGCTCGACGGCTTCGACAAAAAATGCCTGGGTGAACTGACTGAGATCCATCGTTGCTCCGAACCGGCTTGCTGTAGGGCCGGCATCAATTTCTATGGGTGCTCTGCGGAAGCGCCGCCGCCGGCGCTCCCCCTGGCCGTTACCTTGACGCTCTGGGCGGGCAGCAGCGGCGAAGGCGACGACAGTGACTTGGCGGGCCAGCTCGCGGCGTTGCCGCTTCCGCTGTTCTCGCGCTCTATCTGGTGCTGGGTGCGGTGGTTGAGCAAAATGATGCTGATGCGCCGGTTGATCGGGTTGCGCGGATTGCTCCTGTCCAGGTGCATGCTGTCGGCCAGCCCAACCACGCGCAGCACCTTGTTCTCGGCCATGCCGCCCACCACCAGTTCGCGCCGCGAGGCGTTGGCCCGGTCGGCCGACAGCTCCCAGTTGCCGTAGGAGCGGTCTCCGTTGGTGTAGACGATGGCGTCGGTATGCCCCGACAAGGTGATCTTGTTCGGCAGCTCATTGAGCGTGGGGCCGAT
Source organism: Variovorax sp. CCNWLW186 (assembly GCF_037203865.1). NCBI lineage: Bacteria > Pseudomonadati > Pseudomonadota > Betaproteobacteria > Burkholderiales > Comamonadaceae > Variovorax > Variovorax sp. CCNWLW186. The sequence continues at coordinate 37,114 of NZ_JBBCBO010000002.1, read as the reverse complement.
CTCCCGCAGGATGGCGCGCATGTGCGGCACCAGCTGCGCGCTGGCCAGGTCGAACATCGGGCGGTTCTCGCTGTCGACGATCTGCAGGCGCAGCCCCTCGGTGGTGATGTCGATCAATATCTGCGAGCGGAACTGCTTGAACACCGGGCTGTTCTCGATGAGCTTGTCCAGCCGGTCCTTCATGCTGGCCAGGCGCTCGGCGTCGGCGTCTTCCTCGGCGTCGGCCCGCTGGACCTCGCCGTCGGCGCGCGTGCTCGGGTCCATGCCGCCGCCCGGAATCACGCTTTCGCTGGTGCTGCTTTTCTCGCCGCCGCTGATGGCCACCTTCAGCGGCATGCGAAAGTGTTCCGCAATGCCTTCACGCTGCTTGGGCGAGGCATTCGACAGCAGCCACATCACGAGAAAGAACGCCATCATGGCCGTCATGAAGTCGGCATAGGCGATCTTCCAGCCGCCGCCGTGCCCCCCGCCTCCGTGGGCGGGAACGCGCTTGACGACGACCCTGTGTTTTTCCGTGCTCATGGCAATGTTCCACGCCGTGTATCAGCGGGCCTTGACCTCGCGCACGTGGCTGTCCAGCTCGGTAAAGCTGGGCCGCTCGGTCGAGAACAGCACCTTGCGGCCGAATTCCACCGCCAGCTGCGGTGCATACCCGTTCAGGCTTGCGAGCAGCGTGACCTTGGTGCACTGGTACATCTTCATGCTCTCGGCCACCTTCTGCTCGATGAGCGAAGCCAGCGGCGAGACGAAGCCGTAGGCCATCAGCACGCCCAGGAAGGTGCCCACCATCGCGTGCGCAATCAGCGCGCCCATCTCCGAAGGCGGCAGGTCCGCCGAGGCCAGCGCATGCACCACGCCCATCACGGCCGCAACGATGCCCAGCGCAGGCAGCGCGTCGCCCACGCGCGAAAGGCTGTGCATGGGCACTTCGGCTTCGTGCTTGATCGTCTCTATCTCGTGGTCCATCAGCGCTTCGATCTCGAATGCGTCCGTGTTGCCGCTGATGACCAGCCGCAGGTAGTCGCACAGGAACTCCATCACGGCCTCGTCGGCCAGGATGTTGGGATAGCGGGCGAAGATCTCGCTCTTGGCCGGGTCCTCCACGTCGGACTCCAGCTTCATCATTCCTTCCTTGCGCGCCTTGGCCAGCAGCTCGTAGAGCAGCGCCAGCAGGTCCAGGTAGAGCTGCCGGTTGTGCTTGGACGAGCGCAGCAGGAGCGGCAGCTCCTTGAGCGTCGACTTGATCGTCTTGCCGTTGTTGCCCGCAATGAAGGCGCCCAGCGCGGAGCCGCCGATCATCAGCAGCTCGACCGGCTGGAACAGCACCCCGAAGTGCCCGCCCATGAGCGCATAGCCGCCGAACACGGCGCCTATGACCACCAGATAACCAACCAAAAGGAGCACGCGCTTCCCCTACTGCCCTTGAGGCGTCGATTCAAAAGCCTTGCCCGCGGGGGCAAGGTCCGCTTTTTTCAATGAAGTCCACCGCCGTCGAGCGCCGCTTCCACGGCCAGACCAATGCTTTCCATGCCCGGCACAGCGATTTCGCCGCCCGCCGCGCGCTTCGAGCCGCGCGCCTTGCCTGCCCGCGACGGGGGCCGGCACAGCACGCAGACGTACCCGCTCTTGTGGTCGTGCGCATGCGCCACGAACTGCCCCGCGCACCGGCAGCAGGTGCTCAGTTGCAGCATGTCGCTGTCGAAGAAACGAACCATCGTGTACGCACGCGTGAAATCCAGAACTGGCTCGCTTTCCTGCGCTTCAATTTGCTGCAAATACAATTTGTAGCTTTTAATCAATACCCAAACCTTTTCTTCATCGGAATGGGTTTTCATGAATTGATACATGTTGTAAAACATTGACGAATGGATATTCGCCAACCAAGTCATATACCAATCCGTTGAAAAAGGGAGCAGCCCCTTGGGCGGAGAGACGCCCTTGATTTCCTTGTAGAGGCGGATCAGCCGCTCGCGGCTCAGGCCCACTTCCGACTCGAGGAACTGCAGGCGGGCGCCGAGGTGGATCAGCTGGATCGCCAGCTGAACTTCGCGCACCTCGCCAAGGACGCTCTTGGTGCTCATACGGCTGCGGTTTCTTTTTGGCTCTGCAGGCTTCGTGCCGACATCAGTATCGACATGTGCGCTTGTTGCAGCATCGTGTCCTTACCTTCGCCAACCACCGCCGACATCGAGGCATGCTCGTCAAGGCGGAAACTGCACAGCAGGAAGTTCGACGCCGCCAGTTTGAGGATCTGCGCCAGCGACATGCTGGCCAGCATGTCGGCCAGTTCGCGGCTCACGCCCAGGCGAAACATTGCCGCCACACGGTCCTGCTTGACCAGCTTCTGCGCAAGCAACATGTAGGCGAGATTGATGTCACCGATCTCGCGGGAGATCTCGCCGTTGGCCACGTTCATCACAATATCCGTTTCCAAAATTGCACTCCGTTCAGTCATGTCTTGAGTGAATTATTCCAACTATTTAACACTTTGTAACTTTCGATCACGGGGAAACTGTAAAGCGAGCTACAAGTACATGTAAGCTTTTGTTGCAAACACGTTACATGGTTTCCACCGATGAAATTAGTTCTCATTTATTCTCGATAGTTAATTACAAAGCATTAACTTTTCCGGGCCCTGCGGCACCCTGGTCGGCTTCGATCCCGTGGATCCACGCCATCACCTCTGCCACGGCCAGATAGAGCTGCGGCGGGATCTGCCGGTCGAGATCCACCTGCATCAGCAGCTTGATCAGGTCCGCAGAGGCGTGCACGTACACGCCGTTCTCCCGCGCCTGCCGCAGGATCGATTCCGCCGTTACCCCGTAACCCTTGGCCACGACCACCGGCGCCTTCGCCTGGTCGGCATAGGAGAGAGCCACCGCGCTCGGGCGCGTATCGGTCGAGGCAGTCATTCGGCATGCCCCACCGGGCTCATCGCCGTGATCTGCAGGTCTTGCAAGCGCAATCCGGCGGCCTCGAGGCGCGGCCCCAGTTCGCCGCTGTCATTGCGCAAGCGCGCGAGCGTTGCGGTTTCGCTTGCGGCAAGGCGGGCCTGAACGAGTTCACCCGTCAGGCTCAGCCGCAGATCGACGGCACCCAGCCTGGGCAGCGAGAGCGAAACGGTGGTCGACCAGCTGCGCGGGCGCTCCTTGCGTTCGTCGTTGCGTTGGTCTCCAGGCGCATCGGCGGGCTGGTCGGCCTCTTCGTGGATCGACCACTCCATTGGCACGTTCGGCCATGCCTGGCCGCTCCAGCGAAAAACCGAGGTGGCCAGCAGATCGAGCTGCTGGTGCACCAGTGCCACGGTTTGGGGGTGAATCATTTCAGCCGGTACGGCCACTGAAGCAGCCGTGCGCGCGGAAGAAGCAGCGGCACTGTTTTCGCCGAGGCTGCGGCTCGCGAGGCGCTCGTCGGAAACCACGCCCGCATCACTCGCATTGCCCGCAAGAGCCGGAACCGCGGCCGAAGCCACCGGAACTCCCTGGCTCGTGTAGACCGACGCGGGCGGTGTTTGCGTGGCTGCACCTGGCGGAACAGCAACGGGTTGCCCTTGGACGGGTGCGCCCTGCAAAGGCTGGCTCGCCGTGGGAACGGATGCGCCCGCGGTCGCAACCGGTTGGCCAGCGGCGGGAACCGCCAAAAGCTGACCCGCGGCAACCGGCCGACCCGGAACTACCTGGGCGGGCTGGGGCTGTGCATGCGCCTGGGATGCAGGCTGCGCCGCCCCAGCATTGGTGGGCGTGGCCGCCTGCGTCAACCGCATTTGCGGCTCCTGCGCCAGTTGCTGCACGGTGCGAAGTCCGTTGACAAATTCGACCAGGTGCGATTCGTAGAACAGGCCGCTTGCTGCCACGGTCTGCGCCAGCGCGCCGGCGAGCACGGGCGCCGCGGGCGTCTGCGCCGAGGGCCACAGGGGCGCCGCGCCACGCACAGGCTCGGGGTCGGCATGAAGATCGGCCAGCACGGCGCTGATGGCGCGGGCCGCCGCCGACCACTGGGTAGCCACCGAAGGCGGTGCATCGGAGGCGCGCGGTGCGCCCGCCGGCACCTTGGCCGGCAGCACGGCCTCGAGCAGGGAGTGGGACGGCAGCCGAACATCGTTCTTGACCTGCTGGACCTCGGCCACGGCGCCGGCCGGCAAGCTGGTGCCGACCTCGGTCTGCAGCGCAGCGAGCTCCGGCCGCAGTGCGGCGAGCTTCGTTGCGAGCGGCGCATCGGCGAGTCCGATCGATCTGTTCATTGCGTTTGCCGTGCTCTCTTGCAGGTCAATACGGCGTGCCGTATGCCCTGCCGAGTTCGCTGCGCATCTGCAACTGGGCCATCTTCGACACCAGGTCCTCGAGCTGCGGCTTGACCATGTCGCACACCTCTTCCTGGTCGGAATGGATGCAATCGATCAGGTTGCGCACCTGCTCCAGCTGCACGGGGTCCAGCGACACCTTGCCGATGGCCTTGAGGCGGTCGACCAGCGCCGCGCAACGGGCTTCGAGCTCGGCAAGCCGTTCCCATTCCTTGGCGCGGGCGAGCGCCGCCATGAGCGACATGGTCGAGGCCAGTTCGCTGTAGCAGTGGAGGACTTCGTGGCGGACCGGCATGGCCTGCGATTCCGGTGTTTCAGTTGTCGGCACTTGCACCGCCGACTTCGCGCCATGCGGACGCAATGTTCTCGAGAATCGCTTCGGCCTCGTCGAGCGCCTTCACGTCGTGGTGCAGGTTTGCGTACAGCAGCCGGCGAATCACGAAGTCGTACAGCGCCGACAGGTTGGCCACCAGCTCGGCGCCCGCGGCGCCTGCCGCCTTGGCGTCCAGGCTGGCCTTCAGCCCGTTGTCGACGATGCTGATGGCCTTGGAAATCGCGTTGCCCTTGGCCACGGTGTCGCCGCTCGTCATGTGGTGCCGCGCCATGCCGATGGTGGTGACGACGCCGTCGAACAGCATGACGATGAGCTGGTGCGGCGAGGCACTCATGGCCTGCGTTTCCACGCCGACGCGGGCATACGCGTTGGCACCGGCCCTGAAGTTGTGAGAGGTGTACATGGATTGCTCTGCTGGAATTACTTGCTGCTGCTGCTTTGCATGCTTGCGAACTGCTGCGTGAGATAAGTGCTGGTGCTGCTCATCTGGCTCATCAGCAGGTCAAGCTGGGTGAACTGCGCGCGATAGCGCTCCACCTTGGCATCCACGCGCATCTTCATGTCGGTGAATTGCTGGTCGAGCTGCTTGAGGGAGGCCGTCATGCCGTCCGAAGCCACCTTGAGCGCGCCGCCGGTGGAGGTGAGGTTGTCCACCACCGCGCTGATCTGCTTGCCGTAGCCAGCGGTGCTGCCGGTCGCGCTGGCAAAGAGCCCCGCAACGCCCGAAAGATTGGTGCTGACGGCCGTCTTGAGCTTGGCCGAATCGACGGCCATGGTGCCGTCCTTCTGGAACGTGACGCCGATTTCCGACAGCACCTTCAGATCGGTCGGGCCGCCGGCCTGCGGCGTGGTGAGCGCCTGGCGAATGCGGGTCTGCAGGTTGCGCAGCGTGGAGTCGCCGACCAGCGCGGCGCCGGTCTTCGAATCCTTGTCGTAAGTGGTCAAGGTGTTGGCGGTGGCCTGCAGGCTGTTGTAGGCCTTGACGAAATCATTGATCGCTGCCTCCACCGTGGCGGTGTCGGGCTGCGTTGCAAGGTTGCTGGAGCCGGTCTTCAGCAGGTTCAGCGTGGTGCCCTGGATGGCTTCCTTCACGGTGTTGCTCGCGCTGGTCACGGCAATGCCGTTGACCGTGAGCTGCGCGTTCTGCGCGGCCACCGTCTGGCGCAGGTTCTGCGTACCGGCGGGGTCGTTGTTCAACAGGCCCTGCAGCGACGCATCGCCGGCCACCGAGATGCGCATGCTCGATGCTTCGCCCGTTTGCGAGGACGTCAGCACCAACCGGTGCGGCGTGCCGCTGCCGTCGTTCACGATACTGGCCGACACGCCGGCCTTGGCCGCGTTGATCGCGTCGCGGATGCCTTCGAGGGTGTTGTTGGTGCCGTTGATGGTGATCGGCACGGCGGTGCGGCTCGCATCCTTCGTGAAGCTCGCACTCGTGTAGGTTCCGGTTGCGGCATCGAGCGTGCCGCCGCCCACGGTGCCGAAGTCGATGGTGATGGTGCCGGTGCCGACGGCGGCCTTGGCGTCGGCCCGACCAGCTGCCACCAGCGATTGCGACTGCGCAAGCTTGGTTACGTCAACCGTGTAGGTGCCGGCCGTGGCCGTGCTGCCGGCCGATGCGGTCAGCACCTCGGGCACGCTCGACGTGACCTTCGCGCCCTGGAACAGCGCGGGGTCGGACAGCTTCTTGGCCGCCGCCTGCAGCGTGCTGAGCGAGTTCTGCAGCGTGCCGTAGGCCGAGAGCTTGCTCGTGTAGCTCACCTGCCGTTGCTGCAACAGCACGAGCGGCTGGCTCTCCGCCGTTTCGAGCTGCGTAAGCAAGGTGCTCAGGTCGAGCTTGGAGCCAACGCCAAGGCTGCTGATCGATGCCATGTTGAGATGTCCTGAAAACTACGAATAGGAGAAAAAGAAAAAAGAAGGAGATCCGTCAGGCTTCCTGGCTCACCAGCAGGCCGGGCGCCTTGCCCAGCACCTTGGCGATGCGCACCACTTCCTCCGAAGGAATCTGGCGGATGACTTCGCCGCTCGCGCGGTCGACCACCTTGACGATCATCTTGTCGGTGTCCTCGTCCAGCTCGAACTGCAGCCCGACCGAACGGCTCTGCAGCGAGGTGTTGATCTCGCGCACCGCCTCGGCAACCTGCGTGGGCGTTGCTTCCTCGACCACGGCCGCCGGCACTGCCGACGACTCCGCCGAAGCGGGCGCGACTGCGCCGGCCGTCCGCTCGGAGAGCATCTGCATCCACTGCTGGCCTTCCGCCGCCGGGGCTACGGGAATCGACATGATTTCCACCTTCTTGATTGCTTTCGCTGTCGTCTGCAGCCTGGCCGGAGCCAAGCCGCAGGGAACAGCGCAGGCGGAGCCGGGTTTGCACCCGGGCGCCTGCGCAATGCCTTACTGGATCAACGCAGGAGCGACAGCACGCCTTGCGTGGTCTGGTTCGCCTGGGCCAGCACCGAGGTACCAGCTTGTTGCAGGATCTGAGCGCGGGTCATGTTCGACACTTCGACTGCGTAGTCGGCGTCTTCGATGCGCGAACGCGAAGAAGACAGGTTGGTCACCGTGGTGCCGAGGTTGGCGATCGTGGAGTCGAAACGGTTCTGCACCGCACCCAGCGAGCTGCGCAGGTCGTCGACCATCTTCAGAGCTGCGTCGAGCTTCTTCATCGGGTCGATCGAAGCCGCACCGGCGAACTCGGCCGTCTTGCCAGCACCGCTCAGGACGATGTCCGTGCCGGTGTTGTCGAAGTCGGTGGGCGTTGCGCCGCCGTTGGCCAATGCGCCACCGCCGACCGCGAAGTTCTTGCCTTGCACGGCAACGTAAGCGGTAGCCGCGCCAGCAGCGTCCACACCCACCTTCACCAGCTGGTCGGCCAGTGCAACAGCGGTCGTCACGCCGTTGTCGGTGTCGGTGAACTCGACGTCGGCCACGTTCAGGACCACGTCGCCGGTCGTGTCGTCAACCGAAGCAGCGTAGAAGTCGTCACCCGACTTGACCACGAAGTTGGCGGTTGCGGCGCCGGTGGCGTCCTTCACGTTGTGCAGGCTCAGCGAAGAAGCATCCACGCCCAGCGAGGTGGCAGCCGACGAGAGGTCGACGTCTGCCGGCGTGCCGCCGAGGTTGGTCTGCGTGATCGGAGCGCTGACGGGCAGAGCGTTGCTGCTGACAGAGAAGCCAGCCAGGCCGAGCGTCGTCGAGTCGATCTGCTTGAGGTCGATCTTGATCGTTTCGCCGTCGTTGGCACCGACTTGCACGGTCAGCGGCTTGGCGCCGGCCGACAGGACCTTCACGCCGTTGAAATCGGTCTGTGCCGAGACACGGTCGATTTCGCTCATGCGCTGGGTGATTTCGTCCTGGATGGACTTCAGGTCGCTGGCCGAGTTGCTGCCGTTGGCGGCTTGCACTGCGAGCTCACGAACGCGCTGCAGGTTGTTGTTCACTTCCTTCAGTGCGCCTTCAGTCGTTTGCGCCAGCGAGATGCCGTCGTTGGCGTTGCGCTGGGCTTGCGACAGGCCCTTGATGTTGGCGGTGAAGCGGTTGGCAATGGCCTGGCCCGCTGCGTCGTCCTTGGCACCGTTGATGCGCAGGCCCGAAGACAGGCGCTGGATCGCGGTGTTCAGCGACGATTGCGACGCGTTGAGGTTGTTCTGCGTAAGCAGCGAGAGACTGTTGGTGTTGATGACTTGCGCCATTTTCGACTCCTGATAGACAAAGGTTGTGGACTCCGGCCGTCCGGCCGCAACGCTGGACCCGCTCCCACTGTGAGACTCAAGCCATCGTTGGTTTAGTTATCGGCAGGGGTTTCCAAACATTTAGAGTCCGGCGCAAAAAAGTTGCGCTGCCCACACAACCCACAGGGATCAGGCGGGCAGGTTCATCACTTCCTGATAAGCAGCCACCAGGCGGTTGCGCACCTGCAGGCCGGTCTGGAAAGCCACGTTGGCCTTCTGCAGGTCGACCATCACGTCGTTCAGCGCAACGCCCGGCTTGCCCATTTCAAAGTCTTCGGCCTGGCCGTAGGCCTTGGTCTGCGCGGTGCTGATGTTGTCCAGCGAGCGGCGGAGCTCGGCGGCAAAGCCTCCCGGCTCGGCCGCTTCGGCGGCGGGCTGGGCAATGCCCGTCTGGAGCGAGGTGACCCGCATCTGCTGCAAGACGGACTCGATGGCGGCAATCGACATGGAATGCTTTCTATGTGTGTGAATCTGGGGGTGGACAAGGAAGCACCGGGGCGCCTCCGCGTGTTTTCAGCGTATCAGGGGAAGCCCTTGGGACATGCCCCCAACTGACGGCAAAACCCCCAGTTGTTCGACCAATCGAATATGGCGCGCCTGCTGAGAATCAACGCCGATCCCCAAGCCCGCTGACGACACCACAGCCCACCGGCATGACTCCAGAACATCGAAGCCTCCAGCCCCTCACCATGACCCCGCGCCGCCCGGTGCTCCTGGCCGTGACCGGGGTACTCGCATGAGCCGCCGGGCCGCTCCCAAGGCGAATACCGCAGCCCGCAGGGCGGAGGTTTTCCAATGAGTTCGGCGGCGCCCGCGGGCGCAATGCCGTCGCCCGGTTCCGCAATTGCGGACCGCCTGCGCGCACAACCGAAACTGCCCCTGATCGTCGGCGCCGCCGCGATCGTCGCCGCTGCCGCCGCGTTCCTGCTCTGGAGCCGCGGTCCCGACTACGGCGTGCTCTATACCAACGTGTCCGACCGCGACGGCGGCGCCATCATTGCGTCGTTGCAGCAGATGAACGTGCCGTACAAGTTCGCCGAAGGCGGCGGCGCGATCCTGATCGCCAGCGACAAGGTGCCTGAAGTGCGCCTGAAGCTTGCCTCCCAGGGCCTGCCCAAGGGCGGCGGCGTCGGCTTCGAACTGCTGGACAACCAGAAGTTCGGCACCAGCCACTTCGCCGAGCAGGTCAACTACCAGCGCGGCCTGGAAGGCGAGCTTGCGCGCTCCATCGAATCGATCGGTTCGGTCGAATCGGCGCGCATCCACCTGGCGCTGCCCAAGCCCTCGCTCTTCGTGCGCGACCAGAAGAAGCCTTCGGCCTCGGTGGTGCTCACGCTGCACCGCGGCCGCAGCATCGACGAAGGCCAGGTCAGCGCCATCGTGCACATGGTGTCGAGCAGCGTGCCCGAACTGAATGCCAAGAGCGTGACCGTGGTCGACCAGCACGGCAACCTGCTGTCGGCCGCCAACGCCGGCGCGCGCGGGCTGGACGTGAGCCAGCTGAAGTACGCGCAGGAAATCGAGCAGGGCTATATCCGCCGCATCGAGGCCATCCTGCAGCCGATTCTTGGCGCTACCAACGTGCGCGCGCAGGTCGCCGCGGACATCGACTTCTCCGTGGTCGAGCGCACCGAAGAAAGCTACAAGCCGAACCAGGACCCGCGCAACGCGGCGATCCGCAGCCAGCAGTCGAGCGAATCGACCCAGCAAGGCGCCACGCCGCCGGGCGGCATTCCAGGCGCCCTGTCGAACCAGCCGCCGCAAACGCCGAACGCGCCCATCACCACGCCGCCGGCGCCCAATGCCCCGGCACCGGGTGCAGCGGCCGCGGCGGGTGTTGCAGCAACGGCCGGCTCGGCGCCGGGCAGCGCACGCAAGGACGTGACGACCAACTACGAGCTCGACCGTTCGATCCGCCATGTGCAGCAGGGCGCGGGCGGCGTCAAGCGGCTGTCGGTGGCGGTGGTGGTCAACCATCGCAGCGCGCCGGATGCGAGCGGCAAGCTCGTGCAGCGCGCGCTCACGCCGGCCGAGATCGAGCAGATCCGCAACCTGGCCAAGGAAGCCATGGGCTTCAGCCAGGAGCGCGGCGACTCGCTCAACGTGGTCAACAGCGCCTTCACCCGCGACGGCGAAGACGGCCAGGCCGGACCCGAGCTGCCCTTCTGGCGCGACCCGGCCAACCTGGGGCTCGCCAAGACGATCGGACAGTACGTGCTGCTCGCCTTCCTGGCCCTGTTCGCCTGGTTCGCCGTGCTGCGGCCGCTGCTGCGCAAGCACCTCGCGCCGCCGGCGCCCCCGGCCGCCGCCGCGCCAACCGGCCCCGGCGCCGCCGCGGAGACGGACGGCATGAGCGACGAGGACGAAGCGAACGCATCGCGTCTCAGCGCAAAGGCACGTGAGATCGAACGCCAGAAGGCCGACCTTGCCTACGCACACGAAACCGCCGACCAGGACCCGCGCCTGGTGGCCACGTTGATCAAGCATTGGATGAACACATGAGCGATGCCGGCACAAGAAAAAGCGCGATCCTGCTGATGTCCCTCGGCGAGGACCGCGCAGCGGCCACGCTGGCCCACCTGCCCGCCACCGAAGTGCAGGCGCTGGGCGCGGCAATGGCCAAGCTGAGCCAGGTTTCCAAGGACGAGCTGGCGGCCGTGCTGGCCGAGTTCCGCATGGAGACCGAGCAACTGTCCGCGCTGCACCTGGGCTCGGGCAGCTACATTCGCGCCGTGCTGCGCAAGGCGCTCGGCGACGACCGCGCAAGCAACCTGCTCGAAGACATTCTCCAGCCCGAGCAGCCGCACGGCGGCATCGAGCGGCTGAACGACCTGGAAGCCGGCGAAGTGGTGGAGCTCATCCGCGACGAACACCCGCAGATCCTTGCCACGCTGCTGATCCACCTGGACCGCAAGAAGGCCTCGGAAGTGCTCGAGAAACTGCCGGAGCGCCTGCGCCACGACGTGATTCTTCGCGTGGCCACCTTCGGCGGCGTGCAGCCCGCGGCGTTGGCCGAGCTGACCGACGTGCTGACCGAAATGCTCTCGGGCGAAGGCCTGAAGCGCAGCCGCCTGGGCGGCGTGCGCACGGCGGCGGAAATCGTCAACCTGATGAACAGCGCGCAGGAAGAAGGCGCAATCGCCCATGTGCGCGAGCACGACGATGCGCTGGCCCAGCGCATTCTCGAAGAGATGTTCGTGTTCGAGAACCTGCTCGACCTGGAAGACCGCTTCATCCAGCGCCTGCTCAAGGACATCGAGTCCGATTCGCTCATCGTCGCGCTCAAGGGCTCGGCGCCCGAGCTGCGCGAGAAGTTCCTCAAGAACATGTCGCAGCGCGCCGCGGAAACGCTGCGCGAAGACATCGAACTGCGCGGCCCGGTGCGCGTGTCGCAGGTCGAGACCGAACAGAAGGCAATCCTGCAGGTGGTGCGCCGCCTGGCCGATGCCGGCGAGATCGTCATCTCCACGCCCGGAACCGATGACTTCGTCTGAAACCATGTTGCAAGTCCAATTTCGCGGCAAGTGCGGCAAGCGCGCTAACGCGGGGAGTCGATGAGATGACCTTGGCCAACCAATCCTTTGCGTCCCGCGCGCGGCAGAGCACGCCGCCCATGCCCGCGAGACCGCGCCTTTCGGCCTGGCAGCGGTGGGAGATGAGTTCGCTCGACGAAGACACGCTCGCAGCGGGCGTGCCCGCTGAAGCGGCCGCGGCGCCGCGCGTGGACCCCGCGGCGCTGGCCCGCGAGGCCGAGCTCGAGCGCCTAAGGCTGGAGGCGCGTGCCACCGGCGAGGCCGAAGGCCGGCGCGAGGGCTGGGCCCAGGGCCATGCCGAAGGGCATGCCGCCGGCCTGGCCGCGGGCCTGGCCGGCGCAAGCGCGCATGCGGAGCAACTGCGCGCACTGGCCGCTGCGCTGCCTGCCGCATTGCGCAGCGCCGAAAGCGAACTGGCCGATGCCGTGATGGCGCTTGCATTCGATGTGGCACGCCAGGTGATCCACCGCACGCTGCGCGTCGAACCCGAATGGGTGCTTGCGCTGGTGCAAGACCTGCTGCACGCCGAGCCCGCCCTGCAAGGCGAGCCCCGCCTGCTGCTGCACCCTGAAGACGTGGCACTGGTGAAGAACAGCCTCGGCAACGAACTGCAGGCCGCCGGTTGGCAGGTACGTGCCGACGACACGCTGGCCCGCGGCGGCTGCCGCGTGCGCTCCGCGAGCGGCGAAGTGGATGCGAGCCTGGAAACGCGCTGGAAGCGCGTGGCCGATGCGTTCTCGCCCAACGGTGGCGAGTCGGCCGGAGGCTGAAAACGATGTCCGCCACAGCACAAGCCGCAGCACCTTCCGCGTCTGCCGCCAATCCGCACCTCAAATCCTGGCTGGGCACGCTCGCGCAAGCCCGCCACGACGTCGGCCTTTGCTCGACCATTGCCACCTCAGGCCGGCTCACCCGCGCGGTGGGCCTGGTGCTGGAGGCCGTGGGCCTGCAGCTGCCGGTCGGCAGCGACTGCCTGATCGAACTGCCGCCCGGTTATCCGCAGCGCCATGCGGAGGCCGAAGTGGTCGGCTTTGCCGGCGACCGACTGTTTCTGATGCCGCAAAGCGAAGTGGCCGGCCTGCTGCCCGGCGCCCGCGTGTTCGCGCGGCCCGGTCCGGCCCAAGTCAATACGGGCGGCAGCTCCGGCGATGCGCATACCAAGCGGCTGCCGGTGGGCGAAGGCATGCTTGGCCGCGTGGTCGATGCCGCCGGACGCCCGCTCGACGGACTCGGCCCGCTCGACGTGAGCCGCCGCGTGCCGCTGAGCTCGCCGCCGATGAACCCGCTTGCGCGCGCGCCGATCGATTCGGTGCTCGACGTGGGCGTGCGCGCCATCAACGCCATGCTCACGGTGGGCCGCGGCCAGCGCATGGGCCTGTTTGCCGGCTCCGGCGTGGGCAAGAGCGTGCTGCTGGGCATGATGGCGCGCTACACCAGCGCCGAGGTCATCGTGGTCGGGCTGATCGGCGAACGTGGCCGCGAGGTGAAGGACTTCATCGAGAACACGCTCGGCGAAGAGGGCCTGGCCCGCGCCGTGGTGGTGGCCGCACCGGCCGACAACTCGCCGCTGCTGCGCCTGCAGGGTGCGGCCTATGCCACCTGCCTGGCCGAGTACTTTCGCGACCAGGGCCGCGACGTGCTGCTCATCATGGATTCGCTCACGCGCTATGCCATGGCGCAGCGCGAGATCGCGCTGGCCGTCGGCGAGCCGCCGGCCACCAAGGGGTATCCGCCCTCGGTGTTCGCCAAGCTGCCGGCGCTGGTCGAGCGGGCCGGCAACGGCTCGCGCGACGCCAATGGGCGGGGCGGCTCGATCACGGCCTTCTATACCGTGCTGTCCGAAGGCGACGACCAGCAGGACCCGATTGCCGATTCGGCGCGGGCCATCCTGGACGGCCACGTGGTGCTGTCGCGCACGCTGGCCGAAGCCGGCCACTACCCGGCCATCGACATCGAGGCTTCCATCAGCCGCGCGATGACGGCGCTGATCGAGCCTTCGCAGTTCGACACCGTGCGCCGCTTCAAGCAGGCGCTCTCGCGCTACCAGCGCAACCGCGACCTCATCAGCGTCGGGGCGTATGCGGCCGGCCACGATCCGCAGCTCGACCAGGCCATTGCGTTGTACCCGCGCATCGAGGCCTTCCTGCAGCAATCGATGGAAGAGCGCTGCGACTACGCCACCTCGATCGCCCGCATGGGCAGCCTGTTCGAACCCGCCTGAGCCACAACCACCACGGAGCCGCCATGCCGCACAAACTTCCGCTCGACACGCTCACCGACCTCGCCCGCAACAAGACCGACGACGCGGCGCGGCAGCTCGGCCTGCTGCAGAACGCGCAAGTCAGCGCCGCGCAGAAGCTGGAGCTGCTGCTGCAGTACCGCCAGGACTACAGCGACCAGCTGCACGTGCTGATGCAGAACGGCCTGCCCTCGGCGCAGTGGCACAACTACCGCAACTTTCTCGGCACGCTCGACGGCGCCATCCAGCAGCAGCAGGCCATCGTCGCGCAGGCCGCCAGCCGGCTGGACATCGGCCGCAACGAATGGCAGCACCACAAGCGCCGCCTCAACTCCTTCGACGCACTGGCCGAGCGCATGCGGCGGCAAGAGCTCGTGGTCGGCGCACGGCGCGAGCAACGCGACAGCGACGAACGCGCGGCGCGCAAGTTCTTCGACCGCGCCTCCCAACCGACACCCTGACGTTTTCCTGAAAAACCGCCATGCCCACCTTCATCGCTCCTTCCTTCGCGCCCAATGCAGCCGGCGCCTCGGCCTCTTCGACTGCTTCGGGCCCGCGCGGCCGCAACGCCGAGGAAGCCGACGGCCGCAGCTTCAATGCGGTGCTGACCCGCTCGCGCGGCACCGGCCAGTCGCAGCAATCGCAGCAAGCGCAGGAAGATTTCGCCTCGCCCGCGCTCGAAGGCAAGGCACGGCAGAAGCCCTCTCGCGCCGGCGACCGCAAGGACGACCTGCCCATCGAACTGCCGCTGGCATTCTTTGCACCGACCATGACCGCGTTGGCTTCATCGCCCGCGGCGGCCTCGGTGCTCCCCGGTGGCGCAACCGTGGCGGCCACCCTGCCTGAAGGCGCCCAGAGCCTGTTGACCGCCGACGCAGCCGTGGCGGCCCTGCCCACCGACGCTGCCATGGATGCGCTGCCCGGCGACGCGACTGAGGCCGAAGGGGCCGAGGGCGAAACCCCGGCAACGGCCGCGCTGCCGCGCGATGCCCAAGCCGTGGCATCGGAAACCGCACAACCGACGAACAAGGGCCGTGCCGAAGCGGCCGTCGCCCAGTCCGTTGCCGAATTGCCGGCAGTTACAGCGCTGCCAGCAGCAGGTATCGCCGCAGCGGCGGGCGCCGTGCCAATCGTCGCCACGGCGCCGTCCGGCGATGCAAGCGCCGCAACCGTCACCGCCATTGCCTCTGAAGCGGCCAAGGCAGCTGCCGCTTCCCCGGCGACCGACGAAGTGCTATCGGCACCCACAGCCGCAATGCTCGCAGCCGACAAACCCGACATTGGCGCCGCAACGTCCAATGCAGCCGATCCGTTCACCCTGCCGCAAGCGATGACGTTCGCCACGGCCGCGGCCGACCGCGCGAACCTGCCGGCCGGCACCAGCCAGGTATCCGTCATGCACGTGGCGCCGCCGGTGGGCTCCGACGAATGGGGCCCGGCGCTCGGCCACCAGATGCTGCGCATGAACGCGGCCGGCGCGCAGGTTGCCGAGCTGAACCTGAACCCGGCCGGCCTCGGCCCGCTGAAGGTCACGCTCTCGATGGGAGACAACCAGGCGCAGGCGATGTTCGTCTCGGCCCATGAAAGCGTGCGCAAGGCCGTGGAGGCGGCGCTGCCGCAATTGCGCGCGAGCCTTGCGGAACAAGGCATCAGCCTGGGCCAGGCCTCGGTGGGTGCGGAGGCGCATCGTTTTGCCGGCCAGGGCGGCGCCTTCGACCAGCAAGCCCAGCAGCAGCAGGGTTCGGGCCGGCAGCCGCAGTACCCGGCGCCCGGCCGCGCCGAGGCTGCAGCCCTCGCCGAGCCGCTGCACGGCAGCCTGCCGCCCGCCGTACCGCGCACCTCCAGCGCCGGCGTAGACACCTTCGCATGAGACGAACGCGGGATCTGAGGCCTTTTCCCGCGCTTGATCAGCCCTTCGTTTGCCGGGCACCTGGCAAAGAATAGTCCCAACCAGACATTGTTTTCGCAGTTTCAAATATGGCTACCAGTCCTTCTGTCGCAATCGCTCCCCCCGCCGCCGCGCCTCGCTCTTCGAAGCTGAAGATCGTGATTCCGGCCGCTGTGCTGGCCTGCGGTCTTGCCGGCGGCGGCGGCTATTACCTGATGAGCCAGCGCGCTCCCGCCGCGGCCGCCGAATCGGCCGCACCGGCGCTCGTGCCCGACAAGCCGATCTTCGTCACGATCGAGCCCTTGACCGTGAACGTGCAGTCCGAAGGCCGAGCGCGCTTCCTGCATGTGGGCATGGCCCTGAAGGTGCGCAACGAGCAGGCCAAGGCGCACGTCGTCGAGTACATGCCCGAGGTGCGCAGCCGGCTGCTGCTGCTGCTGTCGAACCGCCCGCCCGAGTCGCTGGTGACCACCGAGGACAGGGCCCGGCTGGCGGAGGAAATCCGCCTCGAGCTGAGCCGCCCGCTGGCTGCCGGCTTTCCCCCGCAGGAGATCGGCAGCGTTTCCTTCAACACCTTCATGGTGCAGTAAATCTTTTTCCGGACCGGCGATTCATGGCCTATGAACAGGTGCTCTCCCAAGACGAAGTCGACGCGCTGCTGCAGGGCGTCACCGGAGGCAGCCCCGAGCAAAGCGAAGGCGCTGCCCCCAGGTCGGACGGCCTGCCGGTGTACGACCTCGGCGCGCCCGACCGCGTGGTGCGCAGCCGCATGCACACGCTCGAGGTCATCAACGAGCGTTTTGCACGCCATCTGCGCAGCTCGCTGTTGAACTTCATGCGCCGCAGCCCCGACATCTCGGTGGGGCCGGTGCACATCCAGCAGTACGGCGAGTTCGTGCGGCACCTGCCGGTGCCCGCCAACATCAACATGCTGCACATGAAGCCGCTGCGCGGAACGGCCCTCTTCGTGTTCGACCCGAAGCTGGTGTTCCTGGTGGTGGACAACCTCTTTGGCAGCGACGGGCGCTATCACGTGCGTGTCGAGGGCCGCGACTTCACGCGCACCGAGCAGCGCATCATCAAGCGCCTGCTGAACCTCACGCTGCAGTGCTATGCAGACGCCTGGCAGCCGGTGTTCCCGCTGAGCTTCGACTACGTGCGCGCCGAAATGCACGGCAAGCTGGCCAACATCGTCGCGCCGAACGAAGTGGTGATCAACACGACGCTGCAGATCGAGTTCGGCCCCGTGGGCGGCTTCCTGCACGTGTGCATTCCCTATTCGATGATCGAGCCGATCCGCGACCTGCTCTCCAATCCGGTGCAGGACGAGATCGAGGTCGACAAGCGCTGGGTGCGGCAGATGTCGCAGCAGATGCAGAGCGCCGACGTGGAGCTCAGCGCCGAATTCATTACCTTGCCTTCGACCATCGGCGAGGTCCTCAAGCTGCAGGCGGGCGACGTGCTGCCCATTGAACTTCCCGAGTCGATCACCGCACGCGTCGACGGCATTCCGGTGATGGAGTGCGGCTACGGGGTCTCGAACGAACGCTATGCCCTGCGCGTGCTGCAGATGATCTCCCACCAAGACAGCGATCTGAAGAACGAACATGACTGACAACACCCCATCCTCCAGCGATGCGGACGACTGGGCCAGCGCGCTGGCCGAGCAGACCGCGGCTTCCGCTCCCGCCCCCGCCCCGGCACCTGCGCCGGCCCCCGCCTTTGCGCCCGCGCCCGCTGCCGCCCCCGCGGGCAGCCGCGTCTTCCAGCCGCTGCAGCCGGCACCGTCCGCATCGGGTTCGCCGGTGGATGTGGAACGCATCCTCGACGTGCCGGTGCAGCTGACGGCCGAACTCGGCCGCACCCGCATCACCATCAAGAGCCTGCTGCAACTGTCGCAAGGCTCGGTGGTGGAGCTGGACGGCCTGGCCGGCCAGCCGCTGGACGTGCTGATCAACGGCTACCTGATTGCGCAGGGCGAAGTGGTTGTGGTGAACGAGAAGTACGGCATTCGCCTGACCGACATCGTCACGCCCTCCGAGCGCATGCAGAAGCTCGGCCGCTCATGAACCCTCTTGCAAGGCCTGGCAGGCAGTTTCGGCGCATTGCCGCATCGATTGCGGCCGCGGCATGCAGCCTGGCCGCGCACGCCGCCCATGCCGCGCTACCGACGGTGCCTTCGCCCGTCGAAACGGCGGCCCCGGCGGTCGGCGCATCCAGCCTGCTGCAGGCCGGCTTCGGCATGTTCGCGGTGCTGGGCCTCATCTTCCTGTGCGCCTGGGCGGCACGCCGCTTCGGACTGCAGCGCCTGGGCGGCGGCCAGTTCGTGAAGGTGGTTTCGAGTGCCATGGTCGGCCAGCGCGAACGCGTGGTGGTGGTCGAGGTTGGCGGCACCTGGCTGGTGCTGGGCGTTACATCGAGCCAGGTGAACACGCTGCATTCGATGCCGGCCCAGGCGGTGCCCGCAACCCCGGGCGCAACGGCCACCATGCCGGATCCACGCTTTGCCGGCGCGGCTGGCCTGTTCGCTCAAAAACTGCGCGACTCCCTCGGACTCAGGCAGCGGCCGAACCCATGATTCGCATTGCTTCCCAGCGACGCTTTCGCAGCGTCGTGCTGACCCTGCTCGCCCTCGCGCTGCCGATGACGGCTTGGACGCAGGGCCTGCCCGGCCTGACCAGCTCGCCCGGCCCGGGCGGCAGCCAGACCTGGTCGCTCAGCGTGCAGACGCTGGTGCTGCTGACCTCGCTCACGTTCCTGCCGGCGCTGCTGCTGAGCATGACGAGCTTCACCCGCATCCTCATCGTGCTGGGCCTGCTGCGCACCGCCATCGGCACGCAGTCTTCGCCGCCCAACCAGATTCTGGTGGGCCTGTCGCTCTTTTTGACCTTCTTCGTGATGTCGCCGGTGTTCGACAAGGTCTACAACGACGCCTACAAGCCGTTCTCCGAAAACAAGATCACGGCCGAGAAGGCACTCGAAAAAGGCATTGCGCCCTTCAAGTCGTTCATGCTCAAGCAGACCCGCGAGAACGACCTGGCCCTGTTCGCCAGGCTCGCGAAGATTCCCGACATGCAAGGGCCTGAAGAAGTGCCGCTGCGCATCCTGCTTCCCGCTTTTGTGATCAGCGAGCTGAAAACGGCGTTCCAGATCGGCTTCACCATCTTCATCCCGTTTCTCATCATCGACCTGGTGGTTGCCAGCGTGCTGATGTCCATGGGCATGATGATGGTGCCGCCCGCCTCCATTGCATTGCCGTTCAAGCTGATGCTGTTCGTCATGGCCGACGGCTGGCAATTGCTGATCGGCGCACTCGCACAGAGCTTTTATCTTTAGAGGACCGGAATGACACCCGAATCCGTCATGTCCCTGGGAAGCCAGGCAATCCATGTCTCGCTGCTGCTCGGCGCGCCGATGCTGCTGGTGGCGCTGGTGGTCGGCCTGATCATCAGCATCTTCCAGGCGGCCACGCAGATCAACGAAGCCACGCTCTCGTTCATTCCCAAGCTGCTGGCCGTGTGCGCGGTGCTGGTGATTGCCGGCCCGTGGATGCTGGCGCAGATGCTCGACTACATCCGCACGCTGTTCTCGAGCATTCCGCAACTCGTGGCCTGAGGGCACGCGCGCGATGCCCGCCATCTTCTCCGTCACGTCGACGGAGCTCACCGCCTGGATGACGGCCTTTCTTTGGCCGTTCGTGCGCATGCTGGCGCTGGTCAGCACCGCGCCGGTGTTCGGCGAGCCCGGCGTTTCGCGCCAGCTCAAGGTCGCCATTGCGGCCTTGCTGACCATTGCCATCGCACCGACGCTCGGGCCGATGCCGCCGGTGCCGGTGGTTTCGGCCGGCGGCATCTGGATCATCCTGCAGCAAGTGCTCATCGGCGCCGCCATCGGCTTCACCATGCGCATGGTGTTTGCCGCCGTGCTGGCCGCGGGCGAATACATCGGCCTGCAGATGGGCCTTTCCTTCGCTTCGTTTTTCGACCCGATGGCCGGCGGCGCCACGATGGTGGTCGCGCGGCTGATGCACATGCTGGCCATCCTGCTCTTCCTGGCGGTGGACGGCCATCTGCTGATGGTGGCCGGCCTGGCCGAAAGCTTCAGCACGCTGCCGATTGCCGATGCGCCACTGGCCGCACAAGGCTGGATGTTCCTGGTGCTGGGCGGCGGGCAGATCTTCATCAACGGCTTCATGCTTTCGCTGCCGCTGGTGACCGCGCTGCTCACGCTGAACCTTGCAATGGGCATCCTGAACCGGGCCTCGCCGCAGTTCAGCATCTTTGCGGTGGGCTTTCCGCTCACGCTGCTGGCGGGCATCGGCATGATGCATCTGCTCATGCCGCAGTTCGGCGCGTTCCTGGAGCCGCGCTTTGCCGCGGGCCTTTCTTCGGTGCTCCAGCTCACGCAAACCCTCAGGCCCTGAGGGGCAGCCGGGGCCGCCCCGCTCTTCATCACAGGTAGTTGAACAGCGCAATGCTGTGCAGCCGCGCAAAGGTCTGCTGCGTGGCCTTGAGCGAGGTTTCGCGCTGCAGGTATTCCGAAATGGCGCTGGCCGGGTCCAGGTCCACCAGTTCCGACAGGTAGCCCTTGTCGATCAGGAAGCGCGAGGCGCCGCCTGTGTTGAGCGCGTCGAGCTCGTTCATGCGCGAACCGATCGACGAGGTGACCGTGAGCACGTTGTCGTGCGCGTTGGTGATCTTCACGTTGAAGGTGCTGAGTGCGTTGAGCAGCTCAGCCTGGGCCGCATCGCCGCCGCCGGTCAGCGGCTTCTTCAGTGCGGTGATCATGTCGCCGATGGCGGCGAACACATCGGTGCCGGCGTTGCGGGCCGTGGCCACCTGGAAGGTATCGCCGTCAGCGGGCGTGCCGCTCATCTTGATCTGCAGGCCGCCGAACGAAATGGGCGTGTCGGGCACGTAGGGGCCCGATGCGGCGACCACGGGAGGCGTGTCCTGCGTGGACACGGTGTAGTTGCCGCCCGCGAAGCTGATCGTGAAGTCCTTGCCATAGTTGGCCGCGGTCGCATCGGTCAGGCCCACGGGGCCGAACACGCCCGAGCCGGTGTTGGCCGCGCCGGCGGAGCTCACGTAGCCCGCCCCGCCCTGCACCGACTGGAACACGCTGCGGCCGTCGTCCGTGGTCGACATCTGGCGCGACACGTCGATCTGCATGAGGCGCTGGCCCTGGTCGCCCATGTACTGGATGCCGCCGCTGGCATCGGCCACGAAGGGCGGGCTGCCGCTCTTGAAGCCGGCAAACAGGAACTGGCCGTTGCCGTCGTCGGCGTTGGCCACGTTCACCAGCTGGTCCAGGTTGCTCTGCAGCGTGGTGGCCAGCGAGGCGCGGTCGGCGTCCGACAGCGTGCCGTTGCCGGCCTGCACGGCCAGCGTCTTCATGTTCTGCATGATCGAGGTGGCCGACTTCAGCGCGGTTTCCTCTTGCGAGAGCGAGAGCATCGCGCGGCTGCGGCTGCTGGCGTACTGGGCCGACTCGGCCATCGACTGGCTGACGCCCAGCGCGCGCGCGGCCGCCACGGGATCGTCGGCCGGCGTCAGGAACTTGGTGCCCGCGGCAAGCTGCTGCTGAATGCGGAACAGCTGCTGCTGCTGCGAACCCAGGGCGTTCATGCTCTGGGCGTAGAAGGATTGGGTGCTGATGCGCATCTCGACTCCTGAAATCTGTTCTTAAAAGCGAGGGCCGGATCAGCCGCGGATGCCCAGGATGGCGTCGAACATGGTCGATGCGGTCTGGATCACCTTGGCATTGGCCTGGTACATCTGCTGGTACATCAGCAGGTTGGCGGTTTCCTCGTCCTGGTTCACGCCCGAGATCGAGTCGCGGCTCGCGCGGATCTGGCCCGTCACGCTGTCTTGCGTTTGCGTTGCCACGCGAATCTCCATGGAGCGGTTGCCCACCTCGCTCACCAGCTTGGCGAAGGCGCCGTTGAAGGTGGAGGTGCCGCCGTCCATGGCGTTCTTGCGCTGCAGCGCGCCGAGCTTCAGCGCATTGCTGCCGTCCGACACGCCGGCCACGTTCTTGCCGATGGTGAAGGTGTCGCCCTGCGCGGGTGCGCCCGTGAGCTTGACCTCGATGCCGTCGAAGCTGATGGCGGCACCGGCGGTGTAAGGCACGGCCGTGCCCGCGGCGTAGGTGGTGGAAGTGCCGTCGGCCAGCGTCACCGTGACGGGCGAGGTCGCCGGAAAGCCCGACAGCGTGTTGCCGCCCGCGTCATAGGCGAGCGTGACCGTTGCGGCTAGCGGCGCGGCCAGGTAGTCTGCGTTGACGACGGCGGGGCTCAGGGCGCCCGTGCCCTTGTTGCCGACGGTCTTGCCGGTGACGATCGGTGACGCGGCGGCCACCTTGGCCGTTTCGCGCACCAGCACGTCCATGTCGCGCGCGCCGGTGCGCGTGGGCTGCACCAGGAACGAGTCGCCCGCCTGCGCGGTGCCGCTGGCCACCGAGAGGCTCACGCCGTCGAAGCCGGCCGGGAACGCGGTGTAGTCGCCCATCACCTGCTTGTCGGACAGGCGTGTGACGGTGTAGGTGAGCGTGCCGGCCACGTCTTTCACCTGCACCGAATAGTCGCTGGTCGAGAGCTGCGAGGTGTCGGTCACGCTGGCGCCGAGCACCATGTTGCCGGCGTTCTTTGCGTGGGAGAACACGCCCGGCGCGGCCTGGGAGAAGAAGTTGGTGCCCAGCGCGCCGTTCAGGTCCACGCCAAGCTTGTGCTGGTTGTTGAACTCGCTGGCCAGGGCCATTGCGAGGCGGCCGACGGCGTTCTGCGTGCTGGTGAGCGTTTCAGAACGGAAGGCCAGCAGCCCGCCGAGCGAACCGCCGGTGAGCACGTTGTCGTTGAGTTCGGAGACCGTGCCGGTCAGGCCGACCAGCGCCATCGACTGGCGCGTGGGATCGGCGGCGGACTGCACGGACTGCATCTTCGCGGCGCGGTCGCCCAGCACCAGCGTCTGGCCGTTGCCGATGAAGACGTTGTACTGGCCGCTGTCCTGCTCCATCACCTTGACGTCGACGATCTTGCCGAGATCGCTCACCAGCTGGTCGCGCTGGTCCATCAGGTCGTTGGGCGGCTGGCCGCCGGCCATGGCGCTGAGCTGGCTGATCTGCTGGTTCAGGCTTGCGATCTGCGTGGCGTAGGTGTTGATCTTGGCGGCGCTGCCTTCGATCTGCTCATTGACCGAGCTGTTCAGGTCCGTGAGGTACTGGTCGGTGGAGCGAAACTTGTTGGCCAGCGACTGCGCCGCGCTGATGAGCTGCTGGCGCGCGGCCGGGTCGGCCGGCGTGTTGGCCACGTCCTGCACGCTGGCGAAGAAACTCTGCATCAAAGGCGTGATGCCTGCGGTCTTGTCGGCCAGCAGCGAATCGATGCGGTTGATCTGCGAACCGTAGCTCGCCAGCGCCGCGCCTGCGGCCTCCGCGCCGTTGAGCTGGGACGTCAGGTAGCGGTCGTAGCTGCGCTGCACCGTGGTCACGCGCGCGCCATTGCCCACAAAACCCGCGCCGGTGACCGTGCCGCCGAGCGAAGAGACCAGCGCCGTCTGGCGGTTGTAGCCGGTGGTGTACACGTTGGCCGTGTTGTGGGCCGTGGTCATGAGCGCGGTTCGCGCCACGCTCAGGCCCGAGAGGCCCGTATAGAACATCGACATGAGGCTTTACCTGTAAAACGTTTCTTTTGTTTGGACGGTAGGTGCCGGTTCGGGCACCTGTTGCTTGTTTATCGGCAGGACGCGCGAAAGTTGAAGGCCTTTTGCGTTTCGCGTTCAGACCTGGGCGAGAGCCTGGTGTCCGGTGCCAAGGGCGCGGACTTCGCGGTACGAGGCACTCGGCGCTGTCGATGCGGCGCGGCCTTCGCTCGCGGCGGGCTCTAGCCTGAACACGCTCACCGCCTCCACGAGGCTGGCGGCTTGCTCTTGCATTGATTGGGCGGCAGCCGCCGCTTCTTCGACCAAGGCCGCGTTCTGCTGCGTCACCTGGTCCATTTGCGCGATGGCCTGGTTCACCTGCTCGATGCCGGTGCTCTGCTCCTGGCTGGCCGCCGTGATCTCGCCGATGATGTCCGCCACGCGCTTGACGCCGCTCACGATCTCTTCCATCGTCTTGCCCGCTTCTCCCACGAGGGCGCTGCCCACGTCGACCTTGCCGACCGAGTCGTCGATCAGGCCCTTGATTTCCTTGGCGGCGGCGGCCGAGCGTTGCGCCAGGCTTCTGACTTCCGATGCGACCACGGCAAAGCCCCTGCCCTGTTCGCCGGCGCGCGCGGCTTCGACTGCCGCGTTGAGCGCCAGGATGTTGGTCTGGAAGGCAATGCCGTCGATCACGCCGATGATGTCGACGATCTTTTTCGACGAGGCATTGATCGAGGCCATGGTGTCGACCACCTGGCCGACGACGTTGCCGCCCTTGATGGCCACTTCGGAGGCCGAAAGCGCGAGTTGATTGGCTTGGCGGGCGTTGTCGGCGTTCTGCTTGACGGTGCTCGTGAGTTCTTCCATCGAGGCGGCGGTCTCTTCGAGCGAGCTGGCCTGCTCTTCGGTGCGCGAAGACAGGTCCTGGTTGCCCGCGGCAATCTGGCCCGAGGCGGTGGCAATGGCGTCGGTGCCGGTGCGCACGCCGCCGACCACGTTGGCCAGGCCGGCGCGCATCGATTCGACGGCCCGTGTGATGACGCCGATCTCGTCGCGGCGGTTCGAACTCAGCTGGCGCGAAAGATCGCCCTGGCCGATGGTCTGCACGTGTTCGCCCAACACGCTGAGGGGCCGCACGGTACGCCGGAGGAAGATGATGAGCGCCGCACCCAGTACCACCGCAGCCAGCGCGATGAAGCCGCCGAGCACGGTCATCTCGCGGTAGAGCTCGGCCATCACCTCCGAAGCGGGGACTTCCGCCACCACGAGCCAGCCGGTGGCTTCGCTCTTGCTCACGGATGCGTAGTGCTTTTCCTGCTGCGCCGGCAAAAGCACCGCGGGCGCGTTGTCCAGCCACTCGGCGTCATCGCTCTTCAGCCGGCCGATCCAATCCGCGGCCTCGGCATCCTTGAGCACTTCGGAAAGTTTTTTTCCGCCCGCGGTCGGATGGAAGACGATCGTCGCCGCGGCAGGGTCCGCCCCCGGGTTGACGATGTAGAGCCCGCCCGTGTCGAAAATGCGGGTCTGGCCCACAGCTTCACCGAACGAAGCCTGCTGCTGCGAGATGTCCAGGCCGATGTAGAGCACCGCAACCACATTGCCCGCAGCGTCGCGCACCGGGTCGTAGACCGTGATGTAGGGCCGCCCGAACAGCGTGACGCGGCCGACGAACCGCTTGCCCGAGCGCAGCAGCGGATATGCGGCGCTCTTGCGGTCGAGCAGCGTGCCGATCGCGCGCTCGCCGTTCTCCTTCTTGACCGACGTGGTCACGCGGCGGAAGTCTTCGCCCTGGGCCACGAACACCGTGGCGTTGGCGCCGGGAAAGTCGCGTGCGAACGCATCCACCTCTGCGGTGCTGCCTCCGTTGATTGCCACGCCGAAGCTGCTGACGACGCCCTGCGCCGCATCTTCGACCGCGAAAGTGCCCGCAAACTGGCGCCGGAAAACGCCGTATGCGTTCTCCGCGGTCATCTGCATGGTGCGGTCGAAGATGTCCAGCGAGCGGGCGATGGCCTCGGCCTTGGCGTTGGCGTACTGCGAGGCGCTGTGCTGCTGTTGCGCAGAGCCGATGACGTAGAACACGCCCAGGAGAAACACCGTGACCGCAAAGATGGCAATGGTGACCCTGACGGTCAGCGTGCGCGCCAAAGAGACAAAGGGGCGCTGTGGCTGGGACGAATCCGTGGCTGCTGCGTTCATCAGGGGCCTCCTGTTGAGGTGTGGTTAAAACTCGGTCCAGTCGCCTGCGGTGCCGCGGGCCAGGGCCAGGGGAGGTGTGGAGGCAATCGCCTCCTTCTTGCGCGAGCTCGCGAGAGGCCGGGCGGGCGCCTCGTGCGTGTGCGAAGGTTCGATACGGGTGGCATGGCCGCCGTGTGCGCCGGCCTCGAGCCTGAACACGCTCACCGCCTCCACGAGGTTCGCGGCCTGCTCCTGCATCGACTGCGCTGCGGCGGCTGCTTCTTCGACCAAGGCCGCGTTCTGCTGCGTCACCTGGTCCATCTGTGCGATGGCCTGGTTCACCTGTTCGATGCCGGTGCTCTGCTCCTGGCTGGCGGCCGTGATCTCGCCGATGATGTCGGTCACGCGCTTCACGCTGCCCACGATCTCGGCCATGGTCTTGCCGGCTTCACCTACCAAGGCGCTGCCCACGTCGACCTTGCCTACGGAGTCGTCGATCAGGCCCTTGATTTCCTTGGCGGCGGCGCCTGAGCGCTGTGCGAGGCTGCGCACTTCGGCGGCCACCACGGCAAAGCCGCGGCCCTGCTCACCGGCACGGGCCGCTTCCACCGCGGCATTGAGCGCCAGGATGTTGGTCTGGAAGGCGATGCCGTCGATCACCCCGATGATGTCGACGATCTTCTTGGACGAAGCATTGATCGAGGCCATGGTGTCGACCACCTGGCCCACGACGTTGCCGCCCTTGACTGCCACTTCGGAGGCCGAGAGGGCCAGTTGGTTGGCCTGGCGAGCGTTGTCCGCGTTCTGCTTGACGGTGCTCGTCAGTTCTTCCATCGAGGCAGCCGTTTCTTCGAGCGAACTGGCTTGTTCTTCGGTGCGCGATGACAGATCCTGGTTGCCCGCGGCAATCTGGCCCGAGGCGGTAGCGATGGCATCGCTCGATGTCTTGATCCGCACGACGACGTCGGTCAGCTGGTCTTGCATCCGCTTGATGGAGAACAGCAGGCTGCCGCTGCGGGCCGTGCGGGCCTGCACGCTTTCCGTCAGGTCGCCGCTGGCGATGCGGCCGACCACATCGGCCGCGTAACCCGGTTCGCCGCCCAGCTGGCCCGCCAGGAGCCGCGCCACCACCACACCGAGCCCGAGGCTGATGGCAACGCCGGCCAGTGCCAGCAGCAGCATCAGCAGCCGCGAGTGCTTGAACGTGCCGGCGGCGTCTTCCATGCTGGCGCGAGCCTGCTGGTCGCTGAATGCCACCATGTTCTGCAGCACCTTTTCAAGCGCGCGAGATTCCTTCAGCAGCAACGCGCTTTCTTCGGGCACGTTGCCTTCGAATTGGGAACTGTCCAGCGTCTGCCTCGCGATGAGGTCCGCAAAATCGGCCAGGTGCTTCTTCAGCGGCGGCATCAGCTTCTGGTACTGCTCGTGGAGCTCGCGCCCCTCGGTGGTTTGCTCGAGCAGCGGCTTCACATCGGCCACATTGGACTCGAGCGCCGCCACGGCCTCCTTCAGTTCCTTGAAGCCGACGTTGCGCTCGCCCTTGGTGCCCGCCGACAGCAGGCCCATCTGCGCGCGGCTGGCATCGAGCAGGTGGATGTTGGCCGCCTGCACCGCCTTGATGGCGCGCAGATCGTTGTTGTAGAGGCTCTCGGTCGAGGCATTGATGCGCCCCATGTGGAAGATGCCCAGGCCGCTGACCCCCGCACCCACCGCCGCGACGACGAGAAAGCTGAGAACCAGCTTTGCGGCGACAGGAAGCCCTTGGAACCATTTCATTTTTTCCCTCCTGAGAGACGTTGAAAGTCGTTGGAACTCGTTAGAACTCTTTAGAACTCGGTCCAGTCGCCCGACGAGGCATGGGCTGCGGCAAGCCTGGGAGGGGACTTGGCTTCCGCCGCAGCCCGGGCCGGGGCCTTCAGCGCCGGCATGGGCTTGCGCGATGGCAGCGCCGGCTGCAGCTTGGCGTGCACTTGCGCGAGCGGTCGGATGGCGGCGTTGCTGTCCAGCTTGAACACGCTCACCGCTTCCACCAGGCTGGCGGCCTGCTCCTGCATCGACTGCGCTGCAGCGGCTGCTTCTTCGACCAAGGCTGCGTTCTGCTGCGTGACCTGGTCCATCTGCGCAATGGCCTGGTTCACCTGTTCGATGCCGGTGCTCTGCTCCTGGCTGGCCGCGGTGATCTCGCCCATGATGTCGGTCACGCGCTTGACGCTGTCCACGATCTCGTCCATCGTGCGGCCCGCCTCGGCCACCTGGCGGCTGCCGGCCTCGACCTTGCCGACGGAGTCGTCGATCAGGCCCTTGATTTCCTTGGCCGCTGCGCCCGAGCGCTGGGCAAGGTTGCGCACTTCGGAAGCCACCACGGCAAAGCCCCTGCCTTGTTCACCGGCACGTGCCGCTTCCACCGCCGCGTTCAGCGCCAGGATGTTGGTCTGGAACGCGATGCCGTCGATCACGCCGATGATGTCGACGATCTTCTTGGACGAGGTGTTGATGGAGCCCATGGTGTCCACCACCTGGCTGACCACCCCGCCGCCGCGCACGGCCACTTCGGAGGCCGAGAGCGCGAGCTGATTCGCTTGGCGGGCGTTGTCGGCGTTCTGCTTGACGGTACTCGTGAGCTCTTCCATCGAGGCGGCCGTCTCTTCGAGCGAGCTGGCCTGCTCTTCGGTGCGCGAAGACAAGTCCTGGTTGCCTGCGGCAATCTGGCCCGAGGCCGTGGCGATGGCGTCGGTGCCGGTGCGCACTTCGCCCACCACCTTGGCGAGGCTGCCGTTCATGCCCTTGAGGGCGTGCATGAGTTGGCCGGTTTCGTCGCGGGTCGTCACTTCGATGCGGCTGGTCAGGTCGCCGGCGGCAACGGCTTCGGCCACTTCGACCGCGCGGCGCAGCGGATGCGTGATGCTGCGGACCAGGAGCCAGGCGAGCACCAGGCCGAGGCCCAGCGACAGCGCGCCGCAGACGATCAGGATCAGGCTGGTGCTGGCGCGCGTCTCCTTGCTGCGTTCCGCCGCGGCGTCGAGCTGCGTGCGCTCGGCGTCCACCATCTGCTGGACACCGGCAAGATAGCTGCGCGACGTGGGCTCGAAACGCTCGTTGAAGATCCGGTTGGCGCCTTCCATGTCGCCGGCCAGCTTGGCCTTGCTGACTTCTTCGCGGGCCGCGAGGTAGGCCTTGCGAAGCTCACCGACCTTGTCGTAGACCTGCTTCTTCTCCGGCGTGTCCATCTGTTCTTCGATGAACTTCTGCAGGTCGTTGGTTTCCTTGATGGAGAGGGCCGTGGCGGGCGCGAAGTAGGCAATGAGGTTCGAATCGCTGCTCTTGGCGATGGCCGCGGCGCGCTGCACGCCCGCCGTGGTGTTGCGCAGCCAGTCGGCGCCCGCGCGCTCGGTCTTGATGTTCTTCTCGACCATGGCATTGATTTCCGCGCCGAGCTGCCGCAGCTTCAGCACGGCAAGCACGCTGCTCGTGAGAGACAGGGCGAGGATGACGCCGATCACGACGGCCAACCGCTTGCCGATGGAAATATTGCTCAGAAACATGCTCATGACTCCAGAAGATCAGGAAAGGGCAAGGGCGCGCAACGCGCACTTGCCGTAAGAAAGAGTTGTGTGCGCCGGCCGCATTGGCCGGTGCCTTGCAGTGCGCGGAACCGCGGCGGTCAGGACGCCTCCCATCCACCGGCGGTAGCCAGCGCGGGCATGGCCCTGCGCGATGGCAGCGCCGGCTGCAGCTTGGCGTGCACTTGTGCGAGCGGGCGGGTTGCGGCGTTGCTGTCCAGCTTGAACACGCTCACGGCTTCCACCAGGCTGGCGGCCTGCTCCTGCATCGACTGGGCTGCGGCCGCTGCTTCTTCGACCAGCGCCGCGTTCTGCTGCGTGACCTGGTCCATCTGCGCAATGGCCTGGTTCACCTGCTCGATGCCGGTGCTCTGCTCCTGGCTCGCAGCCGTGATCTCGCCCATGATGTCGGTCACGCGCTTGACGCTGTCCACGATCTCGTCCATCGTGCGGCCCGCTTCGGCCACCTGGCGGCTGCCGGCCTCGACCTTGCCCACGGAGTCGTCGATCAGGCCCTTGATTTCCTTGGCGGCGGCGCCTGAGCGCTGTGCGAGGTTGCGCACCTCGGAAGCGACGACCGCGAAGCCTCTGCCCTGTTCACCGGCACGTGCCGCTTCCACGGCCGCATTGAGCGCCAAGATGTTGGTCTGGAACGCGATGCCGTCGATCACGCCGATGATGTCGACGATCTTCTTGGACGAAGCATTGATCGATGCCATGGTGTCGACCACCTGATTGACCACGCCGCCACCCTTGACCGCAACCTCGGAGGCCGAGAGCGCGAGCTGGTTGGCCTGGCGGGCGTTGTCGGCGTTCTGCTTGACGGTGGAGGTGAGCTCTTCCATCGACGCAGCCGTCTCTTCGAGCGAGCTGGCCTGCTCTTCGGTGCGCGAAGACAAGTCCTGGTTGCCCGCGGCAATCTGGCCCGAGGCCGTGGCGATCGCGTCGGTGCCGGTGCGCACTTCGCCCACCACCTTGGCGAGGCTCTCGTTCATGTGCTTCAGCGCATTCATCAGCTGGCCGGTCTCGTCGCGCGAGCCGGTTTCAATGGTCGAGCTGAGGTCGCCGCTTGCCACGGTTTCCGCGACCTTGACCGCATGGCCCAGAGGCCGCGTGACGCTGCGGGCGATCAGGAATGCGCAAAGCGCGCCCAACACCAGCGTGAGCGCGGTCAAGAAGATGCGGAGGTTGAAGCTGCGCGCATTCGCCTCGTCGATCGCGTGGCTCATATCGTCGATGGCCTTGCGCTCGAGCGCCAGCAGTTCAAGCACGCGCGTTTCATAAGCCTTGGCGGCCGGCACGAACGTGTTCTTGAAGGCCGCTTCGGCTTCCGCGGGGTTGCCGCCGGTCTTGGCCTTCTGCACGGCGTCCTTGGCGGCCTGGTACTTGGCGCGCAGCTCGACGATGTTCTTGAAGGTCGACCTCTCCAGGTCGGTGACGAGCAGGGCCTCGACCTTGGCCATGGTTTCCCCGCCCTTCTTGACGCTGTCGGAGATGACGTCGGCAAAGGTGACGGGCAGCGATTCGTCGGTGCTCCTGGCGATCATCGCGGTGCGCGCAATGGCCGAGTAGGTCAGCACGTACCAGTCGGAGATGAGCCGCTCTTTAGCGAGCGGGCTCTGCATCATCTGGCGGGTGGCTTCGGCATTGCTGCGTGCGGTGATCAGCGCAAAGGCGGCCGAGACCAGCGTCAGGACGAGGACCAGGCCAAAGCCGATGGCCAGGCGCGTTCCGATGCGCATGTTGGAGAGGAAGTTCATGGTGGGGTGATGAAGTGAAATGGACAGGCGATCGAAATGCCCTGAAAGGCCTACGCTTCGACCAGCCTCATGCCGTTGTGCGCGCCGGACGCCACCCGCGGTGCGCTTGTGTAAGTGGGGCCCGTTTGGCGGGAGGCAGGCGCAGCCTGTTGCGGCGTGTCCAGCTTGAACACGCTCACCGCTTCCACCAGGCTGGCGGCCTGCTCCTGCATCGACTGGGCTGCGGCCGCTGCTTCTTCGACCAAGGCTGCGTTCTGTTGCGTGACCTGGTCCATCTGCGCAATGGCCTGGTTCACCTGTTCGATGCCGGTGCTCTGCTCCTGGCTCGCAGCCGTGATCTCGCCCATGATGTCGGTCACGCGCTTGACGCTGTCCACGATCTCGTCCATCGTGCGGCCCGCTTCGGCCACCTGGCGGCTACCGGCCTCGACCTTGCCCACGGAGTCGTCGATCAGGCCCTTGATTTCCTTGGCGGCTGCGCCAGAGCGTTGTGCGAGGTTGCGCACCTCGGAAGCCACCACGGCAAAGCCGCGGCCCTGCTCGCCGGCACGTGCCGCTTCCACCGCCGCGTTCAGCGCGAGGATGTTGGTCTGGAATGCGATGCCGTCGATCACGCCGATGATGTCGACGATCTTCTTGGAAGATGTATTGATGGAGCCCATGGTGTCCACCACCTGGCTGACCACGCCACCGCCGCGCACGGCCACTTCGGAGGCCGAGAGCGCGAGCTGATTGGCTTGGCGGGCGTTGTCGGCGTTCTGCTT
Source organism: Variovorax sp. CCNWLW186 (assembly GCF_037203865.1). Classification (NCBI taxonomy): domain Bacteria; kingdom Pseudomonadati; phylum Pseudomonadota; class Betaproteobacteria; order Burkholderiales; family Comamonadaceae; genus Variovorax; species Variovorax sp. CCNWLW186. The sequence goes on along the minus strand of NZ_JBBCBO010000002.1, from coordinate 5,186 downwards.
GACGGTACTCGTGAGCTCTTCCATCGAAGCGGCCGTCTCTTCGAGCGAGCTGGCCTGCTCTTCGGTGCGCGAAGACAAGTCCTGGTTGCCTGCGGCGATCTGGCCCGAGGCGGTGGCGATGGCGTCGGTGCCGGTGCGCACGCCGCTGACCACGTTGGCAAGGCTCGTGTTCATGCTCTTGAGGGCTTGCATCAGCTGTCCCGTCTCGTCGCGGCTCTGGACTTCGATGCGCCTCGTCAAGTCGCCCGCGGCAACCGACTGCGCAACTTCCACGGCCTCGGCCAGTGGCCGCGCCACGATGCGCGCGACGCACAGCGCCAGCACAAAGCCCAGCCCGATGCTGCCCAGCAACAGCGCCACGATCCACAGCCGCGCCCGCGCATAGAGGGCATCGCCATTGGCGCTGGCCTGCTGGCCACCCTCGACATTAAGGGCGACGAGCCGGTCGACCATCTCGGTCAGCTGGTGATTCAGGCGCGACGCATCCGCGCGAATGAGAGCAACGGCCTGGTCCTTCTGCTGCGCGCGGGAGAGCTCCATCACCTTGTCGTGCTCGCGCGCATACAGGCCCAGCGTCTTCACGTATTCCGGGTAGATCTTCTTTTCTTCGGGCTCGGACATGAGCGCCTCGTAGCGCGCCCGCGCCTTGCCCAGTGCCTCCCAGAGCGCGGCCATCGACTTCTCGTAGCGCGCCGTGTCTTCGGGGGACGTCGACAGCAGGTGCTGCATTTCCTCGGAGCGGTAGCGAGCCATCAGCCCCCTCATCTCGAGCAGCGACTGGGCCGACGGCATCCAGTTGGTAGCGATGTCGGTCGACATCTGGTTGACCTTGGAAAGCTGCAGCACCGACACGACGCCGAGCACCGCGGTCAACGCCAGGACAGCCACAAAAGACACGAGCAGCTTGGTCGCAATCCTGAGGTTGTAGAACGCTTGCATGAACTTCTTCTCTCTATCTCTCTAACGCGGCGAAATCAGGCGGCGATCTTCTCGACCAGGCCCATCTCGTCGCTGGACATCAGCTTGTCGATGTCCACCAAAATCAGCATCCGCTCGTCCAGCGTGCCCAACCCGATCAGGTAGTCCGTGTCCAGCACGGCACCCATCTCCGGCGCGGGCTTGATCTGCTCTGCGCTCAGCGTGATCACGTCCGACACGCTGTCCACCACCATGCCCACCACACGGCCGCCGATGTTCAGCACGATCACCACCGTGAACTGGTCGTACGTCGGCGCGCCCAGCTGGAACTTGATGCGCATGTCGATGATCGGCACGATGATTCCGCGCAGGTTCACCACGCCCTTGATGTATTCGGGCGCATTGGCAATGCGCGTCACCGCGTCGTAGCCGCGCAGCTCCTGCACCTTCTGGATGTCGATTCCGTACTCTTCCTGGCCCAGCGTGAAGGAGAGAAATTCCAGGGGCCGGCCGGCACGGGACGGTGCGGCGTTGCGGATGTCCGCGGTTTGTTGGGTTGGGGTTGCGCTCATCGGGAAACCTGTGGCTGTTGGCTTAAAACTCTGTCCAGTCGCCGCCGGCAGCGCCGGCCATGGCCAGCTGCGGAGACGAAGGTGCTTGTTGGGTCTTCTTGGCCGGCGCCGCGCGCCGGGGCTTCGAAGAGGGTTCGGAGGGGCGCGCCGCCTTGGTCGCGGCAGAGGCGAGCTGTGCATTCGCCGGTGCGGCAGAGGCCTGGCCGCCTTCGAGCTTGAACACGCTCACCGCTTCCACCAGGCTGGCGGCTTGCTCCTGCATCGACTGGGCCGCGGCCGCTGCTTCTTCGACCAATGCGGCGTTCTGCTGCGTTACCTGGTCCATCTGCGCAATGGCCTGGTTCACCTGTTCGATGCCGGTGCTCTGCTCCTGGCTCGCCGCGGTGATCTCGCCCATGATGTCGGTCACGCGCTTGACGCTGTCCACGATCTCGTCCATCGTGCGGCCCGCTTCGGCCACCTGGCGGCTGCCGGCCTCGACCTTGCCCACGGAGTCGTCGATCAGGCCCTTGATTTCCTTGGCGGCTGCGCCAGAGCGTTGTGCGAGGTTGCGCACCTCGGAAGCCACCACGGCAAAGCCGCGGCCCTGTTCACCGGCACGAGCGGCTTCCACGGCCGCATTGAGCGCGAGGATGTTGGTCTGGAACGCAATACCGTCGATCACGCCGATGATGTCGACGATCTTCTTGGAGGATGTATTGATGGAGCCCATGGTGTCCACCACCTGGCTGACCACGCCACCGCCGCGCACGGCCACTTCGGAGGCCGAGAGGGCCAGCTGGTTGGCCTGACGGGCGTTGTCGGCGTTCTGCTTGACGGTACTCGTGAGTTCTTCCATCGAGGCAGCCGTCTCTTCGAGCGAGCTGGCCTGCTCTTCGGTGCGCGAAGACAAATCCTGGTTGCCTGCGGCGATCTGGCCCGAGGCGGTGGCGATGGCGTCGGTGCCCGTGCGCACTTCACCCACCACCTTGGCGAGGCTGTCGCGCATGCCCTGAATCGCATGCAGCAGGCTGGCCTGGTCGCCGCGTTTCAGCTCGATGCGAACCGCCAGGTCGCCGTCGGCGATGCGGTGCGCAATGGCGGTCGCGTCCGCGGGCTCTCCGCCGAGCTGCTTCAGCAGGCCACGCGAGATTGCCCAGCCGAGGGCCAGCAGCCCCGCGGCAAGCACCGCCGCACCAATCGACAGGGTGATGATCCGGCCCATGATCGTGGTCTGCACCGTGTCCACATAGACACCCGAGCCGATGATCCAGCCCCAGGGTTCGAAGCCCTTCACGTAGGAGACCTTGGGCACCGGCTTGTCGCTGCCCGGCTTGGCCCAGAGATAGGGAACGAAGCCCGCGCCGTTGGCCTTGACGGTCTCGACGAAAGAGACGAACAGCCGCTTGCCGGTGGCGTCCTTGTTGGAAGAGAGATCCTTGTTCTCGAGCGCCGGGCTGATGGGGTGCATCACCATGCGCGGCTGCATGTCGTTGATCCAGAAATACTCGCTGCCGCTGTAGCGCAGGCCGCGAATCGCCTGCATGGCCTGTTCCTTTGCCTGCGGCTCGGTCAGCGTGCCCTTGGCCACGAGGCCGTGGTAATGGGCCAGCAGGCCATGGGCGCTTTCCACCACCTGGCGGACGCTGGCTTGCCGCTCTTCCATGATGAGCTTGCGCTCCGAAATCAGGAAAAGGGCTGTCAGGGCCGCCACGCCCATGATGGCGCTGGCCGTGAACAGCCCGAGCTTCTGGCCGATGCGAAGGCCGCGGGAATTCAAACGGTTGAACATAGTCTCTTCCTAGGGTGGATGTCTTTTGTGCGGTGCTACCGATAGGTTTATCGGCAGATGCGCGCAAGACTTGAGGCCATTAGTTCAAAATTCTGTCCAGTCGCCAGCCGCCGTGCCGGCCGTGGCCAGTTGTCGGGGTGCGGCAGCCTCGGTTTTTCCGCCCAGAGCCGGCCGCAGGGTCTTGGGTACGGCTTTGAGCGGGCCGAACACCGTTCGCGCCGCCGCCGGCGCTGCGAACTCCGGCTCGCTTCGCTGGAGCTGCGTGCCGGGCTCGAGCCTGAACACGCTCACCGCGCTGACCAGGCTGGCGGCTTGCTCTTGCATTGATTGGGCGGCAGCCGCCGCTTCTTCGACCAGCGCCGCGTTCTGCTGCGTCACCTGGTCCATCTGCGCAATGGCCTGGTTCACCTGCTCGATGCCGGTGCTCTGCTCCTGGCTGGCCGCCGTGATCTCGCCGATGATGTCCGCCACGCGCTTGACGCCGCTCACGATCTCTTCCATCGTCTTGCCGGCTTCGCCGACCAGGGCGCTGCCCACGTCGACCTTGCCCACGGAGTCGTCGATCAGGCCCTTGATTTCCTTGGCCGCGGCGGCCGAGCGTTGCGCCAGGCTTCTGACTTCCGATGCGACCACGGCAAAGCCACGGCCCTGTTCGCCGGCGCGCGCGGCTTCGACTGCCGCGTTGAGCGCCAGGATGTTGGTCTGGAAGGCAATGCCGTCGATCACGCCGATGATGTCGACGATCTTCTTGGACGAGGCATTGATCGAGGCCATGGTGTCGACCACCTGGCCCACCACGTTGCCGCCCTTGATGGCGACCTCGGAGGCCGAAAGGGCCAGTTGGTTGGCCTGGCGAGCGTTGTCGGCGTTCTGCTTGACGGTGCTGGTGAGTTCTTCCATCGAGGCGGCGGTCTCTTCGAGCGAGCTGGCCTGCTCTTCGGTGCGCGATGACAGGTCCTGGTTGCCCGCGGCAATCTGGCCCGAGGCGGTGGCAATGGCGTCGGTGCCGGTGCGCACGCCACCGACCACGTTGGCCAGGCTCGTGTTCATGTTCTTCAACGCCTGCATCAAGAGGCCCGTCTCGTCGGTGGACGACGATTCGATGTGGCTCGTGAGGTCGCCGTCCGCCACGGTTTGCGCCACGCGCACCGCCTCGTTCAACGGCCGCGTGATGCTGCGGGTCAGGAGCCATGCCAGCACGGCGCCGAGCAGCAGCGCAACCACGGCCAGCACGATCACGTTGGCGCGGCCCGCGTGGTTCAGGCCTTCCACGGCCTCCGCCGCCTTGTCGATCCGCTCGGCCTGGTGCGTCAGCATGCTGCGGATGCTCGCGTCGTACACGTCGAGCATCGGCACCAGCTTGTCGTTGGTGAGCTGGGCCGCCTCGTCCTGCTTGCCATCGGCCTTGAGCTTGAGAATGGTGTTGCGCAGGCCCACGTACTGGGTGCGCTTTTCCTTGATGTCGGCGCTGATCGCCTGCTCTTCGGGCGAGTCGAGCATGGCCTCCAGCTTCGACTGCGTCTCGGAAATGCTCGCGCTGGTCTTGCTCATGTGCTTTTGCAGGTACTCCTGCACTTGCGCATCGTTGCTCTTGACCAATGCGAAGGTGCGCACGCTGTTGCTGCTGGTGTTCAGCAGCCAGTTGGCGGCCAGCCGCTCTTTCACGAGCGAGCGCTGCACCATCTCCTGCACTGCGTGGCCCACGCCTTGCAAACGGAACACACCGATGCCTGCGATGCACGCCATGAGCGCCAGCACCAGCGCAAAACCAATGCCAAGCCGCGTGCCGATTTTCAGGTTCTTCATTTCGGTTGCTCCGTATGCGTCACGTCAGATGACTTTTTCGATCAGGCCCATCTCGTCGCTGGACATCAGCTTGTCGATGTCCACCAAAATCAGCATCCGCTCGTCCAGCGTGCCCAACC
>NZ_JBBCBO010000019.1:0-108723 GCF_037203865.1 Variovorax sp. CCNWLW186 | reverse complement strand
AGCGAAATAAAGGAGGAGGGGCGCAGCCCCGGGGGACATTCGCGGAGGGGAGTACCCGGTGGCCTTTGCACACGCCCCGAATGCATTCCAGCGCACACCACAGTAAACAACCATCATGAAAACCTCCTTCGACTTCTCCGCCAAACGCGCCCTCGTGACCGGCGCCAGCAGCGGCATCGGCCGCGCAGCAGCCATACGGCTCGCACAATCAGGCGCATCGGTAACAGCCGTGGGCCGCAATGCCTCGGCACTCGATGCCCTGCACACAGAAGCCGGTTGCACCCCACTGGTGATCGACGTCGAAGATACGGCCGCATTGGAACGAGAACTCGCAGCGTTGCCAGCCTTCGATCTCGTGGTGAACTGCGCCGGTATCGCATTGCTCGAATCGGCGTTCGACTTCCAGCCCAAGAATTTCGATGCCGTGATGGCCGTCAACGCGCGCGCCGCCGCGCTGGTGGCCTCGCGCTGCGGCAAGGCGATGGTCTCGGCCGGCGTGCGCGGCAGCATCGTCAATGTGTCGAGCCAGGCTTCGCTGGTCGCGCTCGATGCGCATCTTTGCTATTGCGCATCGAAGGCCGCCATGGATGCGATCACGCGTTCGCTGTGCCTTGAGTTTGGGCCCCACGGCATTCGCGTGAACAGCGTGAACCCGACTGTCACGCTCACGCCCATGGCCGAGCAGGCCTGGGCCGATCCTGCGAAGAGCGCGGCTGCGCTCAGGAATATTCCGCTGGGGCGGTTTGCGCAGGTCGATGAAGTGGTGGCGCCGATCTTGTTTCTGCTCTCCGATGGCGCATCGATGATCAGCGGTGCGGCGCTGCCGGTGGACGGCGGCTACACCATCGTCTGAAGCCGCTGCGGCTAAGAGCCGTCAGGCAAAGCGGCTTTTGCCGCCCGGCGCATCGAGCAGCGCGTCGAGGTTCTTCGCAATTTTCTGCTCGATCTGGTCGCTGAAGCTGCTGAACAGAAACCCCAGCGTGGCCTCCAGCGTCAACGTGTTGGCCGTGACCTCCACGGTGCCGTCGATGCCGGCGCGGCTGAACTGCGCAACGTCGCTGGTCTCGCCCTCGGTATAGGTGCATTCCAGGCCGTAATCCTGTTCGACTTGTTGCATCCATTGGCGTGCGACTTCGCGTGCGCCGGCAATGCCCAGCGCGTGGTTTCGTTCGATAAGGATGTCAGGCACCGTGATCTCCGTGGTTGTCTTGATTCTTGTGGATGGAATTGTTCGTCTGCAGGATGCCGGTGGCCGTTTGCAATGCGTGGCGCCGCTCCTCCATCGTCGGCAGCGCGGCAATGCGGCGCACCTCCTTGTAGAAGCGCGGCCAGTTGCGGCCCTCGCGCTCGAACAGCGCCTCGAAGCCGGGCACCAGGTCGTCGTAGGCACCCTGGGCTGCAAAGGTCGCGTTGTTGGCGCGAGCCACCCAGAGGTCGTAGGCGCCTTGGCGCGGGCCCAGCCATTCTGCGCGCAGCCGGGCGTAGCGCTCGCGAAAGTCGTCCATCGCCGCCTTTTTCATGGCGCCGACTGCCGTCCAGTCGCCAGCCTTGGCCTGCGCGGATTCGTACACCTGGTTGAGCGCTCGGCGCGTGTTGAGGGCCAGCGCGCGGAACTGCTGACGCTGCGCATCGAAGCGCGCGTATTCGCTTCGCGCCGCGTCGCTGGCCTCGCGCTGCAGCCACAGGGCGCCGCCGATGCGCTCCACCGCCGTGGCGTACGACTCGTTGAAGACCGTGTCGCCCGGCACGTAGAGCACCTGGTGCGCGAGCTCGTGGAACACGATGCGCGCCAGCTCGCCTTCGGGGTAGCCGATGAAGGTGGAAAGCAGCGGGTCGCCGCCGGCCCAGTTCATCCAGCCGAGTGTGGAATATGCCGGCACCGGGTACACGGCGGTTTCCAGGCCCTTGGCGCTCTGCGCCTCGGCTTCGGCTTTGGCCGCGGCCTCGTCGTAGTAGCCGCGATACCCCACGCAGCCGGCCACCGGAAAGCACCAGTTCTTGAGCGTGAGCGAATACGGCGGGGCGGCCACCACGTTCCACACCGCGGCGCGCCGGCGCAGGTCGGCATACGACTTGTAGCTGGGATTGTCCGGCAGGGCCAGTTCGGTCACGGCAAAGCGGCGGATGCGCTGCGCGAGTTCGAGCTTGGCTTTCAGCGGCTCGGAAACGGCCGGGTCGGCCAGCCACTCGGGCACCGGCTTGGCGGCCCGCATGATGCCGATGTGGCCGCTGGCCGATTGCCAGTAGTAGCCAAGGTCGGCGCAGCCGCCGAGCAACAGCAGCGCGCCGGCCAGCGCGAATGCGGGGGCAGCCCTCACCCCAACCCACTCTCAGCGGGAGAGGGAGCAATGCGCTCCACTTCGACCAGGCAGTCGTAGAAAGTCGGGCCGCGGCCGATGTCGGTCAGGCGTTGGCTGGTGAGCTGGTTGACGTTGGTGCCGTCCATGCCGAGCTTGCGCCACCAGATGCCCATGCCGTGCACCACGCCGGGCCGCGCGCGGCGCGAGACTTCGGCGCGGCAGCGGTGCTCGCCGCGGCTGTTGAACACGCGCACCGTGGCGCCGCTCTCGATGCCGCGCGCGGCGGCGTCCGCCTCGTGGATCTCGAGCAGCGGCTCGCCTTCGATGGCGCGCAGGCTCGTCACGTTGACGAAAGTCGAATTGAGAAAATTGCGCGCCGGCGGCGAGATCATCGCGAGAGGAAATTCGGCCGAACCGCCCGCCGGCTCGTAGTTGGGCACATGGTCAGGCAGCCCGTCCATGCCCTGCGCCTGAAGGCGCGCGCTGAAGAATTCGCAGCGGCCCGAAGGCGTCGGAAACTTGCCGTCTGCAAAAGGCGCCTCAGGCAGCGGCAGGCTGGTGAAGCCTTGCGCGAGCAGCTCTTCGTAGTCGATGGCGCCGGGCGCAAAAGCGGTGCGGCACAGCGCCTCGTCGTCTTCGGAGAAGCAGGGCTCGTCGAAGCCCATGCGGCGCGCCAGTTCGCGGAAGATCCATGCGTTGCTGCGCGCCTCGCCGCGCGGCGCGACCGCGGGGCGGTTCAGCAGCACGTCGGTGTGGCCATAGCTGCAGTGGATGTCCCAATGCTCGAGCTGGGTGGTGGCGGGCAGCAGGTAGTCGGCGTAATCGGCGGTGTCGGTCTGGAACTGCTCCAGCACCACAGTAAAGAGGTCTTCGCGCGCAAAGCCCGCCACCACCTTGCCCGACTCGGGCGCCACCGCGACCGGGTTGCTGTTGTAGACCACGATGGCCTTCACCGGCTTGGCCTGGTCGAGCAGCGCGTCGCCGATGGTGCTCATGTTGATGGTGCGCGGCTGGCGCCCGGCAAGCAGGTCGGACCGCTGCAGCGCGGCGCGGTCGGCCGGAAAGTGGCCCGAACTGCTCAAGAGAAGCCCGCCCGCGCGGTCTCGCCAGGCGCCCACCAGCGCGGGCAGGCAGGCAATGGCGCGCGCCGCGTTGCCGCCGCCGCGCACGCGCTGCATGCCGTAGTTCAGCCGAATGGCGGCCGGCTTGGTGGTGCCGTAGGCCTGCGCCAGCGCCACGATCTGCGCCTCGGGCACGCCGCACACGGCGGCGGCGCGCGACGGCGGCCATTGCAGGGCGCGCTCGCGCAACTGCTCCCAGCCGAGCGTGTGGTTTTCGATGTAGTCGTGGTCGAGCCAGTCGTGCACGATGAGTTCGTGCATCAGCGCCAGGGCCAGTGCCGCGTCGGTGCCGGGCAGCAGGGCGATGTGCTCGTCGCACTTGTCGGCGGTTTCGGTCTTTCGTGGGTCGATGCACACCAGCCGCGCCCCGGCGCGCCGGGCGGCCTGGGCGTGGCGCCAGAAGTGCAGGTTGCTCGCAATGGAGTTGCTGCCCCAGATCAGGATGAGCTTGGCCTCGGCGAAAAACTCGATCCGCATGCCGATCTTGGCGCCCAGCGTGTAGACCATGGCCTCGCCGCCGGCCATGGAGCAAATGGTGCGGTCCAGCAGCGTCGCGCCCAGCTTGTGGAAAAAACGACGGTCCATGGACTCGCCCTGCACAAGACCCATGGTGCCTGCGTAACTATAAGGCACAATTGTTTCTGGATCTGTCTGCAATGCACGGAGATGCGCGGCGATGTCGTCAAGAGCGGCGTCCCAGCTTACGGGTTCGAACTGGCCGCTGCCTTTGGGACCGACGCGTTTCATGGGCTGCACGAGGCGCTCGGCATGGCTGTTGCGCTCGATGTAGCGTGAAACCTTGGTGCAAAGGACGCCGCCGGTGTGCGAATGGGCCGGATTGCCCTGCAGCTTTACGGCCACGCCGTCTGTGACGGTGGTGACCAGCGCGCAGGTGTCCGGACAGTCGTGCGGGCAAGCGCCCAGGACCGTGGAAGTTTCGGTGGGGAGAACAGCAGTTGTAGAGACCGGGGCATCGTCCATCCGGCAAGTCTAAAGTTTTCCAGGTAGTGCGCGGCATTGCGCAAAAGAGGTTTTCACCATGATGAATCGCAGACATTTTTCACTGGCCACCGGCGCGGCGGCGCTGGGTGGCTTCCAGCTGGCCAGGGCCCAAGGCGACACGCCGCTGGTTCTGGGTCAATCGGCCCCCTTCACCGGCCCGGCCGCTCAGCTCGGCATTCAGTTTCACCAGGGTGCCAAGCTGTTCCTGGACCAATACAACGCCCAGCCTGGCCGCCGCCAGGTGGTGATCAAGAACCTGGACGACGGCTACGAGCCCGACCGCTGCGCGGCCAACACGCAGAAGCTGATCGAGGAAGACGTGTTCGCGCTGTTCGGCTACATCGGCACCCCCACCAGCATGGCGGCGCTGCCGCTCGCGGTGAAGGACAAGGTGCCCTTCATCGCGCCGTTCACCGGCGCCATGTCGCTGCGCGAGCCGTTCCAGAAGAACGTATTCCACCTGCGCGCCTCGTACAACGACGAGACCGCGCTCATCGTGAAGCAGCTCACGCACCTGCACCTGAAGAAGATCGCGGTCTTCTATCAGAACGACGCCTACGGCAAGGCCGGTCTCGACGGCGTGACCCTGGCGCTTTCGCAGCAGGACCTCAAGCCGGTGGCGCTGGCCACGGTGGAGCGCAACTCGGTCGACGTGGCCTCTGCCGTGAAGAGCATCGTGGCGGCGCGCCCCGACGCGGTGGTTCAGGTCGGTGCCTACAAGGCATGTGCGGCTTTCATTCGCGAGGCCCGCAAGGCCGGCTACGGCGGCACCTTCTTCAATGTGTCGTTCGTGGGTACCCAGGCGCTGGCCGACGAGCTGGGCAAGGGCGGCGCGGGCGTGATGGTGACGCAGGTGGTGCCCTCGCCCTACAACCCCGCCAACGCGATCACGCGCGAATTCAGCGACGCGGTCAAGAAGGCCGGTGCCGCGGCGAGCGCCAATTTCTCGAGCATGGAAGGCTACCTTGCCGCCAAGGTGCTGACCGAGGGCCTGCGTCGCGCGCCGGGCAAGGCCTCGCGCGACGGCCTCATTGCGGGGCTGGAGAGCATCGACCGCCAGCAGTTCGGCGGCTTCGAGGTGTCGTTCTCTCCCAAGAACCACGTCGGCTCGAAGTTCGTCGAGCTGTCGATGATCACCGCCGACGGCAAGATCAGGACCTGACCGCAGGGGCATCGCGCCCCACTTCTTGCTTCTTGCGTCAGCTGCTCAAGCCGTCCACGGCCTGGAACATGGCCTGGCGGGCCTGGCTGACGATCTGGCCGCGCCACGCATCGGTGTCGGTATAGAAGGCATCGCGCATTCGCGCCCGAATGCCGTCGGCCAGCTCGGCCGGCGCTTCAGGGTGCTTGTGCAGCCAGTGGTCGGCGCGCAGGGCGCCCAGAACGTCGAGCATCGGCAGCGTGCCGTATTCGAGCGCAATGCCGGTGTATTCGGCCTGCGGGCATTCCTGGTACACCGCTTCGCTGATGAGGCCGCTCAGCAGCGCCGAAGTGGACGAACCGTCGTAGATCGACGTCACCGGCGCCGCGGGCGCGCCCCACCAGGCGTTGGCGCGCGCGTAGGCCGCCTTGTCATCCCGTCCCGCGAAGATGCGTTCGCCGATGCCGTTCGGCCCGAGCCCGGTGTGCAGGTCGATCCAGCCCAGCCGGCGCGTGCCGGCCGCATGGCGGCGCAGCACATTGCGCAGCATCTTGTTGCTCCAGGTTTGCGCCTTGCCGCCAAAGAACAGCCCGTCGTCGAACTGGTATTGCCCGCCGGTGACAGCCGCCTGGAAAGCAGCGACACCATGCTTTTCGATCCACTGATCGACCGCGGCCTGGTTCTCGGGCGTGGGCGGCCAGGCGTCGGGCAACAGCAGCGGATGCAGCTTGGCATAGGCCTGGTTGACCGGCAGCGGCTTCGAGAAATCGACGAAGTTGCGATTCAGGTCGACGTTCTCTTGCGTGACACGCCGCCCGCACGAAAAGCCGTGCGGGTTGAGCGCATGCACGTACAGCACCGCAACACCCTGCGCCTTGGCCTTCTCGCGCCACTCGGCGTCGTGCAGCGCAAACACCTGCACGCCGCTGCCGCAATGGCCCTCCACGCCATGGCAGGCGCTGGAAACGATCAGCAGGCGCTCGGCGTTGGCATCGCCATCGAGCGCCACATCCATCGAAAGCTCTTCGCCGTCCTGCCCCTTGGCCGGATGCGCATGCGGCTCGACTGTGAGGCCCGCGCTCACGCAGGCCTGCAGGAATTTCTGGCGCGCCTGGGCGTAGCGCGGCGAAAACGCCTCCCCGATGCCGATCAAGATGCGTTTCCTCCGGGCTTCAGGAACTGCTCGGCCAGTTGCACCCAGCAGGTGGCGCCCAGGGGAATGAGGTCGTCGTTGAAGTCGTAGCTCGCGTTGTGCAGCGTGCACGGCCCTTCGCCGTGGTGCACGTCGCGGTGCGAGCCGTCGCCGTTGCCGATGAAGGCATAGGCGCCCGGCTTGGCCTGCAGCATGAAGGCGAAGTCTTCCGAGGTCATGGCGGGTTCCTGCCGCAGCACGTTCTCGGCGCCCACGATCTCGCCCATCACGCGGCGGGCAAAGTGGGCCTCGGCCTCGGTGTTGATGGTGGGCGGGTAGTAGCGCTCGAAGCGGAAGTCGCAGGTGGCGTCGTGCGCCGCGCAGATGTTCTCGGCAATCTTCTTCATGCGCGCCTCGATCATGTCGAGCACCTCGATGGAGAAGGTGCGCACGGTGCCCGTCAACTCGCAGTTGTCGGGAATCACGTTGTTGGCTTCGCCCGCGTGGATGGTGGTGACCGAGATCACGGCCGAATCGGTCGGCTTCATCTTGCGCGTGAGAATGGTCTGGAACGCCTGCACGATCTCGCAGGCGATCGGCACCGGGTCGATGCCGGTCTGCGGCAGCGCGGCATGGCCGCCCTTGCCGATCACGTTGACATAGAACTTGTTGCCCGACGCCATCACCGGCCCGGGGCTCACCGCGAACTGGCCGGCCTTCATGCCGGGCCAGTTGTGCATGCCGAACACGGCGTCCATGGGGAACTGCTCGAAGAGCCCTTCCTTGATCATTTCGCGCGCGCCGCCGCCGCCCTCTTCGGCCGGCTGGAAGATCAGGTACACCGTGCCGTCGAAGTTGCGGTGCTTCGCGAGGTGCTGCGCCGCGGCCAGCAGCATGGCGGTGTGGCCGTCGTGCCCGCAGGCGTGCATCTTGCCGTGGTGCTTGCTGGCATGGGCGAAGGTGTTGAGCTCGGTCACCGGCAGCGCGTCCATGTCGGCGCGCAGGCCGACGGCGCGGTTGCTGGTGCCGTTCTTGACGATGCCCACCACGCCGGTGGTGCCCAGGCCGCGGTGAATGGGAATGCCCCATTCAGTGAGCTTGCCTGCCACCACATCGGCGGTGCGGACTTCTTCGAAGCAGAGTTCGGGGTGGGCGTGGAGGTCACGCCGCACGGCGGCGATGCCGGCCGCCTGCGTGACGAGCGAATCGATGAGTTTCATGGGGCACAGTCTAGGCTTTGCGGCTCACCACCGCAAAGACCGTGCCGGCGAATTACGCACTCCCCCAGGCTTCGCGCACTTCGTGTCGCTTCTCCCTCCCCCTCGCCGGGGGCAACACCAGCGGCCCGGCAAAGCCGGTTCCGCGGTGTTCCCCGCAAAAACTCAGCGGCCGATGCTCTTGAGGTAGTCGGTCCTCGCGGCAATTGCCGTGTCGGTGAAGTCGGTAAACACGCCGTCCACGCCGAGCTTGTAATAGATGGCGTACTCGTTCTTGCCGTCCTTGTTGTAGTCGGCGGCCAGGCGGCGCGACTCGTTGCGGAAGGTGAACGGGTGCACGAACAGGCCGGCCTTGTGCGCGTCGGCGATCAGCGTGGTGGGCGAAACCGAAGTGGCATCGGCATCGTTGATCTTGCCGTCCTTGTTGACGTCGAGCGGCTTGCCGTCGGCGCCGATGCTGCCCTTGATGCTCACGATGTAGCGCTTCCACGGGCCGATGCCGTCGGCATAGGTCTTGATTTCGGCGAGGCCCGCGGGCGTGACCATGACGTCGAAGTTGCGCTTGTCGCCGGCCTTGGTCCATTCGTAGGGGCGGTCGACCGGCACGGCATAGGTCATGGCACCGGTCTTCATGTCGATGCCGTCGCCGTCGATCAACTGGATGAGCCGGGTGTTCAGGCCCTTGCTCTTCATGTACTTGAGGCTGCCGGGCTCGAACGACTGCACGTAGACGGGCGCGGTCTTGCTGTTCCAGCCGGCGGCGTTGATGGCGGCAATGACCTTGTCTTCCATCGGCAGGCCCAGGTCGCGGAAGTAGGTCGGGTTCTTGGTCTCGGGGTAGATCGCGATGGTGCGCCCGGTTTCCTTCGACTTGGCCTTGGCAAAGTCGATGATCTCCTGGAAGGTGGCAATCTTGAACTTGCCATTGAACTCCTGCGGCCGCTCGGCGTCGGTCGAAATACCGCCCAGCGTCTTGATCTCGGCCAGCGTGAAGTCGTTGCTGAACCAGCCGGTCTGGGTTTCGCCGTCGACCTTGATGGTCTTCTTGCGCGAGGCGAAGCGCGGGTGCTTGGCCACGTCGGTGCTGATGGCCAGGTTGGGGTCGTGGCGGGCAATGAGCACGCCGTCCTTGGTGGAGACCAAGTCCATCTCGATCACGTCGGCGCCCAGTTCGATGGCGCGCGCATAAGACTCGAGCGTCTGCTCCGGCAGCAAGCCCGAGGCACCGCGGTGCGCAATGACCAGCGGCGGCTGGCCGTCGAGCGTCAGCAGCTTTCCGGGAGAACCGCCGGGGCCGGTGGTACCGCAGGCGGCAAGGCAGAGGGCAGCGGTTGCAGAGAGAGCCAGCTGAAGGTTGCGCATCGTCTTTTTCTCCATCCAAAAGAGGCGCAGGGTACCCGCTTCGCATGACAGCAGCGGCACCCGCGGCGCGCGGGGCCGACTTCTTGGACAATCTGTTGCATGCTCCATACGCTTTCCCCTCAAAGCCTCGCCCTGGCCCAGGCGCTCGTGCGCATGAACACCATCAGCGCGAACAGCAACCTCGAACTGATCGACCTCGCACAGAGCCACCTGGCCGCGCTGGGCGTCAAAAGCCGCATCACCTACAACGCCGAACGCACCAAGGCCAACCTGTTCGCCACCCTCGGCGAAGGCAAGCCGGCCGGCGTCATCGTTTCGGGCCACACCGACACGGTGCCCTGGGACGGGCAGGAATGGAGCGTCGACCCGCTCTCCGCCGTGGTGCAGAACGAGCGCCTCTACGGCCGCGGCTCGGCGGACATGAAGAGCTTCATCGCCATCGCCCTTGCCAACGCCAAGCGCTTCCTGGAAAGCGACTCGCCTTACGCGGTGCACTTCGCCTTCAGCTATGAAGAAGAAATCGGCTGCTTCGGCGTGAAGGAACTGATTGCCGACATGCGCGACGCCAACATCAAGCCGCTGGCCTGCATCGTGGGCGAGCCCACCAGCATGGTGCCGGCCATCGCGCACAAGGGCGTGTACCGCTACAAGTGCTGCGTGCGCGGCAAGGAGGCGCACTCGTCGCTCACGCCGCATTCGGTCAACGCCATCGAGATGGCGGCGCGCGTGGTCGGCAAGGTGCGCGACATGGCCGAGGGCTTCGAGCGCAGCGAGCCGCGCTACGAAGGCTTCGACGTGCCCTTCAGCACCGCGAGCGTGGGCCAGTTCCACGGCGGCATTGCCGACAACGTGGTGCCGCGCGACGCCGAGTTCCGCTATGAATTCCGCGACCTTCCCACCGCCGATGCAAAGCGCATGCAGGCCGACGTGCTGGCCTATGCCGCGAGCATCGAGCCCGCGATGAAGAAGGTGGCGCCGGATGCGGGCTTCAGGTTCGAAACGATCTGCGAGATCCCGAGCTTCCTTGGCGCGGCCGACGACCCGATCACGCTGCTGGCCCAGCGCCTCGCGGGCGAAGATCGCACCACGCTGGTGGCCTTCGGCACCGAAGCGGGCCTTTTCAAGAACGCCGGAATCCCCACCGTGGTGTGCGGCCCGGGCAGCATCAACCAGGCGCACCAACCCGACGAGTTCGTGAGCCTGGAGCAGCTGGCGCGCTGCGAACTGTTCATGGAACGCCTTGCGGCCACGCCGACCATTGGCTGAAGACCACCACGGCAGCGACGCGCTGCAACGGATGAAGCGCGTCGCGCTCGGCCTGCTGTGCGCCGCGGCGCTGCTGTATGCGCTGGCCAGCGCGCTGCACGACGAGCACGCGGCCTGGGGCTACGTGGCCGCCTTTGCAGAGGCGGCGATGGTCGGCGCCATTGCCGACTGGTTCGCGGTGGTGGCACTGTTCCGCCACCCGCTGGGTTTGCCGATTCCGCACACGGCCATCATCCCGAGCAACAAGGACCGCATCGGCGCCAAGCTGGCCGGCTTCATCTGCAACAACTTTCTCGGCACCGAGCAGGTGCTGGCCAAGCTCCGGGCGTTCGACGCGGCCGGCCGAATTGCAGACTGGCTGGCCCGCCCCGCGAGCGGCGAGAAGCTCGGTGAATGGGGCGTGGCCGCCACGCGCTACGGCCTCTCGGCATTCGACGACGAGCGGGTTCGCGCCTTCATGGGCCGTGCTGCAGCCGCGGGCCTGGAAAAGATCGACCTCTCGCGCCTGACCGGCCAGGCGCTGGACGCACTCACCGCGGGCGGGCGCCACCAGGCCCTGCTCGACGATGTGCTGCAGCAGGTGGCCGGCCTGCTCGAAGGCGAAGAGGTTCAGGCGCACATCACCGAAGCCATTGCGCGCGAGATAAAAACGCTGCGCTACGTGGGGCTCGACCAGGTGGCGGCCAAGCTCGCCACGCGCAAGATCGTTGCAGCAGTGGCGCGCACCATTGCCGAGCTGGCGGCCGAACCCGGCCACCCGATGCGCAAGCGCTTTGATCACTTTGTCGACGACTTCGTGGTGCGGTTGAAGCTCGACCCCGAGTTCCAGCAACGCGGGGAACAGATCCGCGCCGAGCTGATGGCCCACCCCGCGCTGGGCGATTACCTGCATGGGTTGTGGGGCGAGCTGCTCGCGTGGCTGCATGACGACCTGGGCCGAGGCGATTCGACGATCCGCCGCCGCATCGCGTCGATGGCCGGTGCGCTGGGTGCGCGCCTGCAGGCCGACGAAGCGATCCGCCGCTGGATCAACGAGCAGATCGAGGCGGCCGCGCCGCTGGCCATCGAACGCTACCGCGAAGACATCCGGCGCTACATCGAAGAGCGGGTCGCCGAATGGAATGCGGAGGAGATGACCGTGGAGCTCGAACGCAACATCGGCCGCGACCTGCAGTTCATCCGCATCAACGGCACGCTGGTGGGCGGCCTGGTGGGGCTGTTGATACACACCGCGACGCAGCTGCTGCGCGGGTAATCCACAGCGGAAGAAAGTCCGCATGTTGCCGCACATGTCGCAGTAGCGACTGCGCCGCATCCCCCTCCTCCTTCTAGACTGCGCGCGCAACCACAAGAAGGAGAAGGCATGCCCCGTCGCCTGTTGCGCGCTGCCGCCGCGCTGACCGCCACGCTCGCCCTGCTGGGCGCCTGCAGCACCGTTGTCGCACCGCCGCCCACCACCCGGCCCGCGTCATGGGCCGCACCCGAGGCGCTGGTGCCGCCGTCCTCCTTCTCGGGAGTGCACGGCTTGGCCATCGACCAGAAGGGCCGGCTGCTTGCCGGCTCCGTGCTCGGCAACACGCTGTGGGAGGTCGACCGCACCACCGGCGCGGCCAAGGTGCTGATCGACGCGCCCGAGGGCCAGGCGGACGACATCGCGGTCGGCCCCAAGGGCGAGCTGGCCTGGACCAACTACCTCATGGGCATGCTGCGCTACCGCGAGAGCGACGGCGCACCGATGCGCGTGCTCGCCAAGGACCTGCCCGGCCTCAACTCGCTCGACTTCGACCGCCGCAACAACAAGCTTTATGCCTCGCAGGTGTTCCTGGGCGATGCGCTCTGGGAGATCGACCGCGAAGGCCAGAAGCCGCCGCGGCTCATCAAGAAGGACATGGGCGGCTTCAACGGCTTCGAGGTCGGCCCGGACGGCATGCTCTACGGGCCGCTGTGGTTCAAGGGCCAGGTCGTGAAGATCGACCCGGCCAACGGCCAGATGACCGTGATTGCCGATGGCTTCAAGATTCCCGCGGCGGCCAATCTGGACGGCAAGGGCAACCTCTGGGTGGTCGATGCGCGCAGCGGCGAGCTGGTGCGCGTGGACCTGGCCACCGGCCGCAAGACCGTCGCGAAGCAGCTGCGCCCGTCGCTCGACAACCTGGCCATTGCGCGGGACACGCCCGATGGCACCATCTACATCTCGAACATGGCCAACAACGAGGTGCAGGCCTTCAACCCCGCCACCGGTGCGCTGCGCACGCTCACCAGCGGCAAGCTCGCGGCACCCGCGGGCCTCAAGATCGAAGGCCACACGCTCTGGGTGGCCGATGTGTTCGGCTTTCGCCAGGTGGATGTGCGTACCGGCGAAGTGCGCGACGTGTTCCGCATGCAGCGCGATCCGGACCTCGACTATCCCTTCGCCATCGGTCTCTCGGGCAAGCTGTTTGCGCTGACCTCGTGGTTCACAGGCACGGTGCAGCTGGTCGACCGCCAGACGCTGCGAACCGTCGAGACCATTCACGGATTGAAGGCGCCTTTCGACGCCCTGCCCATGGCCGACGGCAGCGTGATCTATGCCGAGATCGCCACCGGCAGCATCACGCGCGCCCGCGGTGCCAAGTTTGCAGACAAGCAAGTGCTCGCTAGCGGGCTGAGCGGCCCGGTGCAGATGATCATCGGCCAGGACGGCGCACTCTATGTGACCGAGGCGGCGGGCAAGCTGACCCGCATTCCGCTCGACGCGAGCGCACCGCTCCGTGCCATTGCCGAGGGACTGGCGCTGCCTGAAGGCCTGGCGCAAACGCCTTGGGGCAGCTTCATCGTGGCCGAGAGCGCGGCGCGCCGGCTGGTGGAAATCGACCCTGCGAACGGCTCGCGCCGCACCGTGGCGGAAAACCTGCCGATCGGCCTGGCCGCGGGCCCCGGATTGCCGCCGCCTTATGTGGTGACAGGCGTTGCCGTGGGCGGTGACGGAAGCATCTACGTGGCGGCCGACCGGAACAATGCGATCTACCGGATTCGGCCTCAACGATGAGGTGTGAGAAGGTAAACAAAACCGCACCAAATTCTGTTTACTTTTAAAAACAACTATTACAAACTCGTCCGCGAACGACTCGTTACAACCCTTTCCACACCCGATCCCACGGCGGTGAGTCGTTCTTTTTTCCAGGAGAACAAAGCATGACCCCCCTCGTTGTTGGCCAGTTGCTATCGCCCGAGTATTCGCTCGGCCTGGTGGCGCTCTCGTTCCTCATTTCGTTCGCGGGTTCTTTGGTGGCGCTGATCTGCGCAGGGCGCATGGTCGGGGCGGACGGTAAACCGAACCTGGCGGTGGTGGCTTGCGCCGCCGTGGCGCTGGGCGGCATCGGCATCTGGTCGATGCATTTCATCGGCATGCTGGCCTACCGGCTGCCGGTGGGCATTTCATACAACGTGCCGCTGACCGTCGTGTCCCTGGTGGCGGCCATCCTCATCTCCGGCATTGCGCTGTACCTGGCGGGCGGGCGAAGCAAATTCAGCAAGCCGGGCTGGCTGGCCGGCAGCCTGTTGGCGGGCCTGGGGGTGTGCGTGATGCACTACATGGGCATGTTTGCCATGAACATGCGCGCCTCGATGGATTTCGATCTCAACATCGTCGGCCTGTCCGTGGCCATTGCCATCACCGCCGCGGGCGCGGCCCTGTGGCTGGCCTTCAACCTGCGCCGGCTGAGCCACAAGGTGGCCGCCGCCGCGGTGATGGGCGTGGCGGTGTGCACCATGCATTACGTGGGCATGAGCGCCGCCAACATGATCTGCACTGCTGCCGCTCCGACCGATGCGCTCGCCATCGGCGGCAACTACATGGGCTTGTCGGTGTTCGGCACGGCCGGCGCGGTGCTGATCTTCATCTACTGGGTGATCACGGGCACCAGCCTGGACGCCCCCGCTGCGGCGCGGCGGGTCCGCACCAGCTAATTGGCGCAAGCCGGGCGCGAATCGGTGCCCTAGAGTCAGTGCAGAGCGAAAGCGATCTGCACTGACTCCTCATGCCCGCCATCGAATCCCGGCTGCACGCGGCCAGCGAATCCTTCCAGGCCCATCGCGCCGGCATGCTCGCGCTGCTTGCCGAGGTGCGGTCGCACGAGGCCCGCTCGGCGGCGGCCTCGAATGCCTCGGCCGAGCGCTTTGCCAGGCGCGGGCAGCTGCTGCCGCGCGAGCGCCTGGCGCTGCTGCTCGACACCGGCGCGCCCTTTCTGCCGCTGGCCTCGCTGGCCGGCCTGGGCCATGACCACCAGGACCTCGGCAGGAGCGTGCCCGGCGGCGGGGTGATCGCGGGCATTGGGCGGGTGGCCGGCGTGCGCTGCATGGTGAGCGCTTCCGACTCCGGCATCGACGCCGGCGCGCTGCAGCCGATGGGCTTGGACAAGCAGTTGCGCATGCAGGAGATCGCGCTCGAAAACAAGCTGCCCTATGTTCAGCTGGTGGAAAGCGCGGGCGCCAATCTCATGCAATACCGCGTGCAGGACTTCGTGCGCGGCGGCGGCATCTTTCGCAACCTGGCGCGGCTCTCGGCCGCCGGGCTGCCAGTGGTGACGGTGACGCACGGCTCCTCGACCGCGGGCGGCGCCTACCAGACGGGCCTTTCAGACTACATCGTGATGGTGCGGGACCGCACCCGCGCGTTCCTGGCCGGCCCGCCGCTGCTCAACGCCGCCACCGGCGAAATTGCCACCGAGGAAGAGCTGGGCGGCGCCGTGATGCACACGCACATCTCGGGGTTGGGCGACTACCTGGCGGAAGACGACCGCGACGCCATTCGCATCGCCCGCTCCATCTTGGGCGGCATCGACTGGACCCGCGACGAAGCCCCGCGCAAGTTTGCGCCGCCGCTCTATGAAGCCGAAGAACTGCTCGGCATCATGCCGGGCGACGGGCGCCGGCCGGTCGACATGCGCGAGGTGATTGCGCGCATTGCCGACGGCTCCGAGTTCCTCGAATTCAGCGAACACTACGGCAGCGCCACGGTGTGCGGCCACATGCGGCTCGAAGGCCATGCCGTGGGCATCGTCACCAACAACGGCCCCATCGACTCCGACGGCGCCACCAAGGCCACGCATTTCATCCAGGCCTGCTGCCAGTCGCGCACGCCCATCGTCTACCTGCAGAACATCACGGGCTACATGGTGGGCCGCGCGCATGAGGAGGCCGGCATCATCAAGCACGGCGCCAAGATGATCCAGGCGGTGACCAGCGCCACCGTGCCGCAGATCACGCTGCATTGCGGCGCCTCCTACGGCGCGGGCAACTACGGCATGTGCGGCCGCGGCTTCGCGCCGCGCTTCTGCTTTTCA
Source organism: Variovorax sp. CCNWLW186 (assembly GCF_037203865.1). NCBI lineage: Bacteria > Pseudomonadati > Pseudomonadota > Betaproteobacteria > Burkholderiales > Comamonadaceae > Variovorax > Variovorax sp. CCNWLW186. The sequence continues at coordinate 92,858 of NZ_JBBCBO010000019.1, read as the reverse complement.
TGGCCGAACGCGCGCACTGCCGTGATGGGCGGCGAGCAGGCGGCAAGAACCATGGCCATCGTGATGGAAGCGGGCATGGCGCGCAAAGGTGCTGTCGATCACGCGAAGATCGATGCGATGCAGCAGCAGATCGTCGAGCGCTTCGATCGGCAGATGAGCGTGTTCACCACCAGCGCGCTGCTGCTGGACGACGGCGTGATCGACCCGCGCGACACGCGGGCGGTGCTGGCCGAAGTGCTCTCCGTCTGCCGCGATGCCGATACGCGCATGCCGCAGGCCATGCAGTTCTCGGTGGCGCGGCCATGAGCTTCAGCAAGATTCTGGTAGCCAACCGCGGCGAGATCGCGACCCGCGTGATGCGCACCGCGCGTGCCATGGGCTGCCGCACGGTGGCCGTGTATTCGACGGCCGACGCCGATGCGGAGCATGTGCGCCAGGCCGACCAGTCGGTGTTGATCGGCGAATCGCTGCCCGCGCAGAGCTACCTGAACATTGCAGCCATCGTCGATGCCGCGCGTGCGAGCGGCGCGCAAGCGGTGCATCCGGGCTACGGCTTTCTCGCCGAGAACGCGGCGTTCGCACAGGCCTGCCGCGATGCGGGCCTCGTCTTCATCGGCCCCTCGCCCGAAGCCATTCGCGCAATGGGCGACAAGGCCGGCGCGAAGCGGCTGATGCAGGCGGCCGGCGTGCCGTGTATTCCGGGCTACCAAGGGGAAGACCAGAGCCAGTCCACGCTCGCCGCCGAAGCCGCGCGCATCGGCTGGCCCGTGATGATCAAGGCAACGGCCGGCGGCGGCGGACGCGGCATGCGCCTGGTGCCATCGGCCGCGGCCTTCGCCGAACTGCTGCAGAGCGCGCAATCGGAAGCGCTCAATGCCTTCGGCGATGCGGCCGTGATCCTGGAGCGCGCCATCGTGGCGCCGCGCCACATCGAGATCCAGGTGTTCGCCGACCGGCACGGCAACGCCATTCACCTGGGCGAGCGCGACTGCTCGGTGCAGCGGCGGCACCAGAAGGTGATCGAAGAGTCGCCCTCGCCGGCCGTTTCCGCAGCGTTGCGCGAACGCATGGGCGCAACGGCGGTCGCCGCCGCAAAGGCCATCGGCTATGAAGGTGCGGGCACGCTCGAGTTCTTGCTCGATGCCGACGGCCGCTACTGGTTCATGGAAATGAACACGCGGCTGCAGGTGGAGCATCCGGTGACCGAAGCGGTGACGGGGCTCGACCTGGTCGAGCTGCAGTTGCGCATCGCGGCCGGGGAACCGCTACCACTTGCGCAACAGGATGTGCGCATGAGCGGCCACGCGATCGAAGTGCGCCTGTGCGCCGAAGATCCGCGGCAAGGCTTTCTGCCGCAAAGCGGCACGCTCGCCGCGTGGCGGCCATCGCCAACTTTGCGCACCGAACACGCGCTGCGCGACGGCGCTGCGGTGCCGCCGTACTACGACTCGATGATCGCCAAGCTCGTGGCACACGGCCGCACGCGCGACGAAGTCCGGCAACGGCTATTGGCGGGCCTGCAAGACACGGTGGCACTGGGCCTTGCCACGAACCAGCAGCTGCTGCAGCGCGCACTGGCGCATCCGGTGTTCGAAAGCGGTGCGGCGACCACCGCATTCATCGCCGAACAGCTCGACGGCTTGCTCGCACCCTACGACGCGGCCGAAGCGCGCGCCACGTTGCTCGCTGCGCTGTTGCTCCAGCTCGGAGAGCACGGCTGGCCCTCGCCGCTCGCCCACCGGTTGCCGAATGCATTGCGCTTCGCGCTCGACGGAATGAACTGCCAGGCGCGCGTGCAGCCTCTTGGCGCAGCCCGCTTCGACATTTGCATCGGCGACCAGGCGCCCGTACGGATCGACTTGCTTGCGCTGCCTGGCGAAGGGCATGTGCGCTTCTGTTGCAACGGGTTGGCCGAGCAAGCGGTGGTGGCGCACGGACCGGCGGGCCGCCTCTTCTTTCACTTTCGCGGGCGGCCGTTTCAGCTCGACAACCTCACCCATGTCGCTGTCGCGCGCGAGGGTGTTGCTGCCGCCGACGGGCTGCTGCGCGCCTCGATGAACGGCCGCGTCATCGCGCTGCTGGCGGCGGAGGGCGACACCGTGGCCGCCGGCCAGCCGCTCGTCACGCTCGAGGCCATGAAGATGGAACATGTGCACTGCGCGCCGCGTGCCGGTCGGCTGGCCGCGCTGCATGTGGCCGTCGGCGCACAGGTGGCCGCGCGCCATGTGGTGGCGGAAATAGCCGATGCCTGACAACGCTGCTTCTGCGCAGATTTTGTTGAAAGCCGTCCGATGAACTCGCCCTCCCGGTACCGCTCCGTTTTTTCGCCCGGCGTTTTTGCCGGCCAGGTGATCGTCGTCACCGGCGGCGGCTCCGGCATCGGGCGCTGCACGGCGCATGAACTCGCTTCGCTCGGCGCTCAGGTGGTGCTGGTCGGCCGCAATGCAGAGAAGCTCGAGTCGGTGCGGGCCGAAATCATCGATGACGGCGGCAAGGCGAGCACGCAGCCCTTCGACATCCGGCAGGAAGAGGCCGTGCGCAGCGCGGTGGCTGCGATCGTGGCCGCGCACGGACGCATCGACGGGCTGGTGAACAACGCGGGCGGCCAGTACATCACGCCACTCGCGGCCATTTCGACCAAGGGATGGGAGGCGGTGATCCATACCAATCTCACGGGCGGTTTTCTCGTGGCACGCGAATGCTTTCTGCAGAGCATGCAGGCGCATGGCGGCGCCATCGTCAACATCGTGGCCGACATGTGGGGCTCGATGCCCAGCATGGGCCACAGCGGCGCGGCGCGCGCGGGCATGGTGAGCTTTACCGAGACCGCCGCGCTCGAATGGGCCGCGAGCGGCGTGCGCGTGAATGCCGTGGCGCCGGGCTACATCGCATCGAGCGGCATGGACCACTACCCGCCCGAAGCAGGCGACATGCTGCGCGCGATGCGCGGCACGGTGCCTGCGGGCCGCTTCGGGAACGAGGCCGAGACCTCCGCCGCCATCGCCTTTTTGTTAAGCCCCGCCGCCAGCTTCATCAGCGGCAGCGTGCTTCGCGTGGATGGCGCGCGGCCGCAGGTGCGCATGGGCTGGCCGATGGCACTGCCGGACAAAGAGACGCAGCAGCGCGTGGCGGTGCGGCCCTTCGACGGTTTTCACCGGGCGCAGACGCCGCGTGTCTTCAAGAACGCCGACGAACCGAACGACTGACTGACTGACTGGAGACAACCGCATGCAGTACACCCACGAGCACCTCGAGATTCAAAAGACGCTGCGCCGCTTCATCGACGAAGAGATCAATCCGCATGTCGACGCATGGGAAGAAGCCGAGATTTTTCCCGCGCACGAGGTCTTCAAGAAGCTCGGCAACCTGGGCATGCTGGGCCTGAACAAGCCCGAAGCCTTCGGCGGCGCCGGGCTCGACTATTCGTATGCGATGGCCATGGCCGAGGCGCTGGGGCACGTGAACTGCGGCGGCGTGCCGATGGCGATTGGCGTGCAGACGGACATGTGCACGCCCGCGCTCGCGCGCTTCGGCAGCGACGAACTGCGGCGCGAGTTCCTGGCACCTGCCATCGCGGGCGACATGGTCGGCTGCATCGGCGTGAGCGAGCCCGGCGCGGGCAGCGACGTGGCGGGCCTGAAGAGCCATGCGCGCAAGGACGGCGGCGACTACCTCATCAGCGGCCAGAAGATGTGGATCACCAACAGCCTGCAAGCCGACTGGATGTGCATGCTGGTCAACACCGGCGATGGACCCGTGCATCGCAACAAGTCGCTCGTGATGGTGCCGATGGGCAGCCCCGGCATCGAGAAGGCGAACAAAATCCGCAAGATCGGCATGCACTCGAGCGACACGGGGCTCATCTACTTCGACAACGTGCGCGTGCCCCAGCGCTATCGCATCGGCGAGGAAGGACAGGGCTTCGTCTATCAGATGCAGCAGTTCCAGGAAGAGCGGCTGTGGGCTGCCGCGAGCTCGCTCCAACCGATGGAAGACTGCATTGCGCAGACCATCGGATGGGCGCAGGAGCGCAAGATGTTCGGCGCCACGCTGGCCGACCAGCAGTGGGTGCAGTTCAAGCTCGCCGAGCTCAAGACCGAAGTGGAGGCGCTGCGCGCCCTCACCTACCGCGCCTGCGACCTGCATGTGCAGGGCCAGGACGTGCTCGAGCTGGCATCGATGGCCAAGCTCAAGACCGGCCGGCTCACGCGGCAGGTGGCCGACACCTGCCTGCAGTTCTGGGGCGGTATGGGCTTCACGCTCGAGAACCGCGTCTCGCGCCTTTACCGCGACGGGCGTCTCGGCTCGATCGGCGGGGGCGCGGACGAGGTGATGCTCGGCATCCTCGCCAAGACGATGGGCATCGCCAAGCGACCACCGCGCGGCTGAAGCGCACATGGACGCCGAACTGCAAGCCGACCGCGCGGCCCTCGCCGACACGGTGCGGCGCTTTGCCGAAGACGAGATCGCGCCGCACGTGCAGGCCTGGGAAGACGCGGGCGAGTTTCCCCGCGCGCTGTATGCGCGTGCGGCGGAGCTGGGTTTGCTGGGCCTCGGCTACCCCGAGTCGCTGGGCGGCACACCGGCGTCCTATGCACTCAAGCTGCCGGCGTGGATCGCGCTCGCGCGCCACGGCAAGAGCGGCGGCGTGCTCGCCAGCCTGTTCTCGCACAACATCGGCCTGCCGCCGGTGGTGCTGCATGCAAGCGACGCGGTGTGCGGCGAGGTCGTGCCGCCGGTGCTGCGCGGCGAGAAGATCGCCGCGCTCGCCATCACCGAGCCCGGCGGTGGTTCCGACGTGGCGGCGCTGCACACCACGGCGCACCGCGACGGCGAACACTACGTGGTGAACGGCGAAAAGACCTTCATCACCTCGGGCATGCGGGCCGACTGGATCACGGTGGCGGTGCGCACCGGCGAAGAGCGCGGCGCCCGCGGCATCTCGATGCTGCTGGTGCCCGGCGACACACCCGGCCTCACGCGCACTCGCCTCGCGAAGATGGGCTGGCTGTGCTCCGACACCGCGCAACTGCACTTCGACAACGTGCGCGTGCCTGCACGCTACCTGCTCGGCAGCGAAGGCGCGGGCTTTCGCATGGTCATGGGCAACTTCAACGGCGAACGCATCGGGCTGGCGGCGGGCGCACTCGGCTTTGCGCAGGCCTGCCTCGACGAGGCGCTGGCCTGGTCTCAGGAGCGCAAGACCTTCGGCGCCGCGCTCATCGAGCACCAGGCGGTGCGCCACAAGCTGGTCGACATGCAGATGCGCATTGCGTCCACCGAGACTTGGATCGAGGCTGTATCAGCGCAAGGCGATGCGTGCGAAGCGGAGGGCCGCTTCAACGCGCCCGAGTGGGTCGCGCAGGTTTGCATGCTCAAGAATCACGCGACGCAAACCATGCAGTTCTGTGCCGACCAGGCCGTGCAGATCCTGGGCGGCATGGGTTTCATGCGCGGCACCGTCAGTGAACGCATCTACCGCGAAGTGAAGGTGATGATGATCGGCGGCGGCGCCGAAGAGATCATGAAGGAGCTGGCTGCGCGGCAGCTGGGCTGGCTTTAGGCCCCGGGGCTTCAGTCGTTCTGCTCGCCGTCGCCCTGCCGCGTCGCGGCCAGTGCGTTTGCGGCACGCAGCTTGTCCTTCTTGCTCGGCCGCTTGCCCTTGATGCCGCCGGTGCCCGAGGCATCGACCATCGGCACGGGGGCTTCAGTCGGCTCGAAGCCTTCGATGCGTTCGCGTGGGAGGCTGAGGCCCTGGCGTTTTTCGATCAGGCGAAAGTGCGCCTCGGTCGCAGCGCTCACAAAGCTGATCGCCAGCCCGCTTTCGCCGGCACGGCCGGTGCGGCCGATGCGGTGGATGTAGTCGGTGGGCGAGCGCGGCAGGTCGTAGTTGATGACGACCGGCAGCTGTGCAATGTCGATGCCGCGTGCGGCCAGGTCGGTGGCAATCACCACGTCCCAGCGGCTCTCCTTGAACTGCGCGAGGATGCCGGCGCGCGTGCCCTGTGCAATGTCTCCGTGGAAGGGCACCGCATAGACACCGTTCTTGTAGAGCTTCTCGGCCACGGTCTGGGCCGCATGCTGCGTGGCGACGAAGACCAGCACGCGGTCCCACTCGTTCTCCTTCAGCAAGTGACGAAGCAGCTGCGTGCGGCGGTTGGCGTCGACCTCGATCACGCGCTGCACGATGGCGGGCTCGGTGCCGGGCTCGCCCTGCACGTCGATCACCGCCGGGTCGCGCAGCGCGCTGTCGGCCAGCGCCTGGATGGCGGCCGGGAAGGTGGCCGAGAACAGCAGGTTCTGACGCTGCGCCGGCAGCAGCGCGAGGATGCGGCCCAGCTCCTCGGCAAAGCCAAGGTCGAACAGCCGGTCGGCCTCGTCGAGCACGAGCATGGAAACCGCATTGAGCTTGAGCGCGTTGTGGTCCACCAGGTCGAGCAACCGGCCCGGCGTGGCCACCACGATGTCGGCGCCGCCGCGCAGGCTCATCATCTGCGGGTTGATCGACACGCCGCCGAAGGCAATCGCGATCTTGAGCCGCTCGGGCAGGTGCTGCGCAAGGCTGCGCATGGTTTCGCCCACTTGGGCGGCGAGTTCGCGCGTGGGCACGAGCACCAGCGCGCGCACGCGGCGCGGCGACGTGGCACGTTCGGCCGCCAGGCGCTGCAGCAGCGGCAGGGAAAATGCGGCGGTCTTGCCGGAGCCGGTCTGCGCCGAGCCCCGCACGTCGCGGCCTTGCAGAATTGCGGGAATGGCCGCGGCCTGGATGGCGGTCGGGGCGGCATAGCCGCTTTCGGCGGCAGCCTGCACGAGCGCGGGGGCCAGGCCCAGTGAGTCGAATGGCATGTGAGCAGACAGAGAAAGATGAACCGGGAACCAACAGGAACCGAAGCGTTGAAGAAGAGATCGACCGAATGACGATGAAGAGCAATCAGTCCACAGCCCTGGTGTATTCCACCGAAGCCGGAGGCCGCATGTGCCCCGAGTGCCGCGCGCCGATTGCGCAGTGCCGCTGCAAGGAGCTCAAGGCGCGCGTTCCGGCCACTGACGGCATTGTGCGTGTATCGCACGAGACCAAGGGCCGCAAAGGCAAGGGCGTGACGGTGGTCAAGGGCTTGGCGCTCGATGCGGCCGCGCTCGCGGCCACGGGCAAGCAGCTCAAGACGGCCTGCGGCACGGGCGGCACGGTGAAGGACGGCACCATCGAAATCCAGGGCGACCACCGCGAACTGGTGATCGCGGCCCTCACAAAGCAAGGCCACGTGGTCAAGCGCGCCGGGGGCTGAACCTCATGAAACCCGAAGACCTGCAGCGCCTCGTCACGCTCGAAATGCCTTTCGGCAAGCACAAGGGCACCTTGATTGCGGATTTACCCGGCAATTATCTGAATTGGTTCGCACGCGAGGGTTTTCCCGCAGGTGAAATCGGGCGGCTGCTCCATTTGATGCATGAAATAGACCACAACGGGCTCTCCGGCCTTCTGCAACCGTTGCGAAACCGCCCTCCAAGGCGTGATGTTTCGTAAGAAGAGCGAATTTCATCACCCTTTTTCCAGATCGCATTGATAATCGTGCCTACGTGTCTGTGAGCTTGCCTCCCGTGCACGTAATTCGGTGATCGGTCAGTTTCGCGCCACAGCGCATTTGTTTGTTGTGATTCTGGGACTCCATCGCTTTGTTTTGTTGGTTTGAATTAGGAGTCCCTCAATGGGCAAGAAACTCTACGTAGGCAACCTCGCCTACTCTGTGCGTGACAACGACCTGGAACAGGCTTTCGGCGAGTTCGGCTCGATCGTCAGCGCCAAGGTCATGATGGAACGCGACACCGGCCGCTCCAAGGGCTTCGGCTTCGTGGAAATGGGCACCGACGCTGAAGCGCTGGCAGCCGTTGAAGCCATGAACGGCCATTCGCTCCAGGGCCGCGCCCTGACCGTGAACGAAGCACGTCCGATGGAAGCTCGTCCCCCCCGTACCGGTGGTGGCGGCGGCTACGGCGGCGGCGGCGGTGGTGGTTACGGCGGTGGTGGCGGCGGCGGCTACGGTGGTGGCGGCGGTGGCCGCAGCGGTGGTGGCGGTGGCTATGGCGGCGGCGGCGGTGGTCGCGGCGGCTACTAAGCCCTTCCCCCGAGACCTCGCTCTCAAATAAAAAAGCTCCTTCGGGAGCTTTTTTCGTTTCTGCGCCCCACGCTCCGCCTGAGCTCCGCGCAAGGCCTGGGCACCCTTGTACGCATTTGTCCTTACCGCGCCGGTCAGCCCAAGGTCAGCCGCGGGCGACGACCCTCACCCGTCCAATCAAGAGGGTCGAGACAATGCGCATAAAGAGTCAGGCTGACTTCTTTTCAGGAGTCATGTTCACAAGTGTCGGCGGCGCTTTCGCCATTGGCGCCACCACCTACACCATCGGAGACGGGGCCCGCATGGGCCCCGGCTACTTTCCGCTGATGCTGGGCATTTTGCTGGCGGTGCTCGGCGGGGCCATCATGTTCCAGGCCATGGTGGTCGAAACCGCCGGCGGCGACCCGATCGGCAAATGGGCCTGGAAGCCGCTGGCCTTCGTGCTGGGCGCCAACCTGGCCTTCGGCGTGCTGCTCGGCGGACTGCCGAGCATCGGCCTTCCCGCCATGGGGATGATCGTCGCGATCTACGCGCTCACCATCATCTCGAGCATGGCGGGCGAACACTTCAAGCTGCGCGACGTGCTGGTGCTCTCCACCATCCTGGCGGCCGGCAGCTACGTGGCCTTCATCTGGGCGCTGAAGCTGCAGATCCAGGTCTGGCCTACTTTCATTTCGGGTTGAGGAGCACACCGCCATGGAACTGTTCCACAACCTTGCGACCGGCTTCGGCGTCGCCTTCACTTTCACCAACCTGCTGTATTGCCTGGTCGGATGCATCCTGGGCACGCTGATCGGCGTGCTGCCGGGCATCGGTCCGGTTGCGACCATCGCGATGCTGCTGCCCGCAACGTATGCGCTGCCGCCCGTATCGGCACTGATCATGCTGGCAGGCATCTACTACGGCGCGCAATACGGCGGCTCGACCACTGCGATCCTGGTGAACCTGCCCGGGGAATCGTCCTCCGTGGTCACCTGCATCGACGGATACCAAATGGCAAGGCAGGGCCGCGCGGGGCCCGCGCTCGCCGCGGCGGGCCTGGGGTCGTTCTTTGCGGGTTGCGTGGGTACGCTGATCCTGGCTGCCTTTGCGCCGCCGCTCACCGAGCTGGCCTTCAAGTTCGGCCCGGCCGAGTACTTCTCGTTGATGACGCTGGGCCTCATCGGCGCCGTGGTGCTGGCCTCGGGTTCGCTGCTCAAGGCGGTGGCCATGATCGTGCTCGGCCTGCTGCTCGGTATCGTCGGCACCGACGTCAATTCGGGCGTGGCGCGTTTCAGCTTCGACATCCCCGAGCTCACCGATGGCATCGGCTTCGTGGTGATTGCCATGGGCGTGTTCGGCTATGGCGAAATCATCGGCAACCTCTCGCAGCCCGACGACGAGCGCGAGGTGTTCACGCACAAGGTGAAGGGCCTGTGGCCCACCAAGGACGACTTCAAGCGCATGACGCCCGCGGTGCTGCGCGGCACGGCGCTGGGTTCGGCGCTCGGCATCCTGCCCGGCGGCGGCGCGCTGCTGGCGGCCTTTGCGGCCTATGCGCTCGAGAAGAAGATCAAGATGCGCCCGGGCGAAGTGCCCTTTGGCAAGGGCAACATCCGCGGCGTGGCATCGCCTGAATCGGCGAACAACGCGGGCGCGCAGACCTCGTTCATTCCGCTGCTCACGCTGGGCATTCCGCCCAACGCGGTCATGGCGCTGATGGTGGGCGCGATGACCATCCACAACATCCAGCCGGGCCCGCAGGTGATGACCAGCAACCCGGAACTGTTCTGGGGGCTGATCGCCTCGATGTGGATCGGCAACGCGATGCTGATCGTGCTGAACCTGCCGCTGATCGGCATGTGGATCAAGCTCCTGACGGTGCCTTACAAGTTCCTGTTCCCTGCCATCGTGCTGTTCTGCGCGATTGGCGTGTACTCGACCAACAACAACACCTTCGACATCTGGATGGTGGCGGCCTTCGGCTTCATCGGCTACCTGTTCATCAAGCTCAAGACCGAGCCTGCGCCGTTGCTGCTGGGCTTCATCCTCGGGCCGATGATGGAAGAAAACCTGCGCCGCGCGCTGCTGCTGTCGCGCGGCACCTGGAGCGTGTTCGTCACGCGGCCGCTGTCGGCGGGCTTGCTGGTCGCGGCGGCGTTGCTGCTCGGCATTGTGCTATTGCCGTCGATCAAGGCGAAACGCGAAGAAGCCTTCGTCGAGGAATAAGCCAACCCCAAGCCGTCAGCGCATGAGCAGTTGCCACGCCATGCCGGCCAACGCGGAAGCGAGCACCACCGGAATCACGCCGGCCTTGAAACGAAAGAGCGCGATGGCTGCGAGAACGCCGATGACGGCGGAGGGAAATTCGAAGGGCCCTGGCAAGCCCTTCGGCCAGAGCACGTGGTAGGCGAAGAAGACCGCCAGGTTGACGATCACGCCGACCACGGCCGCGGTAATGGCGGTGAGCGGGGCAGTGAACTTCAGGTTGCCGTGGGTCGACTCGATGAAGGGGCCACCCAGCAGAATGAACAGGAACGACGGCAGGAAGGTGAAGAAGGTCACCACCGTCGCGCCCGCCACGCCGGCCGCGAACAGCGCATGGGGGCCGAACAGCGCCTGGCCCCACGCGCCGACGAAGCCCACGAACGACACCACCATGATCAAGGGGCCGGGCGTGGTTTCTCCGAGCGCGAGGCCGTCGATCATCTGCGTGGCGGTAAGCCAGTGGTAGTGGTCGACCGCGCCCTGGAACACATAGGGCAGCACCGCATAGGCGCCGCCGAAGGTCAGCAGTGCCGCCTTGGTGAAGAACCAGCCCATCTGGGTGAGCGCGCCGCTCCATCCGTACAGCGCCGTGAGCGCGCCCAGCGCGCCGAGCCACAGCAGGAAGAACACCGCAAGCACGCGCGCGAAGCGGCCCCAGCTGAAAAGGGCGTGCGGCGGCGTGGGCATGTCGTCGTCGATCAGCGCCGGGCCGGCCGAGCCCGCTGCGGCACCGTGCCCGCCGCCCGGCGTGAAGTACGCCGGCGCGAACCGGCTGCCTAAGTACCCGATGACCCCTGCGGACAGCACGATGATCGGAAACGGCAACTGCAGCGCAAAGATCGCGACAAAGGCGGCAACGGCAATCGCCCAGAGCCATGGGTTCTTGAGCACCCGCGAGCCGATGCGCCACGCCGCGAACAGCACGATGGCCGTGACCGCGGGCTTCACGCCGTACAGCAAGCCCGCCACCGCCGGCACGTGGCCGTAGGCCATGTACGCCCATGACAGCCCGATCAGGATGAAGAGCGAAGGCAGCACGAAGAGCACGCCCGCCGCAAGGCCGCCCCAGGTGCGGTGCATGAGCCAGCCGATGTAGGTGGCAAGCTGCTGCGCTTCGGGGCCGGGCAGCAGCATGCAGTAGTTGAGCGCATGCAGAAAGCGCTTTTCCGAGATCCAGCGCCGGCGCTCCACCAGCTCCTGGTGCATGAGCGCGATCTGCCCCGCCGGGCCGCCAAAGCTGATGAAGCCGAGCTTGAGCCAATAGGCGAAGGCCTGCCAGAAGCTGACGGCTGCGGGGCGTTCAACGGGTACAGCGGACTCTGGCAATGCCATGAATGAGACTTTCTCGTTGTGCTATTTCAGGAATGCGTCATAGGCGGTCTTCAGGATGAGCGCGCTCACCACCACGATGAAGACCACCCGCACGAAGCCCGCTCCATGCTTCAGCGCAACACGCGTGCCCAGCAGGCTGCCCGCCACGTTGGCCACCGCCATCACCAGCCCATAGTGCCACCACACATGCCCCTTGAGCGCGAGCAGCAGCAGGGCCGCGGCGTTGGTGAGCGTGTTGATGATCTTCGCCGACGCAGAAGCATTCAGGAAGTCGTAGCCCATCCAGCGCACGAACAAAAAGACGAGAAAGCTGCCCGCCCCGGGCCCGAAGAAGCCGTCGTAAAAGCCGATCGACAGGCCGATGGCGCAGGCCGCCAGCGTTTCGGCTCGGCCGCTGAAGCGCGGCACGTGGTGGCGGCCCAGGTCCTTGCGCGCCAGCGTGTAGAGCAGCACGCCAAGCAGCACGATGGGGAGCGCCCGCCGCAGGAAGTCGCCCGGAAACAGGGTCACGCCCCAGGCGCCGAGCATCGACCCCGCGAATCCGAGCAGGGCGGCCGGCCACAAAGCGCCCCAGCGCATCTGCACCCGCTGGCTGAACTGGGCGGCCGCGGCACCCGTGCCCCAAATAGAAGCGCTTTTGTTGGTGCCCAGCAACGTGGCCGGCGGCGCGCCCGGAAACACGGCGAAGAGCGCCGGCACAAGGATCAAACCGCCGCCGCCCACGATCGAATCGACAAACCCTGCGAGCAGCGAAGCGCCCGTGACCACCAGCATTTCCATGCCTGGATTGTCGCACCCGAGGCGCTACCAAAAGAGGAGCTTCGATGAAAGGCAGGGCGGGCCTGCAAGCTCGCTTGCGCCAGTCAGGAATCGACAGGCGAAGGGGCTGCGCCGGGCAATAAAAAAGGCGCCGACCAGCGGCGCCTTTCAAGTTCAAACACGGCTTCTCGAACGGAAGCCTTGAAGAATTTTTCTTGTAGACCGAATTTTGTCTCCTCGGACCCTCGGCAGCACGAGCTTGGCCCGTTCGCGAGTGGGCAGACTTTAGGCGGTGCACCGGGCCAGTGCATTGGGAATTACCCGCTTTGCCTTACCTGCGAAGACCTGTTGGCAAACAAAAGTGTTTCGGAGCGTTAACAACGCGGCCCCAAGGTGGCACGACTTGTGCACGCAAGCGATTGAGCCATCCGTGGAGGGACCGCGCCATGTCCATGTCCGAAAGCGAACGCATTGCCCTTGCCGCGCGCCTGCACGTGGCGCTGCGGCGAAAGCACGGGCGCGTGACCGACACCGAATGGATGGCCACCAATGCCGAGTACGCCGCCGAGATCGTGCGCATGACGCGCGCACATGCCGCGGAAACCAAGGACGAGGATCTCTACCTGCTCGCCACCCGCCTCGAACAAGCCATGGAGCCGTTGGCGCGCGCCGCACGGCTGGCGGCGCGTGGGGCGTCTAACGGCAATCCGCCGAACCCGCTGGCGCGCTATGTGGGCGGGACCCGCTGACGGATCACACCGCCTCCAGCCTCAGCTTGCCGCCAGCGCAGCCTTGCGGATGGACTGCAGCGTGCTCGCGGGCGTGATGGCTTCGGGATCGAGCAGGCAATGCAGGATTGCGGGCTTGCCGCTCGCGCGAGCGCGGGCCAGCGCGGGGCCGAACTCTTCCGTGCGGGTGACGCGCTCGCCGTGGCCGCCGAACACTTCGGCATAGCCGCGGAAGTCGGGGTTCTTGAGCTGCGTGGCGCTCACGCGGCCGGGATAGTGCTTTTCCTGGTGCATGCGGATGGTGCCGTACATGGCGTTGTCGAGCAGCACCACGATGATCGGAAGCCCGTACTGCACGGCGGTGGCGAACTCCTGTCCATGCATCATGAAGTCGCCGTCGCCCGCAAACACCACCACCTCGCGCTGCGGCCACAGGCGCTTGGCGCCCACGCCGGCCGGCAGGCCATAGCCCATCGATCCGCTGGTCGGCGCCAGCTGGCTCGCGAACGCGCGGAACGGCCAGAAGCGGTGCACCCATGTCGCGAAATTGCCCGCGCCGTTGCAGAAGATGGTGTCGGCCGGCAGCACCTCGCGCAGGTGCTGCATGACCTCGCCCATCTGCAGCGGGCCCGGAATGCGGATCGGCGCCGGATCGCTCCAGCGCAGGAAGTCCTCGCGCGCGGTCTTCGTCTCGGCCTGCCAAGCCGGCGGTGAAGCCGGGCGCAATGCGGCCACCGCGTCGGCAAATGCCTGCGGCGTGGCGTGAATGCCCTGCGCCGGGCGGTAGAGCTTGCCGAGCTCGTCGGCATCGGCATGCACATGCACCAGCGCCTGCTTGGGCTGCGGAATGGCGAGCAGCTCATAGCCTTGCGACGGCACCTCCGACATGCGACCGCCGACCAGCAGTACCAGGTCGGCATTGCGGATGCGTTCGAGCATGCGCGGATTCGCGCCCAGCCCCAGGTCGCCCGCATAGCAGGGATGCTCGGCCGACAGCAGCATCTGGCGGCGGAACGAGCAGTACACCGGCAGCGAGAACGCCTCGGCAAAGCCGGCGAACTGCTGCGTCGCAGCTTCGGACCAGCGGCTGCCGCCGAGGATGACCACGGGACGCTGCGCCTGCGACAAGCGCTGCTGCAGTTCGGCGATCTGCGCTGCGCCGGGATGGGTTTCGGTCACTGCGTACGGCTGCGCATCGGCCACCGTGGCGGCTTCGGTCAGCATGTCTTCGGGCAGCGCAATCACCACGGGCCCGGGCCGGCCCGAGGTGGCGACGTGGAAGGCGCGCGAGACCAGCTCGGGCACGCGCGCCGGATCGTCGATCTGCACCACCCACTTGGCCATGGTGCCGAACACCGCGCCGTAGTCCAGCTCCTGGAACGCCTCGCGGCCGAGGGCCTCGCGCGCGACCTGGCCGACGAAGAGCAGCATCGGCGTCGAATCCTGGTGCGCAATGTGCACACCGGCCGCCGCGTTGGTGGCGCCCGGCCCGCGCGTGACGAAGCACACGCCGGGTTGGCCGGTGAGCTTGCCCTGCGCCTCGGCCATCATCGCGGCGCCGCCTTCCTGGCGGCATACCGTCACGTCGATGGAGGCATCGTGCAGCGCGTCGAGCACGGCCAGAAAGCTTTCGCCGGGCACGCAGAAGAGCTGCTTGACGCCGTGGGTGATGAGCTGGTCGACCAGTATCTGGCCGCCGGTGCGGGGAGAAGTCATGCTGTGTCCAATGCAATGAAGGTCTTGGTATCTACTCCTTCCCCTTCTGGGGGAAGGTTGGGATGGGGGCAGACGGCATCAACCACGCCGACGGTGACAGACGCGCCGCTTGCCCCCACCCCTGCCCTCCCCCGGAAGGGGAGGGAGAATTCATGTGAGAGCTTCGCATGCCGCGGCAATCCGTGCACACGCCTCTTCGAGCTGCGCCATCGACGTCGCATACGAAATACGGAAATACGGCGCCAGCCCGAACACGCTGCCCGGCACCACCGCCACTTCGTAATCCTGCAGCAGGTAGCTGCAGAAGTCGCTGTCGGTCTGCAGCAAGGCGCCGCTCGCCGTGCGTCGCCCGAGCACGCCCGCGCAACTGGAAAAAGTATAGAAAGCGCCCTCGGGCACGCGGCAATGCAGGCCCGGCGCGCGGTTCAATGCGGCCACCACGAAGTCGCGCCGTGACTGGAAGTCGTCGCGCCGCTCGGCCACGATGTCTTGCGGCCCCGTGAGCGCCTCGATCGCGGCCGCCTGGCTCACCGACGACGGGCACGAGGTCGACTGGCTCTGCACTACCGCCATGGCCGCGATCAGCGCGCGCGGCCCTGCCCCGTAGCCCACGCGCCAGCCCGTCATTGCATAGGCCTTCGACACGCCGTTCACGGTGAGCGTGCGTTCGCGCAGCCGCGGCTCCAAGGCCGCCGGCGTGGCAAACGCGAGACCGTCATAGAGGATGTGCTCATAGATGTCGTCCGCCAGCACCCACACCGCCGGATGCCGCAGCAGCACCTCGCACAACGGCGCGAGCTGCGCCGCACTGTAGGCCGCGCCACTCGGGTTCGATGGCGAGTTCAAGAAGAGCCAGCGCGTGCGCGGCGTGATGGCCGCCTCGAGTTGCGCGGCATCCAGCCGAAAGCCCTGCGTCTCGCTGCACGGCACGCTAACCGGCACGCCGCCGCAGATCTGCACGATGTCGGCGTAAGAGGTCCAGTACGGCGCCGGCAGAATCACCTCGTCGCCCGGGTTCAGGCTGGCCATCAACGCGTTGAAGATGACCTGCTTGGCGCCCGCACCCACGCTGATTTCATTCAACGCAAAGTCCAGTCCGTTGTCGCGCTTGAACTTGAACTGCACCGCGGTCTTCATGGCCGGGCTGCCGTCGAGCACGGTGTAGCGCGTGTCGCCACGCTCCATGGCGCGGGCCGCGGCGGCGCGAATGTGCTCGGGCGTGTTGAAGTCCGGCTCGCCCGCGCCCAGCACGATCACCGGCCGGCCCGCGCGCTTCAACGCATTGGCATGGTCGGTGATGCGCAGGATTTCCGACACGCCGATGGCGCGCACGCGCTGCGCAGGCTCGAACGTGCAAGCCGAAGAAAGCGCGGAATCGAGCACGGCGGACATCACTTGGCGTAAGCCTCGAGCGGCTTGTCGTTGGGCTCGGCAATCAGCTGCTTCAGCGCCGTGCTCATCGGCAGGTTCAGGCTGGTGTTCTTTGGCGGAATCGGCGCGACGAACCACTTGGTGTAGATTTTCTCGAGCTCGCCGCTCTTCATGAGCTTGCGCAGCGAATCGTCCACCGCGGCCTTGAAGGCCGGATCGTCCTTGCGGAACAACAGCGCAATCGGCTCCGAGCCCAGAGCCTCGCCGGTGATGCGATAGGCCGTGGGGTTCTTCGAGTTCGCGATGATCCCGGCGAGCAGGTTGTCGTCGAGCACGAAGGCATCGGCGCGGCCCGACTCCATCAGCAGGAAGCTCTCGAGGTGGTCCTTGCCGAGCATCGTGTTGATGGTGGTGTTCTGCGCGCGCTCACGCTTGCGCAGCAACTGCACGGCGGTGGTGCCGGTGGAGGCCGACACGGTGCGGCCGGCCAGCTGGTCGAGCGACGTGATGCCTGAATCGACCTTGCTCGCCATGCGCACTTCACTCACATACGTGGTGAGCGCAAAGGCCACCTGCTGCTGGCGCGCGGTGTTGTTCGTGGTGGGGCCGCAGCCGATGTCCAGCGTGCCGTTCTGCACCAGCGGAATGGTGTTCTGCGCGGTAACGGCCATGTATTCGAGCTTGGCGGAAGGCGCGATGTCCTTCAGCACGCGCTCGCAAAGCTCGACGTGATAGCCCACGTATTTGTCGTTCGCGCCCAGCATGTAGGCCATGGGCGGCGAGGCCTCGCGCACGCCGAGCACGGCCTTGCCGCTGCTCTTGATCTTGTCGAGCGTGCCGCCGGCGGGGGCTTGCTGCGCCGAAGCGCCGAATGCGAGCGCAAGCAGCGCTGCGGCGGTGGCGAGGGTTTTCGATTGCATCTTCATTTTCTCTGTCTCCTATGGTTTTCTTGGGCTCGGGCAGCCGCTGCCTTGCCGGCGCAGCCGAACGCTGCGCGGCAAAAGCAAGGGCCTGGGGTGATCAATCGCCGATATCGAAGGTCACGCCTTGTGCAAGGGGCAATGCCGTCGAATAGTTGATGGTGTTCGTCGCTCGGCGCATGTACGCCTTCCAGCTGTCGGAGCCGGCTTCGCGGCCGCCGCCGGTTTCTTTCTCGCCACCGAACGCACCGCCGATCTCGGCACCGCTCGGCCCGATGTTGACGTTGGCAATGCCGCAGTCGGAGCCTGCGCTCGACAGGAAGCGCTCGGCCTCGCGCACGTTGAGCGTGAAGATCGACGACGACAGGCCCGCGCCCACCGCGTTGTGCCACTCGATGGCATCGTCGAGCTTGCTGTAGCGCACCACATAAAGAATGGGCGCAAAGGTTTCGCGCAGCACCGCGCCGTCGTGCGACTTCAGTTCCACCAATGCGGGGCGCACGTAGAAGGCGTCTTGCGTGCCTATGCCTTCAACGCGCTGGCCCCCATGCACCGTGGCGCCGATTTCGCGGCTTTCGCTAAGCGCTTTCTGCATGCCGTCGAACGCGGCGCGGTCGATCAGCGGCCCGACGAGCGTGCCCGCCTCGCGCGGATCGCCCACACGCACATTGCCGTACACCTTGGCCAGCTTGGGCACCAGCGCGTCGTACACGCTGTCGTGCACGAAGAGCCGGCGCAGCGTGGTGCAGCGCTGGCCGGCCGTGCCCATGGCCGAGAACGCAATGGCACGCAGCGTAAGGTCCAGGTCGGCCGACGGCGTGACGATGGCGGCGTTGTTGCCGCCGAGTTCAAGAATGGCGCGCGCAAAACGCGCGGCCAGCTTCGGTCCCACCTGCTTGCCCATCGCAGTCGAACCGGTCGCCGAAAGAATCGGCACGCGGTGGTCGTCGACGAGCACTTCGCCGATATCCCGCTGGCCCAGCAGAAGGCCGAGCAGGCCCTCGGGTGCGTCTTCGCCAAAGCGCGCAACGGCGCGCTGCGCGATGGCGTGCGTGGCCAGCGCGGTGAGCGGCGTTTTTTCCGACGGCTTCCACACCACCGGATCGCCGCACACCAATGCCAAGGCCGCGTTCCACGACCACACGGCCACTGGAAAGTTGAAAGCCGAGATCACGCCGCACACGCCCAGCGGATGCCAGGTTTCCATCATGCGGTGCTCGGCGCGTTCGGTGGCCAGCGTCAGGCCATAGAGCTGGCGCGAGAGGCCGACCGCGAAGTCGCAGATATCGATCATTTCCTGCACTTCGCCCGCGCCTTCGGTCGGGA
This sequence comes from Variovorax sp. CCNWLW186, assembly GCF_037203865.1. Taxonomy (NCBI): domain Bacteria; kingdom Pseudomonadati; phylum Pseudomonadota; class Betaproteobacteria; order Burkholderiales; family Comamonadaceae; genus Variovorax; species Variovorax sp. CCNWLW186. The sequence continues at coordinate 74,345 of NZ_JBBCBO010000019.1, read as the reverse complement.
TCTTGCCGGCCTCGAGCGTGACCAGGCGTCCGAGGTCGGCCTTGGCGGCGCGCAGTTCTTCGCCCAGCAGCCGGACCAGCTCGCCGCGGCGCGGTGCCGGAACGCTGCGCCAGGCCTTGAACGCTTCATGCGCCTGGCCGATGGCGGCTGTCGCTTCGGCCGGGGTGGTTTGCGGCACCTGTGCAATCACCTCGCCCGTCACCGGCGAGCGCACCGTCAATTCGCCGCCGGTGTAGGCGCTGCGGGGCACGCCCAGGCGCTGCAGCAGCTGTTCGATTTCGGCGGCAAGGGGGGCAGAGGCTTGTGCTTCGGACATGGGCGCGCTCCGGGTAGGAGGGTGGAGAGAGAAAAAGGAAACGGCGAGACGGGACCGGCGCAATATCTTCCAATCCCGCGCACTTGCCTAGTGAAAAAAAGGAAGGACTTGATGCGTTTGCCGAATGAACTCGGCATGCGCCCGGTGCGGGACGGGCTTCGCGCCTACGCGCAAACCGCCGGGCTGCGCCGAAGATTCCGCACCCCGGCGCGGTCCCGTGCGCTGCCCCGGGGCCTCGCCTCGCCGCACGTTCAACCCCGGTAGCGCCATGAAGTCGATCCTCACCCTGTATGCCGCAATCCATGCCCTGATGGCCCTCGCATTTGCCGCCGCGTCGCTCGTCCTCGTCGTGATTGCGGCGCGGGCCGGGTGGGGCGCGGTCATGCAGGGGCTCGATGTTCCAGCAGCCGAGGCGGTCATCGAAGCGGTGGGCCTGCTGGCGGCGGGCGTGGTGGCGCTGCAGATCTCCCAGACCGTGCTCGAAGAAGAAGTGGTGCGCGACGCGCACATCGGCGCGCCGACGCGGGTGCGCCGCTTCCTGTCCAGGTTCATGGTCGTCATCGTGGTTGCCGTGGCGGTCGAGGGGCTGGTCGCGACCTTCAAGGCGCGTGAAGCGCCCGAGCTGATGCTGCATGCCGCCGCGATGCTGGGCTCGGTCGGCCTGCTCATGGCGGGCTGGGGCATCTTCATCCGGCTGAACCGCTACGCCGAGGAACTGGAGCCCGAGGCCATGGCAGAAGCCAAGAGCGAAGACAAGAAGCTGAAATGAGCGCGGCGCCTATCGGGGCTCCGGCGCGTCCGGCAAGGGAATCTTCTGCCCTGCCGGCGACCCCGCCAGGCTCTGCGCGGGCCTTCTGAGCGTTGCATCGAAGGGGTTGATCTTCGGCCCGATGGCTGCCGCCTCGCGCTTGAGCAGCTCGACCACGGTGGGCATGCGGTCGGCGTTGAGCCGGTCCGCGATCGTGCCCACGCTCAGCGCGGCCACCGCGCGTCCCTCGCGATCGAGAATGGGCACCGCCACGCCGGCCATGCCTTCGAGCAGGCCGGTGTTGCGCCCCGCATAACCGGCCTGGCGCACGCGCTCGATCTCGGTGCGCAGATAGACCTCGTCGTACACGCCGTACTCACGCACACGCGACAGGTTGAAGCGAATCACTTCCTCGCGCTCGGCCTCCGGCAGAAAGGCAAGGATGGCGAGAGCGCCCTGCCCCACGCCCAATGCAATGCGCCCGCCGATGTCGCCCGTGAACGAGCGAATGGGAAACGGCCCTTCGCTGCGGTCGAGGCACACCGCGTCGAAGCCGCTGCGCGCCAGCAAGAAGATGCTGTCGCCCAGGCTCGCGCACAGCCGCAGCAGCACCGGGCGGCAAATGGAACGCAGGTCACCGGGGTTGCCGGCACTGGCCGCCAGCGCGAAGAAATCGATGCTCAGGCGGTAGAGCTTGCTGCGCTCGTCCTGCTCGACCATGCCCTCGGCCATGAGCGACTGCAGCAGGCGGTGCGTGGTCGCCTGCGTGAGGCCCACCGAACGTGCAATTTGCGTCACACGCCCGCCTTCGGCCTGCACCGCACCCAGCGCGCGAAGCACTGAAAACACGCGCGGCACGCCGCCGCTCGCGGCCGTGGGGCTTTCCGCGGCTTCTCCTGTGGAATTCTTTGGGTCCATGGTTCGCATCATATTCCGATGAACGGAATAAATGAAAGAAAAATTCTGATTAATGGAATACCCGAGGCAAGTTGGCGCAATCGTTGCAATAGAGTGAATTGAAAGTTCTCTCTTGTCCATGGCGCGCACCAAGGTGCGGCGCGCCATCCACGACCGCGCAGAAAGGCTCTTCCATGTCATTCCTCCGGCTCACCGACGTGACCAAGTTCTACGGCGCCACGCGCGCCGTGTCGGCCATGAACCTTGCGGTGGAAAAGGGAGAGTTCGTTTCGCTGCTCGGGCCTTCGGGCTGCGGCAAGACCACCACGCTGCAGATGATTGCGGGCTTCGAGGCGGTGTCGAGCGGGCGCATCGAACTTGCCGGCAAGGACATCACCCATGCCAAGGCCAACACGCGGGGCCTGGGCATCGTGTTCCAGACCTACGCGCTGTTTCCGCACATGACCGTGGCCGACAACGCGAGCTTCGGCCTCGAGATGCGCAAGATGCCGAAGGCCGAGCGCGCTGAGCGGGTGAAGCAGGCCCTTGCGCTGGTTCACCTGGAAGCGCATGCCACCCGCTACCCGCGCGAGCTCTCGGGTGGCCAGCGACAGCGCGTGGCACTGGCGCGCGCACTGGTCATCGAGCCGCCGGTGCTGCTGCTGGACGAACCGCTCTCCAACCTCGATGCCAAGCTGCGCGAAGAAATGCAGTTCGAACTGCGCCAGATCCAGCGCAAGGTCGGCACCACCACCGTGATGGTCACGCACGACCAGAGCGAGGCCATGTCCATCAGCGACCGCGTGGTGGTGATGGAAGGCGGCTGCGCCACGCAGATCGACCATCCGCACCGCGTGTACGAGCATCCGAGCACGCGCTTCATTTCCACCTTCGTGGGCAAGGCCAACCTGTTGGACGCACGCGTCACGGCCTGCGGCGCACGCAGCTGCCGTGTCGAGATCGGCTCGCTCACCGTCGAGGTCGAAGACACCGGCTACAAGCCGGGCGACCCGGTGCTGATGAGCGTGCGCCCTGAAAAGCTGCAGCTGGTGGAAGCCGGCCGCGGCCGCCTCGACGGTACGGTGCGGGAGCGCTTCTTCCTGGGCAGCCAATGGCTCTACCGCCTGGGCACGCCCGCCGGCGACCTGATGGTGCTGAGCCCCAACGATGGCCGCGAGGCACTGGACGAAGGCAGCCCGGTCGGCATCGACTGGCCCGCGCATTGCACGCGCCTGTTGCCGGCCGAAGAGGCGGTGGCGGCATGAGCGGTGCCATGCACAAGGCCACGCCCTGGTGGCTTTCGGCACCCGCGCTGCTGCTGTTCGCGGCCTTGCTGGTGGTGCCGCTCGCGCTCACGGCGGTGCTGTCCTTCAATGTGTACGACCCGGCCACCGGGCCGAAGACGGGCGAGTTCACGCTCGAGCACTACACGCACGTGTTCACCGACTCGTACTACCACGGCATCTTCTGGCGCACCTTCTGGATCTCGGGGCTCGTCACGCTGATCTGCGTGCTGGTCGGCGCGCCCGAGGCCTATGTGCTGAGCCGCATGCGCAACCCGTGGCGATCGGTCCTGCTGCTGGTGGTGCTGGCGCCGCTGCTGGTTTCGGTGGTGGTGCGCGCTTTTGGCTGGAGCATGCTGCTGGGGCCCGAGGGCGCCGTGAACGCGTTGCTGGGCCTGGTGGGCATCGGGCCGGTGAAGATGCTCTACACCGAGATCGCGGTGATCGTGGCGCTAGTCCACGTGATGCTTCCGTTCATGGTGATTCCGGTGTGGACCTCGCTGCAGAAGCTCGACGCGGGCGTGGAGAACGCCGCGCTTTCGCTCAGGGCCTCGCACTTCACCACGTTGCGGCGCATCGTGCTGCCGCAGGTGATGCCGGGCATTCTCTCGGGCAGCCTGATCGTGTTCGGCCTGGCCGCAAGCTCGTTTGCCATACCGGGCCTGCTCGGCGGTCGCCGGTTGAAGATGGTCGCGACCGTCGTCTACGACGAATACCTGCACGAGCTCAACTGGCCGCTCGGCGCCGCCGTTGCGCTGGTTCTGCTGGCGGCCAACCTCATTGTGATGCTGAGCTACAACCGCCTGGTAGAAGGCCGCTACAAGAAAGCGCTGGGCTGATCCGATGAGCAAAAACGGCCCTCTCGCCCTCGCGTTCAACGCGCTCGTCATCACCTTCATGCTGGCGCCGCTGGTGGTGGTGTGCATCGTGGCGTTCACGCCCGAAAACACCTTGACCATTCCCACCACGCACTTCTCGCTGCGCTGGTTCAAGGCGGTGTTTGCGCACCCGGACTTCATGCAGTCGTTCTGGAACAGCCTGTGGCTTGCGCTGGCTTCGGCCACCATTGCCACGCTGCTCGCGGTACCGGCGGGCATGGCGATCACGCGGTATGCGTTTCCGGGGCGCGACTTCCTCAACGGCCTCTTTCTTTCGCCGCTGATCATTCCGCACCTGGTGCTGGGCGTGGCGCTGCTGCGGCTGTTCGCATTGGTTGGCGGCACGGGCAGCTTCGGCTGGCTGGTGATGGCGCATGCACTGATCGTCACGCCCTACACGCTGCGCCTGGTGGTGGCTGCGCTCGTGGGCTTCGACCGCAGCGCCGAACAGGCTGCGCTATCGCTGGGCGCGAGCCAGGCCACGGTGTTCCGGCGCATCACGCTGCCGATGATCCTGCCGGGCGTCACGGGCGGATGGCTGCTGTCCTTCATCAACAGCTTCGACGAAGTGACGATGTCGATCTTTGTCACCTCGCCCAGCACGGTCACGCTGCCGGTGCGCATGTACATGTATGCCACCGAGTCGATCGATCCCCTGATGGCGGCGGTGTCGGCGCTGATGGTGGCGGTGACGGCCGTTGCGATGGTGGTGCTCGACCGCGTCTACGGGCTGGACCGGGTGCTGGTGGGGCGGCGGTAGATGAGCCTGCCGACCGTTATTCAACCGCTGCTGCATCGCGTGGCCGAGACCGGCCGCGCCGCGGTGCCCTTCACGCTCGACGGCCGGCCCGCCTCCGCACTTGCGGGCGACACCGTGCTCACGGCCGTGCTCACGCAGGCCGCCCAGTTGCGCCGCAATGAGTTCAGCGACGAACCGCGTGCGGGCTTCTGCATGATGGGCGCCTGCCAGGATTGCTGGATTGCCACCGAGCAGGGCGAGCGCCTGCGCGCCTGCTCCACCTTCATTGCGCCGGGCATGGCGCTGGTCACGGGAAGGAGCGGCGCATGACGACTCCTTCTTCTAAGTCCCCATTGCAGCCGGTGATCGTCGGCGCCGGGCCGGCGGGCGTGCGCGCCGCACAGGCGCTGGTGGCGCACGGCATTCGGCCCGTGGTGATCGACGAGGCTTCGCGTGCCGGCGGCCAGATCTACCGGCGCCCACCTGCGAGCCTGGCGGCGCGCAGCGCGAATGTGCTCTACGGCTTCGAGGCCCGCCGCGCCGATGCGGTGCACACCGCCTTCGACACCTTGCGCGAACGCATCGACTACCGCCCCGACAGCCTGGTGTGGAACGCGCAAGGCGGCCGGCTCGACGTGCTGCACGGCCCCACCCGCAGCACCTCCAGCGTGCCCTACAGTCAGTTGATCGTCGCCACGGGCGCCACCGATCGCGTGCTGCCGGTACCTGGCTGGACGTTGCCCGGCGTCTACACACTCGGCGGCGCGCAGGTGGCGCTCAAGTTCCAGGGCTGCGCCATCGGGCAGCGCGTGGTGTTCATGGGCACCGGTCCGCTGCTCTACCTGGTTGCATACCAATACGCAAAGGCCGGAGCGAAGGTCGCTGCGGTTCTCGACACCTCGCGGTTCGCGGACCAGCTTGCCGCCACGCCCGCGATGCTGCGGCAACCGGCGGTGTTCGCCAAGGGCGTGTACTACGTCGCGTGGCTGCGCGCGCATGGCGTGGCGCTGCATGGTGGCGTGCGGCCGTTGCGCGTGCTCGGCGATGCCGCCGAAGGCCGCGTCGCCGGCGTGGCGTGGCACGACGGACGCGAAGAGCGCACGCTCGCCTGCGATGCCGTCGGCTTCGGTTATGCGCTGCGCTCCGAAACGCAGTTGGCCGACCTGCTGGGCTGCCGCTTCGAATTTGCGCCGCTGCACCGTGCGCACCTGCCCGTGCGCGACGCGGCCGGCCGCTCCAGCGTGAGGGGCGTGTACCTTGCCGGCGACGGTGCCGGCATCATGGGTGCCGATGCGGCCGAATGGGCCGGCGAACGCGCCGCGCTTGCGCTGCTCGCCGACGGCGGCGTGGCCGTCGACACCGCACGCGCGGCGATGCTCGAACGCAAGCTGCACAAGCTCGGCGCCTTTCGCGAAGGGCTGGAGCGCGCCTTTCCGGTGCCGCACGACTGGGCCGCGCATGCGCCCGACGAACTGGTGGTGTGCCGCTGCGAGAACATCACGGCGGGCACGCTGCGCCAGACCGTTGCCGAGAACGGCGCCGACGAAATGAACCGGCTCAAGGCCCTCTCGCGGGTGGGCATGGGCCGCTGCCAGGGCCGCATGTGCGGCGTGGCGGCGGCCGAGATTCTTGCGCACGCCACGGGGCAGCCGGTGCAACAGGTCGGCCGGCTGCGCGGGCAGGCGCCGATCAAGCCGATTCCGATTCACCTGGACACCCCGGCGCCTTCGACCGAAGGAGCCGGCGCATGACCGGACGCAAGACATTGCGCACGGACGTCGCCATCGTCGGCGGTGGCATCGTCGGCGCATCCGCCGCGCTGGCCTTGCGAAAGATGGGCATCGGCGTGGTGCTGCTGGAGCGCGACCTGTGCGGCTCGCGTTCGAGCGGCGTCAACTACGGCGGCGTGCGGCGCCAAGGCCGTCCGGTGAGCCAGCTGCCGTTGGCGCAGCGTGCACACCGCATCTGGGGCAACCTGCGCGAAACCATCGGCACCGACGGCGAGTACCTGCGCTCGGGCCACTTCAAGATCGCGCGCAGCGAAGCCGACATGGCATCGCTGGAGCAGTACCGCACGAAAAGCCGCGACTTCGATCTCGGGCTCGAACTGATCTCGGCGGCCCGCCTGCGCGAGCGCTGCCCCTGGCTTGGCACCCGCGCGGTGGGCGGCTCGCTGTGCGCCGAAGACGGGCAGGCCAACCCGCGGCTGGTGTCGCCGGCCTTCGCACTCGCAGCGCAGCGCGCGGGCGCGCAGATCTTCGAGCGCCACAAGGTCGACGAGGTGGCGCACGACGGCAAGGGCTTCTTGCTGCGTTCGGGCAATGCGCTCGAAGTGCGTGCGCCGGCGCTGCTCAATTGTGCAGGCGCATGGTCCGGCCCCATTGCCGAGTATTTCGGCGAAGCCGTTCCCCTGCGCTCGAGCCACCCGGTGATGGCGGTGACTGAACCGGTGCCGCACTTCATGGACTGGAGCCTCGGCGTGGAGGGCGGCGGCATCTATTGCCGGCAGGTGGCGCGCGGCAACCTGGTGCTCGGCGGCGGCAGGGGCATTGCGCTCGATGCAGACCGCGCCCGCGCCGACCGCGACGCCATTGCCACGCTCGCGGCGCAAGCCGTCGAACTGCTGCCCACGCTGCGGCACGCGCATTTCATCCGCACCTGGAGCGGCACCGAAGGCAACCTGCCCGACCACCAGCCGGTGCTCGGGCCGAGCCGCACCACGCCCGGGCTGTTCCACGGCTTCGGCTTTTCGGGCGCGGGTTTCCAGATAGGCCCCGCAGCCGGCGAAGTGCTGGCCGAACTCGTGCGCGACGGACGCAGCAGCACGCCGATCGAGAGCTTCTCGATCGAACGCTTCTTTGCGGCCGCAGCAGACGAAGAAGCAGCAGCAGACAAGACCACCACCCCCACCTCACCCTGAAAGGAAAACACCATGTCCCGTTTTCAGAAGAAGCCCTTCTTTTTCTCCCTTCGCCGGAGCTTGCTCGGTGCGGCGGCGGTGGCCGCGCTCGCGGCCGGCGGCACCGCTGGCGCGCAGACCAAGACGCTCTACATCGGCATGAACGGCGGCACCATGGAGAAGGCATACACGCAGTACGTGTTCCCGGCCTTCGAGAAGCTCTACGGCGCCAAGGTGGTGGTGGTGCCCGGCACGTCGTCCGACATCCTCGCGAAGGCGCAGGCCAACAAGGACCGCCCGCAGATGCATGTGATGTTCCTGGACGACGGCATCATGGTGCGCGCCATCGGCATGGGCCTGTGCCAGAAGCAACGGCCCAATCCGTCGCTCGCCGAAATCTATCCGGCCGCGCGCTTCAAGGACGACATGGCCAGCGGCGTGAGCCTGGGCATGACGGGCCTGGCCTACAACGCCAAGATGTTCAAGGACAAGGGCTGGGCGCCGCCCACCTCGTGGATGGACTTGGCCGACCCCAAGTACAAGGGCAAGGTAGTCTTCCAGTCGATGTCGTCATCGTCCTTCGGGCTGCACGGCTTCTTGATGTTCAACCGCATCCAGGGCGGTAACGACAAGAACGTGGAGCCGGGCTTCAAGGCCTGGCCCACCACCGTCGGCCCCAACGTGCTCGAGTACATCCCGAGTTCGGCCAAGTTGTCGGAAATGGTGCAGACCGGCGAGGCCGCGATCTTCCCGCTGACGCCCACGGCCGTGGCCGCACTCAAGACCAAGGGCATTCCGGTGGAATACGCGCCGCCGAAGGAAGGCGCGGTGGTGTTGATGGTGGGCCAGTGCGTGATTGCCAACAACAGCGAGCCCGAGCTGTCGCAAAAGCTTGCCGAGTTCTTGCTGAGCCCGCTGGCTCAGGCGAACGTGCTGCAGTACGGCGCGCAGATTCCCACCAATCCCAAGGCTCCGGCCGTGGGCGATGGCGTGAAGCAGGTGGCCGACATCAACCAGTGGATGAAGACTGCGGTCACCATTGACTGGGACAGCATCAATGCGAACCGACCCGCTTGGAATGCGCGTTGGAACAAGACTATTGAGAAGTGATCGCTGCGTGAGTTTTTGGAGCGGCGGTGTTCAGGGCGCTGTGTTCAGGGCGGCGCACCCGCCGACGGGGTACCTTTCTCCGCGAATGTCCCCCGGGGCTGCGCCCCTCCTCCTTTATTTCGCTGCGCAAGGCACCCCGCCAGCGGGCGCGTTGCACAGAGCGGTGGTTGATCAGCGGTACACCGGCAGCGTGCCCAGGTGCACAGGGCATCGGGTGCTCCACGCAGCGAAATAAAGGAGGAGCCGAAGGCGGGGGACATTCGCGGAGGGGAGTACCCGGTGGCCTTTGCACATGCCCTGAAACAGCAGCGCCTCCAAACAACAACGGCCCCGAGCAAAAGTTCTCAGCGATTCGCTTCCAGAATCCACCCCACAGCCTTCTCGGCCATCATCAATGTCGGGCTGTTCGTATTGCCACTGGTGATCGTAGGCATCGCGCCTGCGTCGACCACTCGCAGCCCCTGCACGCCACGCACCCGCAGCTTCGAGTCAAGCACCGCCATCGGGTCGCCGTCAGCGCCCATCTTGGTTGTGCCCACCGGATGGAAGATCGTGGTTGCGATGTCGCCGGCGAGGCGCGCCAAGTCTTCATCGCTCTGGTACTGAACGCCGGGCTTCCATTCCTCCGGCTTGTACTTGGCGAGTGCGGGCTGCGATGCGATGCGGCGCGTCACGCGCAGCGAGTCGGCAGCGACCTTGCGGTCTTCATCTGTGCTCAGGTAGTTGGGTGCAATGGCCGGCGCGTCCTGAAAGCGCGGGCTCTTGATGCGCACCGTGCCGCGGCTCGTCGGGTTGAGGTTGCACACGCTCGCGGTAAAGGCCGGAAAGCTGTGCAGCGGCTCGCCGAATGCGTCGAGCGACAACGGCTGCACGTGGTATTCGAGATTGGGCCACCCATGCTCGGGCGAACTGCGCGTGAAGGCGCCCAGCTGCGACGGTGCCATGCTCATCGGGCCGCTGCGCTTCATCAGGTATTCGAGGCCGATTTTTGCCTTGCCGTACATCGACGACGCCAGCACGTTGAGCGTGGGCGCGCCGTTGATCTTGTAGACCGCGCGAATCTGCAAATGGTCTTGCAGGTTGGCGCCGACGCCCGGCGCATCGACCACCACATCGATGCCGTGCTGGCGCAGCAAATCGGCCGGGCCGATGCCCGAGAGCTGCAGGATCTGCGGCGAGCCGATGCTGCCGGCGCACAGCACCACTTCGCGCGTGGCATGGGCGGTGATCATCTCGTGCCCGTCCCACACCTGCACGCCGGTGCAGCGCTGGCTACCGTCGGGCTGAGTCTCGATGATCAGCTTGGTGACGTGCGCATTGACCCACATCTCGAAGTTGGGCCGGCCATAGCAGACCGGCCGCAAGAACGCCTTGGCGGTGTTCCAGCGCCAGCCGTTCTTCTGGTTGACCTGGAAATAGCCGACGCCTTCGTTGCTGCCGCGGTTGAAATCGGTGCTGTGCGGCACGCCGGCCTGCACGGCGGCTTCAGCGAACGCGTCGAGGATGTCCCAGCGCAGGCGCTGTTTCTCCACGCGCCATTCGCCGCCGGCGCCATGCAGCTCGTCGGCGCCGAGGTAGTAGTCCTCATGCTTCTTGAAGTCGGGCAGCACGTTCTGCCACTTCCAGCCGTCGTCGCCCGTGAGCTGCGCCCACTGGTCGTAGTCGCGCGACTGGCCGCGCATGTAGATCATGCCGTTGATGCTCGAGCAGCCGCCCAGCGTCTTTCCGCGCGGGTAGCGCAGCGTGCGCCCGTTGAGGCCCGCGTCGGGCTCGGTGCTGTAGAGCCAGTCGGTGCGGGGGTTGCCGATGCAGTACAGGTAGCCCACCGGAATGTGGATCCAGTGGTAGTCGTCCTTGCGGCCGGCCTCGATCAGCAGCGTGCGCTGTTGCGATTTGCGGGTCAGCCGGTTGCACATCAGCGCGCCGGCCGTGCCGCCGCCGATGACGATGTAGTCGAATGTGTTGTCGCTCATGGCGCCTGCTTGTCTCCGGGGAACGATATTTTTGATGCTCATGGGCCTGTGCGGGCCTGCTGAGCAAGTTTCGCCCAAGCTGCCGGCAAAAAGCCAATGATTTCGGCATTGTTGGCTTATAAATCGCTCTTATATGACTGCCGCCGCCTTGGACCTCCAGATCTTGCGTGCCTTTGTGCTTGCGGCGCGCGAGGGCAGCGTGTCGCGCGCGGCCGAGCGGCTGCACCTGACACAGCCCGCGGTCAGCCTGCAACTGAAGCGCCTGGCCGAAGAGACCGGGCTCCAGCTCTTCACGCGCACGCCGCACGGGCTCGCGCTCACTGCCGACGGGGCCGCATTGCTGCCGCAAGCCGAGCGCGTGCTCGCGGCAGTGGGCGACCTGCAGCAGGCCGCGCGCAACCTGCAGGGCACGGTGCGCGGGGCGCTGCGCATCGGCACCATCCTCGACCCGGAGTTCACCCGGCTTGGCGTGTTCCTGCGCGAGCTCGTCGAATCCGCGCCGCAGATCGAAACCGAGTTGCGCCACGGCATGAGCGGCACGGTGCTGGCCCAGGTGCTGCGCGGCGAGCTCGACGTGGGTTTTCACCTCGACACCGACGACGATGCCGATGCCGCCGCGGCGGCTCCGCTCGCGGCGCGCACGCTCACGCGCTTTACCTACCGCGTGGTCGCACCCGCGGGCTGGGGTCCGCAGGTGCTGGGCCGCGACTGGAAGGCGCTGGCCGCGTTGCCGTGGCTCGCCACGCCGCCGGAATCCGCGCACCACAGGCTGCTCAATAAAGTGTTTGGCCCGCTCGGGCTTTCGCCGCGACGCGCGGCGCTGGTGGACCAGGAAGCCTCGATGCTCGACCTGCTGAAGTCGGGCGTGGGGCTGAGCCTCTTGCGCGACTCCATTGCCATCCGCGAGAGCCAGTCGCACGGCCTGGTGATGGCCGACCGCGTGCAGCTGGACTGCGCGCTGCGCTTTGTCTCGCTGGCGGCCCGGCGCAACGAGCCCGTGATCGCGAGCGCGTGGAACGCGTTGGCGCGGGCTTGGAACTGACCGGAAAAAGGGCGCGCGTGGCTATTCGGACGGCGTTCCGCCCTACGCAAAGCACCGGCGCGGCGTACGGGAAAAGCCGATTCATCCGGTTACGATGCGCCCTTTCCGACCGCTTCTTTTTTCTTACTTCGCCCTGCCCCGCCGCACCATGCCCATAGCAACTTCGCCTGCCGACGACGCATCCGCCGCCGACAGCGTGTTGCCGCGCGTCGAGCAGCGCGAGCAGGACGGCCGCAGCTGGACCGTGGCGCACGGCCGCTGGACCACGCTGGCCATGTCGTCGCGCACCGCGTGGCAGTCCCTTGAAAAGGACCTCGCGGGCGCACCGCCCGCGGACGACCGCGCCTGGGACCTGCGCCCCATCGAGCAGCTCGACCACATCGGCGCGCAGCTGCTGTGGGAACACTGGCGCCACGACTGGCCGGCCACGCTCGAGATGTCGCCGCAGCACAAGGCGGTGCTCGACCAGGTGGCCCAGTACACGGTCGGAACGCCCGAGGAGCCGCCGCCCACGCTGGCCGAGCGGGTGCGCCATTTCTCGCACACCGGCGCGCGCGCGCTGGAGGTGATGCGCGATTTCGTAGGGCTGGTCGGCCAGCTCGCACTCGACGTGGGCACGCTCCTGCGCGCGCCGCACCGCGCGCCCTGGCGCGATTTCTCGGGCCATCTCTACCAGTTCGGCGCTACGGCGCTGCACATCACGGCGCTGGTGGGCCTCTTGATCGGTGTGGTGCTGGCCTACCTGATCTCGCAGCAGCTTCGCCAGTACGGGGCCGAGGCTTTCGTGGTCAACATCCTCGGGCTGTCGCTGATCCGCGAACTCGGGCCGGTGCTTGCCGCGGTGCTGATCGCGGGGCGCTCAGGTTCCGCGATCACGGCGCAGATCGGCGTAATGCGCGTGACCGAAGAACTCGACGCCATGCGCGTGATGGGCATTCCGCACGGCTTCAGGCTGGTGATGCCGCGCGTGCTGGCCCTGGCCATTGCGATGCCGCTGATCAGCCTCTGGACGTCGATGGCGGCGCTTGCGGGCGGCATGCTCGCGGCCGATGCGGCGCTCGATATTTCGCCCGCCTATTTTCTTTCGGCGCTGCCGCGTGCGGTGCCGATTGCCAACCTCTGGCTCGCGCTGGCGAAGTCGGCGGTGTTCGGCATCTTGATTGCGCTGATCGGCTGCTACTTCGGCATGAAGGTGAAACCCAACACCGAGAGCCTGGGGCGCGGCACGACCTCGTCGGTGGTGACCTCGATCACCGCGGTGATTTTGGTCGACGCGCTGTTCGCGGTGCTGTTCAAGGGAATCGGGTTCAGGGCATGAGCGATTCAAGCAACGTGGTCGACATCAGCAAGCTCTGGACGGTATTCAAGAATGCCGAGGGTGAGCACGTGGTTCATCGCGACCTCGACCTGCACATCGGGCGCGGCGAAGTGCTGTCGCTGGTTGGCGGATCGGGCACCGGCAAGACGGTGCTGCTGCGGCAGATCCTCGGGCTCGAAAAGCCGTCGAAGGGCACGGTCGAGGTGCTGGGCCAGGCGCCCGGCGAGCTCAGCGCCCAGGGCGCGGCCAACGTGGGCATGCTGTTCCAGCACGGCGCGCTGTTCTCGGCCTTCAGCGTGCTCGAGAACATTGCCTTTCCGCTGCGCGAGCTCAAGCTGCTGCCCGACGAGTTGATTCGCAACGCGGCCCTGGTCAAGCTGCAGATGGTGGGCTTGCAGCCGCGGCACGCCAACATGAGTCCGGCCGACTTGTCGGGCGGCATGATCAAGCGCGTGGCGCTGGCGCGCGCGCTCATCATGGACCCGCCGCTGCTGCTGCTCGACGAGCCCACGGCCGGACTCGACCCCGAAGCCTCCGACAGTTTTTGCGACCTGCTGCGCGGCCTGCACCGCGAACTGGGCCTGACGGTGGTCATGGTCACGCACGACCTGGACACCCTGTTCGACCTGAGTACCCGCATTGCGGTGCTTGCCGACCATAAGGTCATCGTCAGCGGCTCGGCGCGCGAAGTCATCGCGTATCCGCATCCGTTCATTCATGAATATTTTCTGGGAGGGCGCGGCCAACGCGCCTTGGAGGCCCTGCATGACAAACCCTCCAACGCCGCGCCGCCAACTGCCGGCGCGGCCCACTGAAAGGTAGCCACACATGGAAAACAAAGCCCATGCCCTCGCCGCCGGCGCCTTCGTGCTCGGCCTCATTGCCGTGCTCGTGGGGCTGGTGGTCTGGTTCACGCGCGACAACACCGTGCGCAACATCTACGAGCTCTCCACGCGCGACCCGGTCAGCGGCCTGCAGCCGCAGGCCATGGTGCGCTACAGGGGCATCGCGGTCGGCAAGGTGACCTCGATCGACTTCGACCCCAAGACCAAGGGCAACGTGCGCGTGCGCATCACGGTCGACCAGCGCGTGCCGCTCACCACGTCGAGCTTTGCCACGCTGAGCTACCAGGGCGTGACCGGCCTGGCCTTCATCGCGCTGGATGACAAGGGCGAATCGAACGTGGTGCTTGCGCCCGACAACGACGACCCGCCGCGCATTCCGCTCAAGCCCTCGATGCTTGCGCAGCTGCAGGACCGCGGCGAAGCCATCATCAACCAGATCGACGAAGCGACGAAGCGCGCCAACCAACTGCTCGGCGACGGCAACCAGAAGCGGGTGGCCGATGCGCTGGAGAACATTGCGGCGGCATCGTCCAGCGCCAACACGTTGCTGAAGCAGCTGGACAACACGGTGAAGACGGGCCTGAACCCGACGCTCGCGGCGCTGCCCGGCACGCTGTCGTCGGTAAAGACGGCGGCCGGCGATGTCTCGCGCGTGGCCAACAACTTCAACACCACGGTGAGCCGCCTCAACGCGCCCGAAGGCCCGATCGAACGCCTGGGCGACGGCACCAAGGCACTGGCGCAGGCGGTCGATTCGTTCAACTCGGCCACGCTGCCACGCGTGAACCGGGTGGCCGACGACACCTCGCGCGCGGTGCGCCGGCTCGGCCGCGCGGCCGACGGCATCAACGACAACCCGCAATCGCTGCTGTTCGGCAACGGCGGCACTGCGGCGGGGCCGGGCGAACCGGGCTTCTCCGCGCCGCCTGCCACCAACTCGCTGGGACGCCCCTGAAGTGACGACCATGAACAAGAACGCCATGCACTCCCGTCCATCCCTTGGTTTCAGCTTGGGTTCCGGCCTCGGTTCCGGCCTGACACTTGGCCTTGCGCTGCTGCTTGCCGGCTGCGGCGCCCTGCCCGACAAGCCAGCGCGCGCCACGCTGTACGACTTCGGGCCCGGCATTGCCGCGTCGGCCGCGGCAGCCAATCCACCGGCCACCGCGCTGCCCACGCTCGCGCTGGCGGAAATCGAGAGCAACGCGCGGCTCGACGGCACGCAAATTCTTTACCGGCTCGGCTATGCCGATGCCAACGAGCTGCGCCCCTACGGCCAGTCGCGCTGGAGCCTGCCGCCGGCACAGCTGCTGCGCCAGCGGCTGCGCGATGCGCTGTCCGAACGGCGCACGGTACTCGGCCCTGAAGAAAGTGCAACCATCGCGCGCACCGAGGGCCGCGTGCCCGATACGCTGCGCATTTCGCTCGACGAGTTCAGCCACTACTTCGAATCGGCGGGCAGCAGCGTCGGCCTGGTCCGCCTGCGCGCCACGCTGATCCGCGGCACCACGGGCGGCGACCGCGTGCTCGGCCAGCGCACCTTCACCGTGCGCCGGCCGGCACCGAGCGCCGACGCGCCCGGCGGCGTGAAGGCGCTGGCCGCGGCCACCGATGCCGCGGTGGCCGACATCGTGCAGTGGGTCGACCAGCAGCCGCGGCAGTAAGCTCTGCTTCGGCTCGACGCCACCCTACCAATAACCCGAGGAGAACTCACCATGAACGCAACACGCATCGCCGGCATCCTGCTCATCGTGGCGGGTATCGCGGGCCTCGGGCTCGGCGGCTTCAGCTTTACCAAGGAAACGCACCAGGCCAAGCTCGGCCCACTGGAGTTTTCGGTGAAGGAGAAGCAGCAGGTCAACTTCCCGGCCTGGGCGAGCGTCGCCGCGATTGTTGTGGGCGGCGCGCTGGTGCTGCTCGGCGGCAAGAAGAGCTGATCGACCCTAGGCCGGCGAGCCGCCGAGCCCCGCCAGCAACTGCGGCAGCAAAACCTCGGATTCCCCGCGCAAGACCACTGCCGCCGCATCGTCCAGATGCGGCAACGGCTCCATGTTGAGCGTGATCAGCCGGCTGCCGTGCGACGCCGCCATCTGCGGCAGCTCGGCGGCCGGATACACGACGGCCGTGCTGCCGACCACCATGAACACGTCCGACTCCTGCGCGGCCGCCTGCGCATCGAGCAGCACGCCCTGGTTCAGCATTTCGCCGAACATGACGACGTCCGGCCGGGCGCGCGAGGCGCAGCGCATGCAGCGGTGAAAGGGCCACGGGCCCTGGCGGTTGCCGCAGTGGTCGCAGCGCCAGCGCCGCAGCGAGCCGTGCAGTTCGAGCACGTCCAGCCCGCCGGCCAGCGTCAGCAGCCCGTCGACGTTCTGCGTGATGAGGCGCGTGGCAGGCCGCAGCCGCTGCAGCAGCGCAAGCGCCGTATGCCCGGGGTTCGGCTGCGCGTCCTCCACCGCGGACAGCCGCCGCGACCAGAAGCGCGTGAATCCCGCCGGGTCGCGCTGCAGGTCTTCGGCATGCGAGTACTGCAGCGCGTTCTGGTTCATCCAGAGTCCGTCGCTGTCGCGGTAGGTCGGAATGCCGGAGGCCTTTGAAAGCCCGGCGCCCGAAAACACGACGATGCGCCGGGCGGCGCTCAGCAGGGCAATGGCGGATTCGATCGGGGGAGTGGAAGACGAAGCGGTGATGTCCAGGCTCATGGATCCAGGTGTGCGGAAGCGTTTCTTCCGGCCGACGTTGCGCCCAGCCGCTCGGAGACCGTGCCCGCGCAGGCCTTGAGCGCGCGTGCGATTTCGCCGTCCCAGGCGGTGTCGAAGATGGCGGCCGGGCCGATGGCCGTGACCGACAGCACGATGGCACCCGTGTGGTCGAACACCGGCGCCGCCATGGCGCTCACGCCTTCGATCACCTCGCCTTCCGAGCGGCTGATGCCGTGCACGCGCACTTCCTGCAGCTGGCGCTCGAATTCGCTCCACGACGGCAGGGGCGGCTGCGGCGGCATGCCGGCCGGCGGCGGCTGCTCGCCCGCCTTGCGTTGCTTTTGCCGCTGGCGTTCGGCGTCGAGCAGTTGCTTGACTGCTTCGGCCTCCAGGTAGGCGGCGAACACGCGGCCGGAAGCCGTGTTGGTGAGCGAGAACACCGTGCCGTGGCGCATGTTCACATGCACCGGCGAGGGCGATTCGGCGGTGCGCACGATGGTTGCGCCGCGTGCGCCCCACACCGCCAGCGCCACCGTATGGCCGATGCGCTGCGCCAGCCCGGCGATGAGCGGCGTCGCAATGTGCACCGGGTCGGCCTGCTGCAGGCTGATGAGCCCCAGTTGCAAGGCCAGCGGGCCGAGCAGATAGTGGCCGCTGGCGCGGTCCTGCTCGATCAGGCCCAGCCGCCCGAAGCTCACCATGTACGGGTGTGCCTTGGCGGCCGTCATGTCGGCTTCCCGCGCCAGGTCTTTCAGGGCCATCGGCCGGCCGTGGTGCACCAGCGCGCGCAGCAGCTGGCCGCCCACTTCGATGCTCTGGATGCCGCGCTGGGCGGCGCGCTCGGTCTCGTTGGCTGCCATGGCCGCCTTGGCGTCTGATTGTTCGTTCATGAAGAAGGGATTAGACATTAACTGATCTCGGGCTTACACTTCAGAAATTCGTTAACCGCAAATTCGTTTGCTTTAGACGAATCAAATTTCGATCCATCCGACGGAGACACACGATGAGCCAAGCCAAGAAGTTCGCCAGCCAGGCCGACATGGAAGAAAAGAAGATCACCTTCAGCCAGATCTCGGAGCACGCCTGGGCCTACACGGCCGAGGGCGATCCCAACACCGGCATCGTCATTGGCGACGACTGCGTGCTGGTGGCCGACACCCAGGCCACGCCCGCCATGGCGGCCGACGTGGTGCGCCGCATCCGCGAGGTGACCGACAAGCCCATCAAGTACGTGGTGCTGACGCACTATCACGCGGTGCGCGTGCTGGGCGCGGCCGGCTACGGGGCCGAGCACATCCTGGCCAGCCAGGACACGCGCGACCTGATCGTGGAGCGCGGCGAGGCCGACAAGGCCAGCGAGATCGGCCGCTTTCCGCGCCTGTTCCAGAACGTGGAAACGGTGCCCCCGGGCCTGACGTGGCCCACCATGACCTTCACCGGCAAGATGACGCTGTGGCTCGGCAAGCTCGAAGTGCAGCTGATCCAGCTGGGCCGCGGCCACACCAAGGGCGACACGGTCGTGTGGCTGCCCGAGGAGCGCACGCTGCTGTCGGGCGACCTGGTCGAATTTGGCGCCACGCCGTATGCGGGCGACGCCTACTTCCAAGACTGGCCGCAAACGCTCGACAACATTGCCGCACTGAAGCCCGCCGCGCTGGTGCCGGGCCGCGGTGCCGCGCTCACCACGCCGGCCGAGGTGGCCGAGGGCCTGACCGGCACGCGCAACTTCATCTCCGACGTGTATGCGAGCGTGCAAGAGGGCGTGAAGGCCGGACGCGACCTGAACACGGTCTACAAGGACACCTACGCCAAGCTCAAGCCCAAGTACAGCCAGTGGGTGATCTTCGACCACTGCATGCCGTTCGACGTGAGCCGCGCGTACGACGAAGCCTCGGGCCATGCCGATCCGCGCGTGTGGACGGCGGAGCGGGACATCGAGATGTGGAAGGCGCTGGAAGGCTGACCCCGCATTGCTCCCTCCCCCGCTGGGGGAGGGTTGGGGTGGGGGCAGGCAGAGCGCCAGTTTCGAGCGCTGCCGAGCCCCCATCCCAGCCTTCCCCCAGCGGGGGAAGGAGCAAGACAAAAGACACGGAGACAAACGTGATCGACTATCAAAGCCTGCGCTTCGACTACAAGCGCCACGCCGACCAGGACGCGCCCACGCCCGCCCGCCACCCGGTGGTCGTCGTCGGCGCCGGCCCGGTCGGCCTCACGCTGGCCATCGACCTGGCGCTGCGCGGGATTCCCGTGGTGCTGCTCGACAACGACAACACCCTTTCCAGCGGCTCGCGCGCGATCTGCTTTGCCAAGCGCACGCTCGAGGTGTTCGACCGCCTCGGCTGCGGCGACCGCATGGTCGACAAGGGCGTGTCGTGGCACGTGGGCCGGGTGTTCTTCCACGACGAGCAGGTCTACAGCTTCGACCTGCTGCCCGAACCCGGCCACGAGCGCCCGGCCTTCATCAACCTGCAGCAGTACTACGTCGAAGGCTACCTCGTCGAACGCGCCGCGGCGCTGCCGCTGATCGACCTGCGCTGGAACAACAAGGTCACAGGCATCGAGCAGAACGACGACAGCGCCGTTCTCACCGTGGAAACGCCCGAGGGCGACTACCGGCTGCAAGCGGGCTACGTTGCCGCCTGCGACGGCTCGCGCTCCAACCTGCGCCAGATGCTGGGCCTCGAAGCCAAGGGCCGCACCTTTCGCGACCGCTTCCTGATTGCGGACATCACGATGGATGCGCAACTGCCGACGGAGCGGCGCTTCTGGTTCGACCCGTCGTTCCACCCGGGCCAGAGCGTGCTGCTGCACAAGCAGGCCGACGGCATGTGGCGCGTCGACTTCCAGCTCGGCTGGGATGCCGATCCGGTGGAGGAGCGC
The DNA here is from genome assembly GCF_037203865.1 of Variovorax sp. CCNWLW186. Lineage (NCBI taxonomy): Bacteria > Pseudomonadati > Pseudomonadota > Betaproteobacteria > Burkholderiales > Comamonadaceae > Variovorax > Variovorax sp. CCNWLW186. Next base: position 54,718 of record NZ_JBBCBO010000019.1, on the reverse strand, counting down.
AAGCCCGAGAACATCACGCCCCGCGTGCGCGCGCTGCTCGACAGCATCGGTTTCGAAGGCGTTCAATTCACCATTGGGTGGGCCAGCGTCTACACCTTTGCATGCCAGCGCATGGAGCGCTTTCGCCATGGCCGTGTGCTGTTTGCGGGCGACTCGGCGCACGGCGTGTCGCCCTTCGGCGCGCGCGGCGCCAACTCGGGCGTGCAGGACGCGGACAACCTCGCGTGGAAGCTCGCGGCCGTGCTCCGAGGCGAGGCACCCGATGCGCTGCTCGACAGCTACGCGAGCGAACGCGAATTCGCGGCCGACGAGAACATCCGCAACTCCACGCGCGCAACCGACTTCATCACGCCCAAGAGCGAAGTGAGCCGCCTGTTCCGCGACGCGGTGCTGGAGCTCACCAAGCGCCACGCCTTCGCGCGCACGCTGGTCAACAGCGGTCGGCTCTCGGTGCCGGCGGTGCTGCGCGACTCGCCGCTCAACACGCCCGACACCGACACCTTCCAAGGCGCGATGGTGCCCGGCGCAGCGGCAGCCGATGCACCGGTCGTGCGGGCCGACGGCAGCAGCGGCTGGCTGCTGCGCGAATGCCATCTGGCGCAGTTCACGGCGCTGGTTTTCGGCCAGGGCGAAGCGGCCGAGCGCAGCCTGCAGGCGCTGATGGCATGCGACTTTCCGCTGCACGTGGTGCGCGTGAAAGCCGCTACAAGCGAAGGCGAACTCGCGACGCAACGCTACGACGCGCTACCCGGCACCGTCTACCTGCTGCGGCCCGACCAGCATGTGTGTGCGCGCTGGCGGCAGCCCACGGCGGCGAACATCCGCGCGGCGATCGACCGTGCATTGGCAAAGGGATGAGCAGCACCATGCAACCACATCTGATCACCACGCCGAACCTCGAGGCGCCCGACGATTTCTACGAGGCGCTGATCGAGGCCCACCAGGGGCTTTCCACTGAGGAGAGCCATGCCTTCAACGCGCGGCTCGTGCTCGTGCTGGCGAACCACGTCGGCTCGCTGGCCGTGCTGCGCGAGGCTTTCGAGGCCGCGCGCAGCAGCAGCTGAACACACGTGCCAACTTCATCGCGATTTCCGGAAGAGAGAACCATGACGAATCCATCCGCCAACAACAAGCCCGATGCCGAGCGGCCCTACCAGAGCGGCTTTGGCAACGAGTACGCCTCCGAAGCCGTGGCCGGCGCCCTGCCCCAGGGCCGCAACAACCCGCAGCGCGCGCCCTTCGACCTTTACACCGAGCTGCTTTCAGGCACCGCCTTCACCGCGCCGCGCCATGAAAACCGCCGCACCTGGCTCTACCGCCGCCAGCCTTCGGTCGTGTCGGGCCGCTACCAGCCCTATGCGCAGGCGCAATGGACCACGGGCGCCGACCGCGAGATTGCACTGCCGCCCGAGCCGCTGCGCTGGCATCCAATGCCGCTCGACGGCGCGGCCGACGTGGACTTCATCGACGGCATGCACACCATTGCGGCCAACGGCGACGCCGAGTCGCAGGTCGGCATCGGCTCGCTCATGTACCTTGCGGGCCGCTCGATGGAGAAGCGCGCCTTCGTCAATGCAGACGGCGAGATGTTGCTGGTGCCGCAGCAGGGCCGCCTCGTGATCACGACCGAGCTGGGCGTGCTCGACGTGAAGCCTGGCGAGATTGCGGTGCTGCCGCGCGGCATGGTGTTCAAGGTGGCATTGCCCGATGGAATCTCGCGCGGCTATGTCTGCGAGAACTACGGTGCGCATTTCCGCCTGCCCGAACTCGGCCCTATCGGCTCGAACGGCCTGGCCAATGCGCGTGATTTCCAGGCGCCCGTGGCGGCCTTCGAAGAAGACGGCGGAGCCTACGAGCTGGTAAAGAAATTCGGCGGCCGCTTCTGGAAGGCGCCCACCAGGCAGTCGCCGTTCAACGTGGTCGCATGGCACGGCAACCTGGCGCCGGTGAAGTACGACACGGCCAACTTCATGGTGATCGGCTCCATCAGCTTCGACCATCCCGATCCGTCGATCTTCACTGTGCTGACCTCGCCCAGCGACACGCCGGGCACCGCGAACTGCGACTTCGTGATCTTCCCGCCGCGCTGGATGGTGATGGAAAACACCTTCCGTCCGCCATGGTTCCACCGCAACCTCATGAGCGAGTTCATGGGCCTGGTGCTCGGCGAATACGACGCCAAGCCGGGCGGTTTCAAGCCCGGCGGCGCAAGCCTGCACAACTGCATGGTGCCGCACGGACCCGACGAGGAAGCCTTCGACAAGGCCACGCGCACCGACCTGAAACCGCACAAGCTCGACAACACGCTGGCCTTCATGTTCGAGAGCCGGTACCGCTTCATTCCGACGAACTTCGCGCTGCAGAGCCCCGCGCTCGATACCGACTACGCCGATTGCTGGGCCGGGCTCAAGGACCAGTTCAAGCCGTGACGGCCGACGAGCAGACGCCACATCCAAAGAAAGACATTCCATGACCGCACTCAACGCCACCCATGACCCGAAGCTGCGCAGCTGGGTTGCCTCGGCCAATGAAGCCGGCTGCGACTTTCCGATCCAGAACCTGCCCTTCGGCCGCTTTCGCGCGGCGGGCAGCAGCGACGCTTTTCGCATCGGGGTGGCCATCGGCGACCAGGTGCTCGACCTGAAGACGGCAGGCCTGGTCGATACCGACGACATGAACGCGCTGATGAACGCCAGCGTGAAAGACCGCCAGGCACTTCGCGCGGCCATCTCGGCGGGCCTTGCGGAAGGCAGCGGCAAAGAGGCCGCATGGTCGAAGGCGCTGCTGCCGCAGGCCAGGTCCGAGCTCACCGTGCCCTGCCGCATCGGCGACTACACCGACTTCTACACCGGCATTCACCACGCCACCACCATCGGCAAGCTGTTCCGTCCCGACCAGCCGCTGATGCCCAACTACAAGTGGGTGCCCATCGGCTATCACGGCCGCGCGTCGTCGATCGGCGTGAGCGGCCAGGTCTTCAAGCGCCCGCAAGGGCAGACCAAGGCACCGGATGCGGCCGAGCCGAGTTTCGGCCCTTCGAAGCGGCTCGACTACGAGCTGGAACTGGGCTTCTTCATCGGCCGCGGCAATGCGCTCGGCGAGCCGGTTGCCATCGGCAAGGCCGAAGAGCATCTGTTCGGCGTGACGCTGCTCAACGACTGGTCGGCGCGCGACCTGCAGGCCTGGGAATACCAGCCGCTCGGCCCTTTTCTCTCGAAGAACTTCGCGAGCACGCTGTCGCCATGGATCGTGACGATGGAGGCGCTGGCGCCGTTCCGCGCCAGGTTCGAGCGGCCCGCGGGAGACCCGCAACCGCTGGCTTACCTCGATGCGCCCTCTAACCGAGAAAGCGGCGCGCTGGACATCACGCTCGAAGTGCTGCTGCAGACCGCGAAGATGCGCGCCGCGGGCGAAGCGCCCACGCGGCTCACGCGCGGCAACACCACCGAAGCCGCCTACTGGACGGCCGCGCAGCTCGTCGCGCACCACACGGTGAACGGCTGCAACCTGCAGCCGGGCGACCTGCTGGGCTCCGGCACGCTCTCGGGCCCCAGGCCCGACGAGGCCGGCTCGTTGATCGAACTCACGCTGGGCGGCAAGCAGCCGATCACGTTGCCCAACGGGGAAAAGCGCACTTTCCTGGAAGACGGCGACACGCTGGTCATGCGCGGCTACTGCGAGCGGGAGGGCGCGGTGCGCATCGGCTTGGGTGAAGTCAGCGGCACGGTGGCTGGGGCTTAAGGTGTTGTCCCCTCTCCCCCTGGGAGAGGGCTAGGGTGAGGGCTGTCGGCCTCACAACATCTCGCGGGCTCCGAGGCCGCTTGCCCTCACCCCGACCCTCTCCCAGAGGGAGAGGGTGCAAGACAATCAGGGCGCGGCCGCAGCGGTGCCGGCCACCGGCCAAGCCACTTCGCTCGCCACGCGCGGCTTGCCGATCGGCGCACCGGCCTTGCCGATCCTGACGGCGGCCAGGTCGGCCTCGCTCGGGTACTGGTCCATCAACACGTAGTCGAACACGCGGCGCGCGATGGGTGCCGCGGCGCCGGCACCCCAGCCGGCGTTCTCGACGATCACCGCCAGGGCGATCTTCGGGTTGTTGACGGGCGCAAACGCCATGAACAGTGCGTGATCGCGCTGGTGCTCTTCGAGCGCGCGGGCGTTGTACTTGGTGTTCTGCGCCTGCGTCACCGCCTGCGCCGTGCCCGTCTTGCCGGCCGCCTGGTAGCCCGCGCCGGCAAACACGCTGCGCGCGGTGCCGCTGGTCACCACGCTGGTCAGGCCTTCGCGAATCACCGCGACGTTGGCGGCGGTGTAGCCCAGGTTCTCGGCCGGCGGCTGCGGCAGCGGAGCCACCTCGCCGCTGACCGTGTTTCGCGTGGCCAGCACCAGATGCGGTTTGCGCTTCAGTCCGCCATCGGCCACGATCGCCGTGGCCTGCGCGAGCTGCAGCATGGTGAAGGTGTTGTAGCCCTGGCCGATGCCCAGCGAGATGGTTTCGCCCGCGTACCACTTCTTCTGCTCGGGCCGCTTGTAGGCGTTGCGCTTCCACTCGGTGCTGGGCAGCACGCCGCGCACCTCGCCGCCCAGGTCGATGCCTGTGAGCTGCCCGAAGCCCAGCGGCTTCATGAAGTCGTGGATCAGGTCCACGCCCATCTCGTTGGCCAGCGAGTAGTAATAAATGTTGCTCGACACCTGAATGGAACGCCGCATGTCGACGCCGCCCAGGTTGCCTTCAGGGCTGCCGAAGCGGTGGCCGCCGAAGTTGAAGTACCCCGGGTCGTTCACCACCACGCTGGCGCCGCGCTTGCCCGTTTGCAGTGCGGCCAGTGCCATGAAGGGCTTGTAGGTCGAGCCGGGCGGGTAGGTGCCGCGCAGGGCCCGGTTGAGCAGCGGCTTGTCGAGCGATTCGCTGAGCTCTTTCCAGCTTTCGGTGTCGATGCCTTCGACGAAAAGGTTGGGGTCGAAGGTCGGCTTGCTCACGAAGGCCAGCACCTCGCCGGTCTTGGGGTCGATGGCCACCAGCGCGCCGCGGCGGTCGCCGAACATGTCTTCGACCAGCTTCTGCAGCTTGATGTCGAGCGACAGCATCACGGTATTGCCCGGGGTGGCCGGATGGCTGGCAAGCCGGCGCACCGCGCGGCCGCCGGCCGAGGTTTCCATCTGCTCGACGCCGGTCTGGCCGTGCAGCGTTTTCTCGTAGCTCTGCTCGATGCCGAGCTTGCCGATGTAGTCGGTGCCCTTGTAGTTGGCCTGGTCTTCCTCGGCCCAGTCTTCCATCGCGGTCTTCTCGCGCTGGTTGATGCGGCCGATGTAGCCGAGCACGTGCGAGGCGACCTCGCCATGCGGATAGTTGCGGAACAGCCGCGCCTTGATTTCCACGCCCGGGAAGCGGTAGCGCTGCGCCGCGAAACGGGCCACCTCCTCGTCGCTCAGGCGGGTGCGGATCGGAATGGAGTCGAAGCTGCGCGAATCCTCCCGCAGGCGCTTGAAGCGGCGGCGGTCGCGCGGCGAAACCTCGAGCACCTGCGTCAGGGCGTCGATGGTCTCTTCGACGTCGCCCACCTTGGAAGGCGTGATCTCCAGCGTGTAGGCCGAGTAGTTCGAGGCCAGCACGATGCCGTTGCGGTCGAGGATGAGTCCGCGGTTGGGCACCACCGGCACGATGGCCGTGCGGTTGCTCTCGGCCTGCTCGGCCAGGTCGTCGTGCCGCACCACCTGCAGGTAGAACAGCCGCGCGCCCAGCAGCCCGAAGGCGAAGAGCACCACCATGCCGATCACGATCACGCGGCGCTTGAAGCGCGCGAGGTCGGCGGCAACGTTGCGGATTTCGGTCATGGCGGGGTGAGCTTAGGCGCGTGCAAGTGCGTTGGCAAATGCATAGGAAGGTGGACTGCCAGGCTTAGAGGGGACGGTTCTCGTCGGGTTCCGGCGTGCGGCGCTGGGGCGCCAGCAGCAGCGCCGTTGCCAGCGGCCACAGCGCGGCCTCGACCACCGGGGAGGCCAGCACCCACCAGCCCGGGAAAATGCCGCCGCCGATCATCCGCGTCACCACCTCGATGAACTGCGAGAGCGCAAAGAGCGGCAGCACCTGCAGCGCCTGCGAAGCCACCGGGTACCAGAGCAGGCGCCGGTGGATGGTGATCGCAAAGAAGCCCAGCGTGGTGTACGACAGCGCATGCTGGCCCAGCATGGACGCCTGGTGCACATCCATGCACAGCCCGAAGACGAAGGCCGCGCCAATGCCCACGCGCATCGGCTGGTGCACGCCCCAGAACACGATGGCCAGCGCGAGCAGGTCGGGCATCCACGCAGCGCGGCCGATCGGAATCATGTTGATGAGCAGCGCCACCACCAGGCTCGACCACATGAAGAGCGGGCTGACGGGCAGCAGCAGCTGCTGTTGGCCGGGGCGTTTGATCATCGGGCGCGCTCCGCGGCTTTCTTGTCGGCCTTGTCCGCCTTGGCAGCCGGCTTGGGCTCGGGCTTCTTGCCGCGCGCGGGAGCGGCCGGCGCGGGCGGTGCCGCGGGCGCTCCCGTGGGCGCCAGCACCAGCACGTAGCGCGCGGCCGTCACGCGCGCCAGCGGAACGCAGTAGATACGCGCAAAGGCCGAATCGGCGCGGCGCTCGATGCGCTCGATCTTCGCGACCGGCAGGCCGGGCGGATAGACGCCGTCGACGCCGCTGGTGGAGAGCAGGTCGCCCTCCTGAAGGTCGGCATTGGCGGCCATGAAGCGCAGCTCCAGCCCCGCGCCGTGCGCCGACGCGTCACCGAAGGCCACGCTGCGCACGCCGGTTCGGGTGTTCTGCACGGGAATGGAAAGATCGCGGTCGATCACCAGCGTGACCTCGCTTGTGAAGGGCAGCACCTGCGTCACCTGGCCGAGCACGCCGTCCGCGTCGATCACCGGCGAACCGGCCGCCACGCCGTGCGTGAGCCCCTGGTCGATGACGATCTTGCGCGTGTACGGGTCGGCGGCGTCGTAGAGCACCTCGGCGGCGCGGCCCGGCGCCTGGGTGGTCTGGCGCAGTTCGAGCAAGGCGCGAAGGCGCGCATTGTCCTGCGCGAGCGTGTCGGCCTGGCTCGCACGCTCGGCCTGCTGCATGAGCGCCTTGCGGGCTTCTTCTTCGTTGCGCTGGGCGGTTTGCAGGTCTTCGAAGTAGCGGCTGCCGCCCACCACGAACTGCACCGGCTTGAGCGCCAGCCACTGCACCGGATAGAGCACCGCGCCGACGGCCGCGCGGATCGGCTGAACCAGATGAAAGCGCGCGTCGGCCACCATCAGGAAGAGCGAGAGCGCACCGAAGAAAATCAACTTGCTCAGGGCCGACTGCCCCTGGTTGAACAGGGGCGGGGCTGTGCGATCGAGCGTGCCCAAGGGCATGGTTCAGGCCTGGCTGTGCAACGTCAGATGGCAAAAAGGCCGGCCTGCACAAGCAGGGCCGGCCGATGATGGCAGTGGCGCATTCACTCGCTCGTGAAGATGCTTCCCAAGCGGTCCATGCGCTCGAGAGCAATGCCGCAGCCACGCACCACGCAGGTCAGCGGGTCTTCGGCCACCAGCACCGGCAGGCCGGTTTCCTCGGCCAGCAGGCGGTCCAGGTCGCGCAGCAGTGCGCCGCCGCCGGTCAGCATCATGCCGCGCTCTGCGATGTCGGCGCCCAGCTCGGGCGGCGTTTGCTCCAGCGCGTTCTTCACGGCCGAGACGATGTTGTTCAGGGGGTCGGTCAGGGCTTCCAGCACTTCGTTGCTGCTGATGGTGAAGCTGCGCGGCACGCCTTCGGAAAGGTTGCGGCCCTTGACTTCCATTTCCTTCACTTCGGAGCCGGGGAAGGCGGAACCGATGTTCTTCTTGATGACCTCGGCCGTCGGCTCGCCGATCAGCATGCCGTAGTTACGGCGGATGTAGTTGATGATGGCTTCGTCGAAGCGGTCGCCGCCCACGCGCACGGAGCCCTTGTAGACCATGCCGCCCAGGCTGATGACGCCCACTTCGGTGGTGCCGCCGCCGATGTCGACCACCATCGAGCCCGAAGCCTCGCTGACCGGCAGGCCCGCGCCGATGGCCGCGGCCATGGGTTCTTCGATGAGATAGACGGAAGTGGCGCCCGCCGCTTCGGCCGCGTCCTTGATGGCGCGGCGCTCGACCTGGGTCGAGCCGCAGGGCACGCAGATGATGATGCGCGGGCTCGGCGTGAGCAGCGTGCGCGGGTGCACCATCTTGATGAACTGCTTGATCATCTGCTCGGTGATCACGAAGTCGGCAATCACGCCGTCCTTCATCGGGCGGATCGCCTCGATGTTGCCGGGCACCTTGCCCAGCATGGCCTTGGCTTCCCGGCCGACGGCCTGGATCACCTTCTTGCCGTGGGGACCGCCTTCGTGGCGGATGGCGACCACGGACGGCTCGTCCAGCACGATGCCCTTGTTGCGGGCAAAGATCAGTGTGTTGGCGGTGCCGAGGTCGATCGCGAGGTCGGTGGAAAAGTACCGACGGAAAGCTCCAAACATGTGCGGAATCCTCTGGAGCACGCCTGCGCGTCGGCAGGTCGTCGCTCTGTTTTTGGTCGTTTGACGGGGTGAATTGATCGTTTTTGGCGCAAAAGCCGGCGCGTTCGCGGGGGTTGCGGCAAAGGCGGGATAATACCTGAATCCCCCTCTGAATCCCGTGTTAGCACCCCCTCCGGCGTGCGATTACTTCCGGTTTTTCCAACCGGTTCGACCCATGTCACTTTCCGCTTCAGATATTGCACGCATTGCCTCGCTGGCACGGCTGCAGCTTGCTTCCGACGAAAGCGAGCGCATGCTCAGCCAGATTAACGGCTTTTTTGATTTAGTCGAACGTATGCGTTCGGTCGACACCGCCGGCGTCGAGCCGCTGGCCCACCCGGTGGCCGCCATCGAGGACATCACGCTGCGTTTGCGCGACGACGTGGTGAGCGAGCCCAACAACCGCGAAGCTAACCAGAAGAGCGCCCCGGCCGTCGAAGCCGGCCTGTTCCTCGTGCCCAAGGTGATCGAATGAGCGGCGAATTGCATCAGATGGGCGTGGTCGCCCTGGCCAAGGCATTGGCCGACCGCAAGGTGTCCGCCGTCGAGGCCTCCCAGGTTTTCCTGGGCCGCATGAAGGCCCACGAATCGCTCGGCACCTTCGTGGATGTGAACGAGGAAGTCACGCTGGCGCAGGCCCGCGCGGCCGACGCGCAGCTTGCCGCCGGCAATGCCCCGGCACTGGCCGGCGTGCCGATTGCGCACAAGGACATCTTCGTTACCACCGATTTCGCTACCACCGCCGGCTCGAAGATGCTCGCGGGCTACCGCTCGCCCTTCGATGCGACCGTGGTGCGCCGCCTGGCCGAAGCCGGCGCGGTCACGCTCGGCAAGCTGAGCTGCGACGAATTCGCCATGGGCTCGGCCAACGAGAACGTGGCCGTGCCCGCCGTGGGCCACGACAAGGCCGTGCCGGTGCAAAACCCCTGGAACCGCGAGCGCATTCCGGGCGGCTCGTCCGGCGCCAGCGCGGCGGCCGTGGCGGCACGCCTGGCCCCCGCGGCCACCGGCACCGACACCGGCGGCTCGATCCGCCAGCCGGCCTCGTTCTGCGGCATAACCGGCATCAAGCCCACGTACGGCCGCGCCTCGCGCTACGGCATGGTGGCGTTCGCATCGAGCCTCGACCAGGCCGGCCCCATGGCCCGCTCGGCCGAAGACTGCGCGCTGCTGCTGTCGGCCTTCTGCGGCCCCGACCTGGACCGCGACTCCACCTCGCTCGACAGGCCCGCCGAAGACTTCAGCCGTTCGCTGAACGACTCGCTCGAGGGCCTGCGCATCGGCGTGCCGAAGGAGTTCTTCGGCGAAGGCGTGGCGCCCGGCGTTCGCGCCGCCGTCGATGCGGCGCTGGCGCAGTACGAGAAGCTCGGCGCAAAGCGCGTCGAAGTGAGCCTGCCGCGCACCGAACTGTCGATTCCGGTGTACTACATCCTGGCCGCGGCCGAGGCGTCGAGCAACCTTAGCCGCTTCGACGGCGTGAAGTTCGGCCACCGGGCCAAGCAGTACAAGGACCTGGGCGACATGTACGAGCGCACCCGCGCCGAAGGCTTCGGCGACGAAGTGAAGCGCCGCATCATGATCGGCACCTACGTGCTTTCGCACGGCTACTACGACGCCTACTACCTGCAGGCGCAAAAGGTGCGCCGCATGATCGCCGACGACTTCCAGCAGGCCTTCAAGCAGTGCGACGTGATTGCCGGCCCCGCCGCGCCGACCACCGCCTGGAAAATTGGCGAGCATGGCGACGACCCGGTGGCCGACTACCTGGCGGACATCTTCACGCTGCCCGCCTCGCTGGCCGGCCTGCCCGGCATGAGCGTGCCCGCAGGCTTCGATGACAGCGGCATGCAAGGCTCGAAGCAGGGCATCGGCAAGCCGATGCCCGTGGGCCTGCAGCTGATCGGCAACTACTTCGGCGAAGCGAAGCTGCTGAACGCAGCCCACCGCTTCCAGCAAGCCACCGACTGGCACACGCGCACGCCGGAGGGCTTTTGAAATGAGCGAGACCGTGAACACCTTCGAAGCACAACAACAAGGCCGCCCGACCGGCCCGCTGGTGCGCGGCTATGAAGTCATCATCGGCTTCGAGACGCACGCTCAGCTGTCGACCGCGAGCAAGATCTTCAGCCGCGCCTCCACCGCCTTTGGCGCCGAGCCCAACACACAGGCCTGCGCGGTGGACCTGGCGCTGCCCGGCACGCTGCCCGTGATGAACAAGGGCGCGGTCGAACGCGCCATCAAGCTGGGCCTGGCGCTCGGTTCGCACATTGCGCCGCGCAGCGTGTTCGCGCGCAAGAACTACTTCTACCCCGACCTCCCCAAGGGCTACCAGATCAGCCAGTTCGAGATTCCGGTGGTGCAAGGCGGTTCGGTGTCGTTCTTCCTGGGCGAAGAAAAGAAGACGGTGCGCCTGGTGCGCGCCCACCTCGAGGAAGACGCGGGCAAGTCGCTGCACGAAGACTTCATCGGCCAGAGCGGCATCGACCTGAACCGCGCCGGCACGCCGCTGCTCGAAATCGTGACCGAGCCCGACATGCGCTCCACCGCCGAAGCCGTGGCCTATGCGCGCGAGCTGCACAAGATCGTCACGTGGATCGGCATTTGCGACGGCAACATGCAGGAAGGCAGCTTCCGCTGCGACGCCAACGTGTCGGTGCGCAGGCCCGGCGAAAAGCTCGGTACGCGGCGCGAGATCAAGAACCTGAACAGCTTCAAGTTCATGCAGCAGGCCATCGACTACGAGATCCGCTGGCAGATCGAAGAGATCGAAGACGGCCGCAAGATCGAACAGGCCACCGTGCTGTTCAACCCCGACACCGGCGAGACGCGTGCAATGCGCGCCAAGGAAGACTCGGCCGACTACCGCTACTTCCCCGATCCGGACCTGCCGCCGCTGGTCATCGCGGCCGACTGGATCGAGCGGGTGCGCGCCACCATGCCCGAGCTGCCGCGCGCCATGGCCGAGCGCTATGTGCGCGACCACGGCATGTCCGAATACGACGCGGCGCAGCTCACGCAGAGCCCAGCGCTCGCACGCTACTTCGACGACGCGGTGAAGGCCGGCGCAACCCCCAAGCTCGCGAGCAACTGGATCACCGGCGAAATGGCGCGCCGCCTGAACGCGCAGGAAATCGGCATCGAAGCCGCGCCCGTCACGGCGCAGCAGTTGGCCCAGCTGGTGCAACGTGTTGCCGACGGCACGCTGCCCAACAACGCGGCGCGCCAGGTGTTCGATGCGCTCTGGACGGGCGACGGCAGCGACGTCGACGCCATCATCGAAGCCAAGGACCTGAAGCCGATGAACGACACCGGCGCGCTCGACAAGATCCTGGACGAGGTGATTGCCAAGAACCAGAAGAACGTCGACGAGTATCGCGCCGGCAAGGAAAAGGCCTTGAACGGCCTCGTGGGCCAGGTGATGAAGGCGAGCGGCGGCAAGGCGAACCCCGCTCAGGTGACGGAACTGCTCAAGGCCAAGCTGGCCTGACCGGCGCCCTCCGGCGGCGAGCTACTTGCCGCCGCCGTTCTGGGGGGACCAGATCTGCTTGAGGCGCGCGCGCTCTTCGTCGAAGCGCGCGTTCACGCGCTTCTTCTCGTCTTCCTGCTCGCCGATGAAGCGGTTCTGCACCGCCACGCTCTGCGTGTTGTCTTCGAGCTTGCGGCGCACCGCGCCCGGCGCCTTGCTGACGTCGTGCTTGTAGAACTCAAGCTCCTCATCGATCTTCTTGCGGTCTTCGGCAAGTTCGGCCAGGCGCTTCTGCGCGGCCTGGATCACTGCATCGATCTGCACCAGCGCCTCCTTGCGCTCCCGCTCGTGCACGGTCACGTTGGGGTAGCGCACCAGCAATGCACGCTCCCGCCGGCGCTCGTCGATCAGGCGCGCGGCCTGCAACGCCGCCTCGCGGGCCCGGTCTTCGCGCTCAGCCAGTTCGCGTGCGGTGTAGGTCGGCTCGATCTTTCGGCGCGTGGTGCCGCTCGGGCTCAGTTCGCGCTGCTCGCGGTCGATGCATTCGGCAATCGGCCGGTCGGCCGTGAGCGTGCGGCCGCGGGCGTCGGTGCACGAATAGATGGCGGCCGGCGCCGGTGCGGGCTGCGCGGGCGCCGCCATGGGCAACAGCGCCGCCATCAGCGGCAGCAGCAGCGGCAGCACCGGCGTGGCGAGAGGGCGGGCCGGCTGATCGAGCTTGCGCACGGGCATGGGAGTGGCCTCAAATGGCGCCGTAGCGGGCGCGGTAGGCGAGAACGCGCTCGCGATGCGCACCCAGCAGGTCGGCGGCGGCGTTGCCCGACAGGTAGTTCAGCAGGTCGTCGAGCGTGGCGATGGCCACCACCTGCAGGCCCAGCTGGTTGCGCACGTACTGCACGGCGCTGTGGTCCACGTCCACGCCGTTTTCGGTGGCTTTCTCCTGCCGGTCGAGCGCAATCGATACCGCGTGCGGTGTGGCGCCGGCGGCTTCGATGGCCGCGATCGATTCGCGCACCGCGGTGCCGGCCGACATCACGTCGTCGACGATGAGCACGCGGCCCTTGAGCGGCGCCCCCACCAGGTTGCCGCCCTCGCCGTGGGCCTTGGCTTCCTTGCGGTTGTAGGCAAAAGGGTAGTTGCGCCCGCGCCGGGCCAGTTCGGCCGCCACCGTGGCGCCCAGCGGAATGCCCTTGTAGGCGGGGCCGAAGATCATGTCGAACTCGACACCGCTTTCGATCAGCCGGTCTGCATAGAATCCGGCGAGACGAGCGATCTTGGCGCCGTCGTCGAAGAGGCCCGAATTGAAGAAGTAGGGGCTCAGGCGGCCGGCCTTGGTCTTGAACTCGCCGAAGCGCAGCACGCCAGAGTCGAGTGCGAACTGGACGAAGTCCTGCGCCACCGCACTGCTTTCCACACCATCTACAGCCATCGGAATTTCCTTGTGTTCAAACTAACCAGCCTCAATCTCAATGGCCTGCGTTCGGCCGCCACGAAAGGGGTGGCGGACTGGGTGGCCGAACTTGCGCCGGATTGTATTTGCATGCAGGAGATCCGGGTGCAGGCAAGCGACATCGAAGGCCGGTTCGAAGAAATGGCCGGGCTCAAGGGCCATTTCCACTTTGCCGAGAAAAAGGGCTACGCCGGCACCGCCATCTACACGAAGCACGCGCCAAGCGCCGTGGTCGTGGGCTGGGGCGACACCGAATTCGATGCCGAAGGCCGGTATCTCGAACTGCGCTTCGACACCCCAAAGCGCAAGCTCTCTATCATCAGCTGCTACTTTCCGAGCGGCAGCTCGGGCGAGGAACGGCAGGAGGCCAAGTTCCGCTTCCTGAAGGGCTTCTTCCCGCACCTGGTTGCGCTCAAGAAAGAGCGCGAGTTCATCCTCTGCGGCGACATCAACATCGCGCATAAGGAAATCGACCTCAAGAACTGGCGCGGCAACCAGAAGAACAGCGGCTTCCTCCCCGAAGAACGCGCCTGGATGACCCGCCTGCTCGACGCCGGCACCGACGGCGCGGGCCTGGTGGACGTGTACCGCATGCTCAAGCCCGAGACCACGGCCGAGGCCTACACCTGGTGGAGCAACCGCGGCCAGGCCTATGCCAACAACGTGGGATGGCGGCTCGACTACCACCTGGCCACGCCGGCGCTCGGTGCGCTGGCGCGCAACGAGCAGATCTACAAGACCATCAAGTTCAGCGACCACGCGCCGATCACGGTGGACTACGACTTCACGCTGTAGCCCGCCTGCCCGCTTCAGCGCGGCGCTGTCTTGCCCGCGTGCCGCGCCAGGTGCACCTGGTGCAGCGTGATCTTGCGCACCTCGGCCTGGCTGGTCTCGATGTGGGCGCGCAGCAGCATCGCGGCCTGGTCGCCGCGGTTGGCGCGAACGGCCTTCAGGATCTTGGCGTGCTCGTCATAAGTGGCGTCGATGCGCGGCTGCTGCGTGAAGTCGAGGCGGCGGATGATGCGGATGCGGTCGGTCACGTCGCCATGAACGCGCGCCATCTCGGCGTTGCCCGCGGCAGCCACCAGCGAGCAGTGAAAGGCCTCGTCCCACTGCGCCACCTGCGCGGTGTCGCTGCTTCGTTGGGCCGCGGGCACGAGCCAGATGTCGGCCAGTGCCTCGAGCAGGCTGCGGTCGACGCGGCGGTCGGCTTCGCACAAGCGATGCACGGCCGTGGTCTCGAGCACCATGCGCAGGTCGTAGAGCTGCTCGAATTGGTCGAAGTCGAAGGGCAGCACGCGCCAGCCGCTGCGGAACAGCACTTCGACGAATCCTTCCTGCTGCAGGCGGAACAGCGCCTGCCGCACGGGCGTGCGCGAGACGCCGAGCCGTTCACTGATCTCGTTCTCGGTAAAGCGGTCGCCCGGCACGAGGATGAAATCGGCCACGTCGCGCTTGAGCTGCGCGTACACCTCGTCCGCGCGGGTGCGAAAAACGGCTTCGCCGGCGGCGGGGACGGCGGATACGGGCGAGGCGGGGCGGGAACGAACAGTAGACACGTGGGGAATATTAGTCGCTGTCATTGCCCGCCGCGAAGCGCAGCCAGCAGCGCCGCGCTCGATGCCGTCCAGCCGACGATGCCGCCCTGGGCGCGAACCATGTCGAGCGTGGCCGCCTTGAAGGCCGGAAAGTAGCTCTCGGTGCAATCTTCGAGCAGAAGGCAGTCGTAGCCTCGGTCGTTGGCTTCGCGCATGCTGGTCTGCACGCACACTTCGGTGGTCACCCCGCCGAACAGCAGGTGCGTGATGCCGCGCGCTTGCAGCAATTCATGCAGGCCGGTAGCGTAGAACGCGCCCTTGCCGGGCTTGTCGATGACGATTTCGCCTTCGATCGGAGCCAGCGCGTCGATGATCTGGTTGCCCGGTTCGCCCGCCACAAGGATGCGGCCCATCGGGCCTTCGTCGCCGATGCGCAATGCCGGGTTGCCGCGGTTGCGTTTGGCAGGCGGGCAATCGGAAAGATCGGGCTTGTGCGCCTCCCGCGTGTGCACCACAAGGGCGCCGGCCTCCCGCCAAGCCTGCAACGCCGCTTTTGTCGCCGGAACGATGGCTTCGAGCAGGGTCACATCGTTGCCCAGCGTTTCACCGAAGCCGCCGGGTTCGATGAAGTCGCGCTGCATGTCGATGAGGACCAGCGCGGTGTTTTTTATCTCGAACTCGTAGGGGAAGGGAATGGCTTCTTCTATGCGCATGTTGTTGCTCGCTTGTTCAGAGGGCTCGGGTGCACCAGGGGCAAACACCCCACCTCGAAGCCCGGTTTGCGGTGCGGGGCGGGCGGCCCCTCTGTGCCGCCGAGGAGCGCAGCGTTTCGCGGATCAGGGCTCGCAGCTGTTTGAGCGAAGCGGGTTCTGCGAGACCCCGCGAAACGCGAGCACCGCAGGGAAGCCGCGAAGCGGCCGGCATAGTGGGGTCGACCGTGCCGCACCGCACACCGGGCGGCCTCCCCACGGAAAGCAGGGCACTCATGCCACAGCCTTCAAAGGTTCATGGTGCCCGCCACCCATGTGTGCCCCGATCACATGCCGTTCGGCGCCCGCCGCTGAAGTCTCGAACACGATCTGACCCTCGCTCATCACGACGATGCGGTCGGCCAGCTCCAGCAGTTCGTCGAGGTCTTCGCTGATGAGCAGCACCGCCCCGCCCTTCTCGCGCACCTGCACGATGCGTTCGTGGATCTCGGCAACCGCAGCGAAGTCGAGGCCGAACACGGGATTGGCCGCGATCAGCACATTGATGTCGCCCGCGAGTTCGCGCGCCAGCACCGCGCGCTGCACGTTGCCGCCGGAGAGGCTGCGAATCGGCGCACCCTCGCCTTGCGTTTTGACGCCGTATTCGGCAATCCAATCGCGCGCCCGATTGCGCCAGAAGGGAAAGTTCAACACGCCGCCGCGCGACAAAGGCGGCCGGTCGAAATCGCGCAGTGCCATGTTCTCCGCCACGCTGAGGTCGCCCACGCAAGCGTTGCGCAGCGGCTCCTCGGGCAGGCTGCGCACCTTGAGACTGCGGTTCTCGCTCCGGCGTGCGCTGTAGGGCTGGCCCATGACCGTCACGCGGCCGGCCAGCCGCGGGCGCTGCCCGACCAGGGCCTCGACCAGCTCGCGCTGCCCGTTGCCCGAGACGCCCGCCACGCCGAGGATTTCGCCCGCGCGCACGGAAAGGCTCAGATCGTGCAGTGCCAGCGTGCCGCGGTCACCCTGCGCCTTGAGGCCTTCGACCCTCAACGCAACGGGCGCCGCCTCGGGCACGGTCTTTCTGGCAGCAGGCAATGCAGCCGGCGCGGACGACATCGCAGCCTGGCCGCCCATCATGGCCTGCGCCAATTGCGCAGGGCTCGTGTCCGCCACGCGGCAGTGGTGCACCGCCTTGCCGCGGCGCAGCACCGTCACGCTGTCGGCATAGGCCATCACTTCGCGGAACTTGTGCGTGATGATGAGCACGGTGCACAAGCCGCTTCTCGCGAATTCGCGCACGTGGCCGAGCACCTCGTCGGCCTCCTGTGGCGTGAGCACCGAGGTCGGTTCGTCGAGGATCAGCAGGCGCGGCTTCAGGTAGAGCTGCTTCAGCAGTTCGAGCTTCTGCTTCTCGCCCGCCGCGAGCTCCGATGGCCGCACATCGAGGTCGAGGCTGAAGGGCGTGGTCGCCAGAAAGGCCTTGAGTTCGGCCCGCTTCGCCTTCCAGTCGATCAGTGCCGGCGTCTTGCCGCCCGCGAGCAGCAGGTTCTCGGCCACGGTCATGCCCGGCGCCAGTGTGAAATGCTGGTACACCATGCCGATGCCGAGCGCGCGCGCCACGATGGGGTTGGCAATGTCCTGCTCGCGGCCGTCGATCAGGATGCTGCCTTCTTCCGCGCGCTGGAAGCCCGCGACGCATTTCACCAGCGTGCTCTTGCCCGCGCCGTTCTCGCCGAGCAGCGCATGCACCGTGCCAGGCTCGACGCGCATCGTCACGCGCTCCATCGCGGTGAAGGCGCCGAAGCGCTTGGTCAGTTCGTAGGTGTCGAGCGCGAGGGCGCCGCTGCCCGCAGGCAGTGCGCCGATGGCATGGGACGTGTCGGCCATGCGTTCGTCAGTCCAGCGCGGCCAGCAGCGCCTGCGACGTGGCGTGCGCACCGAACACGCCGCCCTGCATCGTGATCATCTTCAGCGCCGCAAGGTGGTTGCCGTGGTCGGTGGCGGCGGTGCAATCGGACAGCAGCAGGCATTCGAAGCCGCGGTCGTTGGCGTCGCGCATGGTGGTGTGCACGCACACGTCGGTGGTGATGCCCGCGAGGATAAGGTTCTCGATGCCGCGTGTGCGCAGGATCAGCTCCAGGTCGGTGGCGTAGAACGAGCCCTTGCCGGGCTTGTCGATCACCACCTCGCCGGCGAGCGGCGCGAGTTCGGGAATGATCTCCCAGCCCGGCTCGCCGCGCACCAGGATGCGCCCGCACGGCCCGTCGTCGCCAATGCCCACGCCGTTGGCGCCGATCTGCCGCGATCGCCAGCGCTTGTTGGCGGGCAGGTCCGCCAGATCGGGCCGGTGGCCTTCGCGCGTGTGGATGATGTGATAGCCGAGCGGCCGCAGCGCCGCGAGCGCGCGCGCGATCGGCTGGATCGGTGCCTGCACCAGCGAGAGGTCGTAACCCATCACGTCGACGTAGCCGCCCTTGCCGCAGAAGTCGGTCTGCATGTCGATCACGATCAGCGCGGTGTTGTCGGGCCGCAGCGCGCCGTTGTAGGGCCAGGCATAGGGCTCGGCCTCTACGTGGCGGCCAGGTGTCGTTGTCATGGCGTTCAGTTCCTTGTCGATGAAAGTTCGCCGGGGCTGCCGGCTGCTGCCGTGCCCGGCTTGCAGGTCAGCACCAGGATCACCAGCGTGAGCACGTAGGGCACAGTGTTGAACAGGTGGTAGCCCCAGCCGACGCCGATGGACTGCAGCGCGGGCCCGATGGCACCCGCGCCGCCGAAGAGAAACGCCGCACCCACGCAGCGCAGCGGGCTCCAGCGCGCGAAGATCACGAGCGCGACGGCAATGAGGCCCTGGCCGCTCGAGATGCCTTCGTTCCAGCTGCCCGGATAGAACAGCGTGAGCGATGCGCCGCCGAGCCCGGCGATGAAGCCACCCGCCGTCGTCGCCGCAATGCGCAGGCCCGACACCGAATAGCCGAGCGCGCGCGTGGCCTGCGCCGAATCGCCAGCCATGCGCACCAGGAGGCCAGCGCGTGTGCGCGCAAAGCCCCACCAGAGCAGCACGGCCAGCACCACGCCCAAGGGCACCAGCGCGTTCAGCTGCAAGGCGGAGCTCACCACCGGGTTGTCGCTCCAGAAGCCGAGAGGTATCGCGGGAATCTGCGGCGCCTGCGGCTGGATGAGCGGCTTGCCCAGGTAGAACGCCAGGCCGGTACCGAGCAGCATGAGTGCGATGCCGGTCGCCACGTCATTGACGCGGTCGAGCGAACACAGCAGGCCGTGCAGCAGCGCAAGCAATGCGCCTGCCACCGCGCCGATGAGCACGCCGAGCCATGCCGAATCGGTGAGATACGCGCCGCCGAAAGCCGCCATGGCCGAGAGCACCAGCACGCCTTCGAGCCCGAGGTTGATGCGGCCCGATTTCTCTGTGAGGCATTCGCCCAGGCTCACGAACAGGAATGGCGCGCCGACGCGCAAGGCGCCGCCGACGATGCCGGCCACGAGGGCGATCCACTGGTCCGCGGTCATGGGGCGGCCTCCGCGCCGCGCACTGCGGTGGTCGCCTTGGGCGCGGCCCTGCGGCTCATCAACGCCTTCCAGTCGACCATGCGCAGCCCCTCGCTCGCGAGAATGAGCACGAAGGCGATGCCCTGCAGCACCAGCACCGAGGCGTCGGGCAGTCCGAGACGGCGCTGCAGCAGGCTGCCCGCCGCGCCAAAGCCGCCGAAGAGAATGGCAACCGGCACGATGGCCACCGGGTTGTGGCGTGCGATGAAGGACACGAGGATGCCCGCATAACCGTAGCCCGCGATCAGTGAGGCATTGGCGGTGGTGTGCACCGCCGCCACCTCGACCGCGCCCGCGAGCCCCGCACAGGCACCGCCGAGCGCGCAGGCGCCCAGGATGAGCCGCGTGGCCGGCAGTCCGACGAGCTGCGCGGTGCGCGGATTGCCACCCACCACGCGCACCGAAAAGCCCGATGCCGTGGCACGCAGCCACCACCCGAGGCCCAGGCAAGCCACCACGCCGATGGCAAGGCCCCAGTGCACGTCGGAGCCGCCGATGCCGCCGATCAGCAAGCCGGCGTCCAGCGCATAGGTCGACGGCTTGTTGAGGCTCGCCGGATCGCGCAGCGGCCCTTCGACCAGATGCTTGAAGATGCCGATCGCGATGTAGGCCAGCAGCAGGCTGCTGATGGTTTCATTGATGCCGCGGTACTGGCGCAGCCAGCCTGCAAGGGCGATCCACAGCGCACCGGCAAGCGCGCCCGCAATGCACACTGCCGCCGTGCCCGCGATGTTGCCCGGCAGAGGCAGCGCATGCGCGAGCGCCGCAGAGGCCAGGCCGCCCAGCACCAGCGCGCCTTCGCCGCCGATGACGATCAGCCCCGCGCGAGCAGGCAGTGCCACGCACAGGGCCGTGAGCATCAGCGGCGCGGCGCGCTGCAAGGTGTTCTGCCACGAGAACCAGTCGCCGAACGCGCCCTTGAACAGCGTCGCCCAGACCTCCACCGGATCGACCCCGGCAAAGGCCACCAGCACGCCGAACAACAGCAGCGCCGCCGCGATGGCGAACATCGGCAGGGCGAATTCCTTGAGCGCGTGGCGCATGGTGAGGATGAAGCCGGTATCAGGCCGAGCCGATCACGCCTTCGACCAAGTAGTTCATCTTCTCGAGCTCCAGGTCGGTCTGCTTCAGCACCTTGCCCGCCGGCACCACGACGGCGCCCTTGTTGTCCTTGATGCCGTCCTTGAAGATGTCGAAGGTGCCGGCAATCATCTTCGCCTTGATGTCGTCGGCCTGCTTCTTCGCGGCGTCGGGCACCATGGGGCCGTAGGCGGACATCTTCACGTAGCCTTCCTTCAGGCCGCCGCGCAAAAAGTTGGGATGCGGCTTGCCGGCTTGCGCGGCCTCGATGGCCGCCTTGTAGGCCGTGAGCCAGTTCCACTCGGCACCGGTGAGGTACGCATTGGGCGCGAGCTTGGCCTGGCTCGCGTGGTAGCCGCAAACCATCTTGCCGCGCTTGGCGGCCGTCTCGACCACCACCTTGGGGCCGTCGACGTGCATGGTGAACACGTCGCAGCCTTGGTCGGCCAGGCTGTTGGTGGCCTCGGCTTCTTTCACGGCCATCGACCAGTCACCGGTGAAGATCACGCTGCAGGTGATGTTCGGCTTGACCGAGCGCGCGCCGAGCGTAAAGGCGTTAATGTTGCGCAGCACCTGCGGAATGGGCTTGGCGGCGACGAAGGCGATCTTGTTGCTCTTGGTCATGTGCGCGGCGATCACGCCGTTCAGGAACTGGCACTCGTCGATGTAGCCGAAGAAGCTGCCCGCGTTCTTCGGGTGCTTGCCCTCGGTCCAGAGACCGCCGCAGTGCGAGAAGCGCACGTCGGGGTTCTTGGGCGCCACTGCGAGGATGTGCGGATCGAAGTAACCGAACGACGTGGGAAACAGCAGCTTGGCGCCGTCTTGCGAGATCATGCCGGCCATGGTCTTCTGCACGGCGGCGGTCTCGGGCACGTTCTCTTCTTCGACCACCTTCACGCCGGGCAGCTTCTTGACCTCGGCCGCGGCCATGGCGTGCGCCTGGTTGTAGCCGTAGTCGTCGCGCGCGCCGACGTAGATCACGCCGACGGTCAGCGGCTTGGCCTGTGCGCCGGCAAGGGCGCTCCAGCCTCCAAGGGTGCCGGCGGCGCCGAGCGCGGCCAGGGATTTGAGGGACTCGCGGCGATTCAAGGGGCTGGTCATGGCGTTCTCCGATCTTGGATACAAGGTGGGGTGCAAAAAATGTGCCTGCGTGTTCAGCCGATGAGGCTCACGTGCGCGGCGGCGACGCGCCAGCCATCGGCGGTGCGCAGCCAGGTCTGGCTCTGGCGGCCGGTCTGGCCGCTGCCTTCGCGGCGGAACTCGGCATTGGCGGTCGCAAGGTCGCGGCCGTAGGTGGTGATGACGGTGCGCAGCAGCTCGCGCGGCGGGCTCTGCACCGGCAGCGATGCGCGAAAGGCGCTGATGGCCGCATGGCCGTAGTGGTTCTCGGCGTAGCCGTAGCGCAGCGTGTGCGGGCTGTTCCAGAACAGCTCGTCGAGCACATCACGGCGGTTGGTGAGTAGTGCTTCTTCATACCGCGCGAACACTTCGGTCACTTCGGCCAGCACTTCGGGGATGTTGATTTCCAGGGTCATCGGCGAACCTCGCGTTGAAAGATGTCGAGACTGAGCTTCTTCATTGCGACAAAGCTCTCGGTGCTCAGCGTCTCGACCGTGCGCGGCCGTGCATCGCCGTAGCGCAGGATCTCGGCCACCTTGGTGGGCCGCTTGGTCAAAAGCAGCACCTCGTCGGCCAGGTACACGGCTTCTTCGAGGTCGTGCGACACCAGCAGCATGGTGGTGCCGGTCTGCATGAACACCTCTTGCAGCTTCTCGCGGATGAAGAGCGTCATCTCGAAGTCGAGCGCGGAAAACGGCTCGTCGAGAAACAGCACCTCGGGATTGGGCGCGAGCGCCCGCATGATCGATGCGGTCTGCTGCTGGCCGCCGGAGAGTTCGTACGGAAAGCGCTTCAGGTCGAACTTGACGTCGAACGATGCCACCAGCTCTTCCATGCGCCGGTCGACCTCGGCCTTGCTGCGCCCCTCGAGCTTCAGCGGGTAGGCGATGTTGTCGATGGTGCGCATCCACGGGAACATCGCCTCGCGGTAGTTCTGGAACACGTAGCCGATCTTGGTGTCCTTGCGCTGCTTGCCGTCGAACAGGATTTCGCCCGCGTCGATGGGGATGAGCCCCGCGATCATGTTGATGAGCGTGGACTTGCCGCAGCCGTTGGGCCCGAACACCGAGACGATCTTGTGCTTGGGAATGTCGAGGTCGAAGTTCTCGTACAGCGGCCAGCCCGCAAAGTACTTGGTCAGGCCGCGAATGGTGATGTGCGTGCCGGCCGGGCCGGGCTTGAACACGGGCTTGGGCACGTCGGCATACACCGGGCCGTTCACGACGATGTCTTGCGTGGCTTTCATCGGCCGCTCCAGTGCACGATGCGGCGCTCGGCCACAAGAAAAAGAATGTTGAGCGCATAGCCGAGCGCACCGGCGGCAAGAATGGCCGCGTACATGCTCTTCACGTTGAGCACCTGCTGCGCATCGATGATGCGGTGGCCAAGGCCGGTGTCGGAGCCGATGAACATCTCGGCCACGATGACGATCACCAGGGCCATCGACACCGCCGAGCGCAGGCCGACGAAGCTGGGCTGCAGGCTTTCCCACACCAGCACGTCCTTGAAGATCTGCCAGCGCGAGGCGCCCATGACGCGCGCCGCCATCACGCGCTGCTTGCGCGCATTGATGACGCCATAGGCGCTGTTGAACACCACGATCAGCAGCGCGCCGAAGGCCGCAATGGCCACCTTGTTGACGTCGGACACGCCGAAGATCAGCAGGAACAGCGGAATGAGCGCGGACGAAGGCGTGGAGCGGAAGAAGTCGATCAGAAATTCAACGCTGCGGTAGGCCTTCTCGTTGCTGCCGAGCAGCACGCCCAGCGGCACGCCGACCACCGCCGCGATCAGGAAGGCCTGCAGCGTGCGCCACACGGTCATCGCAAAGTCGGTGAGCAGCGGCCCGCCCGCGAGCCCGGTGATCAGCGCCGCAACAGTGTCCGCGGGCGTGGGCAGCAGGATCGGCTTGATGAAACCGAGCCGCACCGCCAGGTCCCACACGATGAACAGCACCACGGGTCCGATGAAGGGCAGCAGCCGGTCGCGCAGCGGGGGCTTGGGCATTGCCGCCGCCGTTGCACCGGCGGCCGGCGGCGTCCACGGCGCAGCCGTGGTCGTGCTTGCGTCGGCCATGGTCATGCCTTGTAGAGCAAGCCGTCCACCAGCACCTTCTTCTCGAAGATGCCTTTCTCGGTGAACAGGTCGTAGAACTTCTGGAAGTACGCCACGTCGCTGGGCTTGAACTCGTTGTAGAGCATGTAGGACGCGAGCGGCACTTCGGCCGTGAGCTTGCCCTCGATGGCGGTGTAGCCCTTCATGTGCTGGCGGGCGTCGTCGGGCTTGGTGCGCACCAGCTCGACGCCGCGCGCATAGGCCGCGATGTACTTCTTGGCCACTTCGGGGTTCTTCTTGATGAACTCGCTCGTGAGGCTGGCCGCGCCGCCGTGCCACGGCGCCATCGGATCGCCCAGGATGTACTTGGCGACCACGCCGGCCTCGATGACGCGCGTGGTGCCGTTCATGCGGCCCACGGTGCCGGTGGGCTCCAGCGTGTAGCAGGCGTCGACCTGGCCCGCGACGAGCGCGGCCACGTGCTGGCCGATGGGAAGCTCGCTCACCGTGGCGCCCTTGGCACCCGCGCGTTCGAGCATCGTCTTGCACAGGGTCACGTTCTGGATGCCGGGACCGGACGCGATCTTCTTGCCGGCCAGCTCGGCCATGGTCTTGATCGGGCTGTCCTTGGCGACGATGAATTCGTCGAGCACGAACTTGGCGTTGCTCGGGTTGGTGCAGAAGATCTTGAAGAGCCCCGGCTGCGCGATCTCACCGATGGCGAGGTTGGCCGAGCCCGTGCCGTTGGAGCTGCCGTCGCAGCGGCCCGCCAGCATGCCTTCCATGACCTGCTGCGCGCCCGCGAACTTGAGCGGCTCCACGTCGAGGCCCGCTTCCTTGAAATAGCCGCGGTCCACCGCTGCAAAGAAGGGCAGGCCCGCAGCCACCGGCCAGAAGCCGATGCGGATCTTCGGGGCCGCTTGCGCGCGCACGATGGCCGGCGCTGCCAGCACGGCCAAGCCCGCTGCCCCGGCCTGCAGCACGTGGCGGCGCGACGCGGCGGCGGTCAATTTTTCAGGGATGCTCATGAAGACTCCTCGATCGGTCAGGTTGAAATGGCTTGGGAAGAAGAAACGGTGCGGCTCGCGATGTAGGCCCGCCAGCCGCCGTGGTGGCTCACGTCTTCGGCGTCGGCCAGCGCATGGCCTTCGCAGATGAAGCCGTGCACCCAGCTGCCGTCGGCAAGCTCCACGCTGCCGAGCCCCAGCGGAGGCGGGATCAGTGCCAGGAAGCTGCCGACCTGCGCAACCGGAACCGACCACACTTCGAGCGCGATGGCGCTGCCGCCGCCTGCGCTGCGCTGCAGCCCCGGCTTGGGTGGCACGGTGCCGGGCAGTGCATGAAGCCTGTAGCGGGGGGCGGTGCTCGTGGCACGCAGCAGCGTGGCGCCGCGCTCGGTGAGCTGGCCGTTGAGCGGCATGCCCGAAAGGTGGGCGCCGACGACGGCGATGGGCATGGTCTGCGCTTGCGAAACGCCCAGGCCCGAAATGGCGCGCGGCTCGGGCAGCGGCAAGCCGGTCGCGCCCTGCGGCAGCCCTGTGGCGTGGTGATAGCGCTGACCCAGATCGGCCAGCGCAAGGTCGCTGCCGCACGGCGCGATCAGCGTGATGCCGAATGGCAGGCCATCGGCGCGCAACGAACTCGGCACCGAGATGGCGGCGTAGTCCAGCAGGTTGACGAAGTTGGTGTACGCGCCAAGGTTGCGGTTCAGCACGACCGGGTCGGCGCGCATCTGGTCGCGCGTGTAGTGCGTGGGCGCGGTCGGCACCAGCAGCACGTCGATGCCACGCCACATCGGCTCGACCTGTTGTGCGAGCGCGCGCAGTCTTGTCTGCGCCTCGAACACGTCGGCGGCACTGTAGCCGCGGCCGCTCTCGAGAATGCCGCGCACCGGTTCGATGACCTGGGAGCCGTGCGCATCGAAGAACCCGCGCACCGCGGCATAGCGCTCGGCCACCAGTGCGCTTTCATAGAGCAGCGCGGCGGCCTCGGCCAGCGGGGCGAAGGGAATCGTCACGCGTGTGCCGCCTAGCGCCACGAGCCGCGCCTGTGCGTCGCGGAAGGCCGCTTCGGCTTCCACGTCACCGAAGAAGCTCAGCGTATCGGGCACGCCGAAGCGGAATGCCGACGGAAAGGGGTCGCTCCGCAAGGCAAGTTCGCGCGAATAGGGATCGCGCGCATCCGGGCCCGCGGCCGCAAGAAGCACGTCGACAGCCAGGCCGACCGTGCGCGCGAAGATCGACACGCAGTCCGCGCTCTGCGCAGCGGGCACCACGCCGAAGGCGCTCAGCAAACCGCGCGAAGGCTTGATGCCGACGATGTTGTTGAGCCCGGCAGGCACGCGGCCTGAGCCGGCGGTGTCGGTGCCGAGCGCGAAATCGACCTCGCCCGCGGCCACCACATAGGCCGAGCCCGAGCTGGAGCCGCCTGAGACGTAGCGCGGATCGAAGGCATTGGGCACCTCGCCATAGGGAGAGCGCGTGCCGTTCAGGCCGCAGGCGAACTGGTCGAGATTGGTCTTGCCGAGAAGCGATGCACCGGCATCGAGCAGTTTCTGCACCACGGCCGCGTGTGCCGTGGGTTTGCGGTCGAAGGCCGGACAGGCGGCGGTCGTGGGCACGCCGGCCACGTCGATGTTGTCCTTGACTGCGAAGCGCAGGCCGGCGAGCGGGCTGTTACCGGAAGCCGCGCCGGGTACGGGCCGAGGGAAGCGCGCGATCCACGCCGCTGCGGCCGATCCGTTTTCTTCATGCACCATTTCAAAGCATCCAAACTTGTGTACAAGATGAGATGCAAGCGGCGTGCCAGGCGATCGGAGGTGGCCATTCAGAGAAGTGTTTTATTGGGGGTTTTGCTCCCTCTCCCTCTGGGAGAGGGTTGGGGTGAGGGCTCTGTGCGGCCGATGAAGCGCGGCTCTTATATGAAGGCAGCTGCCCTCACCCCCGCCCTCTCCCAGAGGGAGAGGGAGTAATACACGCCAGCCCCGCCCTTTGCCAGGGACAGGGCGATACCTCAGCTGCGCTTGGCTTCCCTGTAAAGCTTTTCCACCTTCGGCAGGTTGGCTTCGAGCTTCTGGATCCGGTCCGGCCCGCTCGGGTGGGTGGAAAGAAAACTCAGCCCACCCTGGTTTTTCGACGCCGTGGCCATCTTCTTCCAGAGCGACACCGAGGCCTGCGGGTCGTAGCCGGCGCGCGCCGCCAGCTCCAGGCCGACGAGGTCGGCCTCGGTCTCATCGCTGCGGCTGAACTTGAGGGTGATCAACTGCGTGCCGGCGCGGGCCGCCAGGTCGCCCATCTGGCCCAGGCCCAGCAGCTGCGCACCGATGGAAAGCGCAGCGCCGGTGCCGGCGCTCTTGGCCAGGCGGGCACGCGCATGCTCGCGCAGCGCATGGGCCATTTCGTGGCCCATCACCATTGCCACCTCGTCGTCATTGAGCTTGAGCTGCTCGAGGATGCCGGTGAAGAAGGCGATCTTGCCGCCGGGCATGCAGAAGGCGTTGATCTGCTTGCTGCCGATGAGGTTGACCTCCCATTTCCAATCGCGCGCCCGTGTGTTCCAGGGCGTGGCGAACGGAATCAGGCGGTTGGCAATGGTGCGCAGCCTTTGCAGCTGGCCGTTGCCGTCGCCCGCGAGCGCCCCCTTGGTGCGCGCCTGCGCGAGCAGCTGCCCATATTGCTGGACGCCGGCGGCCTCGATCCGGTCCGCCGGCACCAGGTTGCGCGCCACGGAGGCGTTGCCCACGTTGACCTGCGCCAACGCCGGCCCGCCAAACGCCGCACCCGCCGCGGCCAGCAGGAAGGCCCGCCGCGGCTGCCAGGCCGAGGAACGGGAGACTGAAGAAGCCGTGGAAGGAAGAAGGAGCTCGCATCGTGTGCACATGCGCGGATCATAGGAACAATTGCCGACAAAAAGACGGCTCGGCGCATGCCGCGCCCTCATGGACAATCCGGGGTTCATGTCTGCCCAGCCCGCCGAAACCTCCTCCGCCTCTTCCCTGCCCTGGCGCGACGCGCTGAAGGTCTATCTCGAGCCTGCCACCCTGCGCATGCTGGCGCTCGGCTTTTCGGCCGGCCTGCCGCTGCTGCTGGTGCTGGGCACGCTGAGCTTCCGGCTGCGCGAGGCCGGCATCGACCGCACCACCATCGGCTACCTGAGCTGGGTGGGCCTGGCCTACGGCTTCAAATGGGTCTGGGCGCCGCTGGTCGACCGGCTGCCGCTGCCGCCCCTGACCACGCTGCTCGGCCGCCGGCGCGGCTGGCTGCTGCTGGCGCAGGGGCTGGTGATCGCGGGGCTGGTCGGCATGGCACTGAACGATCCGCGCCAGGGGCTCCAGCCGCTGATCTGGTGTGCGCTGCTGGTGGCCTTCGGCTCGGCCACGCAAGACATCGCGCTCGACGCCTTCCGCATCGAATCGGCCGAAACCCGCAAGCAGGCCGCGCTCGCGGCCGCCTATCAAACGGGCTACCGCCTTGCAATGATCTGGGCCGGCGCCGGCGTGCTGTGGGTCGCGGCCTGGGCCGAAGTCGCACCGGTGGCCGGCGTCACGGGTGCGGGGGCGTACCAGAACGGCGCCTGGAAAACGGCCTACCTGGTCATGGCCGCCTCGATGGCGGTCGGCGTGCTCACGGTGCTGCTCTCGCCCGAGCCCGCGCGGCGCGTGCTGCCCAAGGCCAAGAACGCGGCCGAGTGGCTGCAGGGCGTGCTGATCGAGCCCTTTGCCGACTTCATTCGCCGCTACAAGTGGCAAGCCGCGCTGATCCTCGCGCTGATTGCCATCTACCGCATCAGCGACGTGGTGATGGGCATCATGGCCAATCCGTTCTACGTGGACATGGGCTTTACCAAGGACGAAGTAGCCACGGTCAGCAAGATCTACGGCGTGGTCATGACGCTGGCCGGCGCCTTTGTCGGCGGCGTGCTGTCGATGCGCCTGGGCGTGATGCGCGTGCTGATGCTGGGCGCGGTGCTCAGCGCCGCGAGCAACCTGCTCTTTGCCTGGCTGGCCTCGCGCGGACACGACCTTACGGCGCTGATTGCGGTGGTGTCGGCCGACAACCTGGCTGGCGGCATCGCCTCGGCGGCGTTCATTGCCTATCTCTCCAGCCTGACGAACATCAGCTACTCCGCCACGCAATACGCCCTGTTCAGCTCGTTGATGCTGCTGCTGCCGAAGTTCATTGCCGGCTACTCGGGTGTTTTTGTCGATGCCTACGGCTACGCCCCGTTCTTTACCGCCACCGCCCTGCTGGGGGTGCCGGTGCTGCTGCTGGTGGCCTTGGCTGCCCGAATCACCACGACCATAGCCCCTGCCGAGCGTCAATAGAGCACGGGCCCTATAGGAAAACAGCTGACGCTGGGGGCCCCGCACAACTGTTAGGCTTTCACTTTCCGGTTACCTTTCGCATCGCTTTCAAAGCGATTACCTTCGCCCGAAACCCACAAGCAACGTGCCGCCCCGCATTTCTCCCCTTCAGATCAGCGCCTTCACGGCCACTTCGGCCGTCGGTGTCGGCAAGGAGCCGCTCGCCGAGGCGCTCGCGCATTCGCGCAGCGGCTTGCGCGCCAACGATTTCGGCGATGCGCCGCTGCCCACCTGGATCGGCCGGGTCGACGGGCTCGAAGACATTCGCCTGCCCGAAGACCTCGCCCCCTGGGACTGCCGCAACAACCGGCTCGCCTGGCTCGGCCTGCACGCTGACGGGTTCCCCGAAGCCGTGGCGGCCGCGCGGGCCAAGTACGGACCCTCGCGCATTGCGCTGATCCTGGGCACCTCGACGTCCAGCATCGGCGAAACCGAACTGGCCTACACCCAGCTCGACGCCGACGGGCTCTTTCCCCAGAACCAGCGCCGCCCTGCGGTGCACACGCCGCATTCGCTGGCCATGTTCGTGCAGCAGGTGCTCGGGCTCACCGGCCCCAGCGAGACGATTTCCACCGCCTGCTCGTCCAGCGCGAAGGTGTTTGCCTCGGCCGAGCGGCTGATCCGCCTCGGGCTGGCCGACGCCGCCGTGGTGGGCGGGGTCGACACGCTGTGCGGCAGCGTGCTGTTCGGCTTCAATTCGCTCGAACTGGTGTCGAGCGAACCGTGCCGGCCTTTCGACGCCGGCCGCAAGGGCATCAGCCTGGGCGAGGCAGCCGGATTTGCGCTGGTGGAACGCGTGCAGGACGACGCAGGCGCGCCGCTGCGCCTGCTCGGCTACGGCGAAGCCAGCGATGCGCACCACATGTCGACGCCGCACCCGGAAGGCCTGGGGGCCGAACGCGCGCTTGACGAGGCGCTGGCGCGCGCGGGCCTGGCACCCGACGCCATCGACTACATCAACATGCACGGCACGGCGAGCCAGAAGAACGACGAAGTCGAAGGCGCGCTGGTGGCGCGCCGCTTTCCGGCCACCACGCATGCCAGTTCGACCAAGGGCTTCATGGGCCACACGCTGGGCGCGGCGGGCATCGTCGAATCGGTGATCAGCCTGCTGGCCATCGAACGCGGGCTGATGCCCGGCACCGTGAACACGAACGAACTCGATACCGGCTTCGGGCCGCAGATCAAGCTGGAGCCCGCGCACGGCGAGGTTCGCTACGCGCTGACCAACTCCTTCGGTTTCGGCGGCAACAATTGCTCGCTGGTGTTCGGCAAGGCTGTTCAATGACAGCCGCGAACCAGGCTCCGAAGCCGCCCACCCTCTACATCGAAGGCCCCGCCTTCTGGACGCCCACGCTGCCAGGCTGGGAGGCCGCCCGCGCTGCCTTCCGCGGCGAAGGCACCTTGACCGATCCGCCGGCCAAGCGCCCGTCGCCACAGGTGCTGGCGCCCGCCGAGCGCCGCCGCGCGCCGGACACCGTCGCCCTCGCGCTCGAGGTGGCCGCCGCATCGATGGCGGGCGCGGGCCGCAATGCGGCGGACGTGCCCTGCGTGTTCGTCTCGGCGCACGGCGATCTTTCGATCAACGACTACATGTGCAGCACGCTCGCCACCGACCCGACGGTGCTGTCGCCCACGCGCTTTCACAACTCGGTGCACAACGCGGCCGTGGGCTACTGGACCATCGGCACCGGCTGCATGGCGGCCAGCAACTCGGTGTCGGCCTACGAGAACAGCTTCGCCGCCGGCCTGCTCGAAGCGGCGGTGCAGTGCGCGGCCGACCACTCGCCGGTGCTGCTGGTGGGCTACGACACGCCGACGGTGGGCGCGCTGACCTCGGTCACCGACAGCCAGGGCCTGCTGGCCGTGGCGCTGGTGATTGCGCCCGAACGCACCGAGCGCACCGTGGCATCTTTCGACTGGTCGACGGAAATCGGCGACGGCGGCGCGCCGGCGCCTATTTCCGACGCCGCCAAGACGCTGGCGCACATCAACCCGATGGCGCACGCGCTCGGCCTGTTCGAATCGCTGGCGCGCGTGGCGGACGACGACCCGCCCGGGCCGCTGGACCTGCCGCTTTCTTCCACCCTGGCGCTGCGGCTGCAACTGCAGCCGGTCCGGGACTGAAGTTCCATGACCGGCACTGCGCATACATGTGACGCAGTGATCATGGGCGGCGGGCTCGCGGGCCTCACTCTGGCGCTGCAGCTCAAGCAGCGCTTCGACAACATCGACGTGCTGGTGCTGGAGCGCCGCAAGCACCCGGTGCCGCACGCGGCCCACAAGGTGGGCGAATCGTCGGTGGAAATCGGCGCGCACTACTTCGACACGGTGCTCGGCCTCAAGCCGCACATGGACAGCGCGCAACTGCGCAAGTTCGGCTTTCGCTTTTTCTTCAGCGAGGGCCGACGCGACATCGACCAGGTCACCGAGATCGGCGCGAGCCGCTACCTGGCGGTGCCCAGCTACCAGATCGACCGCGGCATCTTCGAGAACTATCTCGCCCAGGAGGCCGTTCGGCGCGGCGTGCGCTTCGACGATGCCGCACTGGTGCGCCGCATCGAACTGGCTTCGGACGCCAAGGCGCCGCACCGCATCGAATGGTCTCGCGGCGACCAGACGCACAGTGCCGAGGCGCGCTGGATCATCGATGCCTGCGGGCGGGCCGGGCTGCTCAAGCGCAAGCTGGGGTTGGCCGAGCCCAACGCGCACAACGTCAACGCGGTGTGGTTTCGCATCGGCGAGCGCATTGCCATCGACGACTGGAGCGACAACGCCGACTGGCAGGCGCGCTGCGATCCCCGCGCACGCTGGCTTTCGACCAATCACCTGTGCGGCGCCGGGTACTGGGCCTGGCTGATTCCGCTGGCCTCGGGCTCGCACTCGGTGGGCATCGTGGCGGACCCCAAGCTGCATCCGCTGGACACCATCGACACCTTCGAGAAGGCGATGCAGTGGTTTGCCGCCTACCAGCCGCGCCTGTATGAAGCGCTCGACGGCAAGCGGCACCTGCTGCAGGACTTTGCCTTTCTCAAGCACTTCTCGCACGGCTGCAAGCAGGTGTTCTCGGGCCAGCGGTGGGCGCTGACGGGTGAGGCGGGGCTGTTTCTCGACCCGTTCTATTCGCCGGGCAGCGACTTCATCGCGATGAGCAACACCTACATCACCGACCTGGTGGCGCACGACCGCGCGGGCCGTTCGGTGGAGGCGCGCGCGCAGCTGTACGACCAGATCTACCACTCGTTCTACGAGAGCACGCTGGCGCTCTACCAGGACCAGTACCCGCTGTTCGGCGACCCCGAGGTGCTGCCGGTGAAGGTGATCTGGGACTACGCCTACTACTGGGGCGTGCTGTCGCAGATCTTCTTCCAGCAGCGGCTCACCGACCTGATGCTGCTCGGCAGCCTGAAGGAAGAACTGCAGCATTGCCAGCGCCTGAACCTGGCGGTCCAGCAGCTGCTGCGCGCATGGTCCGCGGCAAGCGCCAGGCGCAACGCCCCGGTGCTGCTCGACCAGGCCGCAATGCCGTGGTTCGCCGAACTCAACCGGAGCCTGAAGGACCCGCGGCTGGACGATGCCGGGTTCAAGGCGCGCATCCGGGCTTCGACGGCGCAGCTGCGGCAGCTCGCACGCGAAATTCTCGAGCGGGCGCGGGCCGACAATACGGACCTGGGCGATTGCCCCCTGCCCTCTCTCCTCGAAGAAAACATGTCGTCGCCGCCCGCACGCGCGGAAAGCGGCGCTATGCTTTTCGCAGCGCTTCCGGTTGACCATCGGGAGCCGCGTTTACCCAACTTTACGGAGCGTTCAAGCCCCGTTGCCCCCCGTGCACGACCATGAAGCGCATGAGCACCCCCCAACTCCTGATGATCGAAGACGACGCCCGCCTGGCGCAGATGGTGGGCGAATACCTGACGCAGTCGGGTTTTCTCTTCACCCATGCCGGCGATGGCGCCAGCGGCCTCGAGCAGCTGCAGCAGCACGCGCCCGACCTGGTGATCCTCGACCTGATGCTGCCCGACACCGACGGCCTTGAAATCTGCCGCCGCATCCGCTCGCTGCCCGCACCGGCGTCGAAGGTGTCGGTGCTCATGCTCACCGCCAAGGGCGACCCCATGGACCGCATCATCGGCCTGGAGATCGGCGCCGACGACTACCTGCCCAAGCCTTTCGAGCCACGCGAGCTGCTGGCGCGCATCCGCGCGGTGCTGCGCCGCCGCAGCGAGAACAACGCCGACACCGAAGCCAGCACGGTGATGCGCTTCGGCACGCTCGAGATCGATCGCAACGCGCGCACCGTGTCCGTGGGCGGCGCGGTGGCCGACCTCACCTCCTACCAGTTCGACCTGCTGGTGGCCATGGCCGAGCGCGCGGGCCGCGTGCTTACGCGCGACCAGATCATGGAAGCCGTGCGCGGCCGAGAGCTCGAAGCCTTCGACCGCTCGATCGACGTGCACATGGGCCGCATCCGCGCGGCCATCGAGGTCGACGCCAAGAACCCGAAGCGCATTCTTACCGTGCGCGGCGTGGGCTACGTGTTCGCCAAGCAGCAGGACTGACCGATCGATGCTGCGCAGCCTGTACTCCCGGCACCTCTACGTCCGCATCTGGCTCGCGGTGGTGGGCGGCGTCGTCATCCTCACGCTGATGGCCAATTGGATCGTGCGCGAAGCCGCGGAGGCCGAGCGCGAGCGCCTCGCCCCGGTGCCGCGCAACGTGGTGGTGCTCGATGCGCAAGACCGCACCATCGGCAGCGGCAAGGCCCTGCGCGTGCCGGGCCAGGGGCTGGAGTTCGATGTGACGCTGAGCGACGGCAAGGCCATCACGCTGCGCGTGGCGCCGCGCGACCGGCCCACCGGCACCGGCGGGTTCGCGCCCTGGCGCACGCCTTTCGGCTTGGGCTGGATGATTGCGCTCGTGGGCATTGCCGTGGCGCTGGGCGTGTACCCCATCGTGCGGCGCCTTACCCAGCGGCTGGAGACGCTGCAGCGCGGTGTGCAGCGCTGGGGCGAAGGCGACCTTTCGGTGCGCGTGATCGAAGAAGGGCAGGACGAAGTGGCTGATCTCTCCAAACGTTTCAACGCATCGGCCGAACGCATCGAAAAACTGGTGCGCTCGCACAAATCGCTGCTGGCCAATGCATCGCACGAGCTGCGCTCGCCGCTCACCCGCATCCGCATGGGGCTGGAACTGATGGGCGACCGCCCGAGCCCCGCGGCGCGCGACGAAATCTCGCGCAACATCGGCGAGCTCGACCAGCTCATCGACGAGATCCTGCTGGCCAGCCGGCTCGATGCGAGCGAGGCCGACATGGGCACCATCGAGGCGGTCGACCTGACCGGGCTCGCGGCCGAGGAGTGCTCGCAGGTGAATGCCGAACTCGACCTGGTCGAAGGCACCGACAACGCCAGGCTCACCGTGCCCGGCGTGTCGCGCCTGCTGCGCCGTGCGATCCGCAACCTGCTCGAGAACGCCCGCCGCTATGGCAACGGCGACATCAGGGTGGAGCTCGGCAGCGCCAACGGCTTTGCGACGGTGCGCGTTACCGACCGCGGCCCCGGCGTGCCACCTGCCCTGCGCGAACGCATCTTCGAGCCCTTCTACCGGCTGCCCGGCGCCAGCGAGCGCAACGGCGGCGTCGGCCTGGGGCTGGCGCTGGTGAAGTCGATTGCCGAGCGGCATGGCGGCAGCGTGCGCTGCGAAGAGGGGCCCGAAGGCGGCGCGAGCTTCGTGATCCGCCTGCCGACGGGCGCACCCGCACATTGAATCCGCCTTCCGGCGGCGGGCCGGGGCCAGTCAGGTGGGGGCCGCCCGGCCCCACCTAAAATCCCGCCCCTATGCAGAGATCGCACATCGTCAGGCCCGCGGCCGCGTTCTGGGGGCTGGTGGTGTTCCTGCCCGTCGGCGTCACCTACCTTTCGGCCTTGCTGCTGCTCGCCACCATGCTGGTGGCCGGCAGCTACCGCGAGCGCTATGAGCGGCTGCGCGCCAACCCGCTGTGGTGGCCGCTGGTGGCGTACCTGGGGTGGACTTTCATCGTGCTGGCCATCGGGCCGCACTACCCCGAAACGGGCTCCAACCTCTTCCACGGCCTGCGCATCGGCATCACCATCTTGATGGCCATGGCGCTCACGCGCGAAGAAGCGATGTGGGCGCTGCGCGGCTTCCTGCTGATCGCGGCGCTGAACGTCGTGCTGATCGTCGCGTTCTACGCCACGGGCTTTCCGATCTGGTCGCCGCTGCGCGCGGTGGTCATGGAGGTGGGCAACAAGTCGATCAGCAACGCGCTGCTGTTCAGCGTGGTGGCGTCCACGGCCGCGGTCTGGGGCATTGCGCAGATCGCCGCGCACAAGCCGCTGCGCGCCGTTCCCGCCTTTGTGCTGGTGCTCGGCCTGGGCCTGGTGGTGGCGCTGCCGCTCACCTCCCGCACCTCGGTGCTCGCGCTGATGCTGGTGATTCCGGTGGTGTGCATCCACCAATGGCGCAGCCACCTGAAGATGCTGGTGAGCTCGCTGGTGCTGGGCGCAGTGGTGCTGGCCGCCGCGCTCTACCAGTTGCCGCAGCTGCAGCACAAGGTCGAGACCGGCATCGAGGAAATCGAAAAGGCGCAGGCCGGCGCGGTCTTCAAGGGCAGCTGGGTCATCCGCTACTACATGTACCGCGACACCGGCCTCATGATTGCCGACCGGCCGCTCACCGGATGGGGCATCGGCGGCTGGACCAGCCAGTGGCACAAGCGCGGACCGGCGATGTTTGCGGATTCGAACATGCCGCACAACGACTTCCTGTGGGTCGGCGCGCAGGGCGGCCTGCCGGCCTTGCTGAGCCTGCTGGTGATCATGGTCGGCGCTGTCTGGCAGGCATGGAAACGGCCCGACATTGCGGGCCGCTACGCGTTGGCGGCCACGCTGATCGCATTGATCGCATCGAGCGTGAATTCGGCCGTGCGCGATGCGCAGATCGGCCTGGCGCTGCTGTGGATTGCGATGGTGTACCTGCGGCTTGCGCAAGAACCCCGGAGCGTCCAGCCCTGGAACGACTTGTTGCCGGGAAGCCGCATGGCAGCTGTGCCCGAGGCTCCCGCTTCCAGCTAGATCGCCATCGGATAGCTACCCGACAGCGGCCGGCCCCCCCTCAGTGCCGCGACGACACCGTCTCGCCCGCCTTCAGGCGGTAGACGGTGCCGCAGTACGGGCACTTGGCCTCGCCGGTCCGCGCCACGTCGAGGTACACCTTGGGATGGGTGTTCCAGAGCTTCATGTCGGCCTTGGGGCTGGGGCAGAACACGCCGCCCTGGTGGTTGAGCTCCTTGGCCAGGAGTTCGACGACTGCGTTGGTAGACATGTTTCTCAGACCTTCGTGAGCCAGTGGGCGTACTTGGAGTTCTTGCCGTTCACGATGTCGAAGAAGGCCGTCTGGATCTTCTCGGTGATCGGGCCGCGCGAGCCGCCGTCGCCGCGGTTGCCGATTTCCACGCGGTCGAGCTCGCGGATGGGCGTCACTTCGGCCGCGGTGCCGGTGAAGAAGGCTTCGTCGGCAATGTAGACCTCGTCGCGCGTGATGCGCTTTTGCACCAGCTCGAGCCCCAGGTCCTTGCACACGTGCAGGATGGTGTTGCGGGTGATGCCGTTCAGCGCGCCGGCCGACAGGTCGGGCGTGTAGACCACGCCGCCCTTCACCACGAAGATGTTCTCGCCCGCGCCTTCGGAGACAAAGCCGCTCGCGTCGAGCAGCAGCGCCTCGTCGTAGCCGTCGTCCAGCGCTTCCATGTTGGCGAGGATGGAGTTGGTGTAGTTGCTCACCGTCTTGGCCTGCGTCATCGTGATGTTGACGTGGTGGCGGGTGTAGCTCGAGGTCTTCACGCGAATGCCGCGCTTCATGCCCTCTTCGCCCAGGTAGGCGCCCCAGGACCAGGCCGCGACCATGGCGTGCACCTTGTTGCCCTTGGGGCTGACGCCGAGCTTTTCGGAGCCGATCCAGATCAGCGGGCGCAGGTAGCAGCTTTCGAGCTTGTTCTCGCGCACGACCTGCTTCTGGGCCTCATTGAGCTGCTCTTGCGAGAAGGGGATCTTCATGCGCAGGATCTTGGCGCTGTTGAACAGGCGCTCAGTGTGCTCGGCCAGGCGGAAGATGGCCGTGCCTTCGGCCGTCTTGTAGGCGCGCACGCCCTCGAAGGCGCCGCAGCCGTAGTGCAGCGTGTGGCTCAGCACGTGGATCTTGGCGTCGCGCCAGTCCACGAGTTCGCCGTCCATCCAGATCTTGCCGTCACGGTCGTCCAGCGAGGGGGGGATCGAGCTCATTTCCTGATTCCTTTGGGGGGCAGCTGTGTGGGGAGCGACCCGGGAGTCGCAAAAGCTTTCGATTTTACGGCGCCCGGCGGAACGGGGTGCCCGACAATGGCGGGTTGTCCAAACCAGTGGAAAAAGGGTTTCCGTGTCCGTATTCAAGAACGTCATCGTCTATCGCATCGAACCTGCCTGGTCCCAAACACTGACCGAGATCGAAGAAGGCCTCGGCAAGCAGCGCTTCGAACCCTGCGGCCCTTCGCAGGAAAAATCTGCCGGCTGGGTGGAGCCCCGCGGCGAAGCCAACGGCCCGCTGGTCGAATCCATCGGCGGCCAGTGGCTGGTCGAGTACATGATCGAGAGCAAGCAGGTGCCCGGCTCCGTGGTGCGCCGCAAGCTCGACGAGCGCTGCGCGCAAATCGAAGCCACCACCGGCCGCAAGCCCGGCAAGAAGGAAAAGAAAGAGCTCAAGGAAGACATCACCCTCGAGCTGCTGCCCATGGCCTTCACGCGCAGCGCGCGCGTGGCCGTGTGGATCGATCAGGCCGAGCGCCGCCTCGTGATCAACAGCGCCAATGCCGCCCGCGCGGATGAAGTGGTGACCAGCCTCGTGAAGTCGCTCGACGGCTTTGCGGTGGCCCTCATTAACACGCAGGTGGAACCCGCCGCCGCCATGGCCAACTGGCTGCTCACGCAGGAGCCGCCGGCCGGCTTCACCATCGACCGCGAATGCGAGCTCAAGGCTTCGGACGATTCCAAGGCCGTGGTGCGCTACGCCAAGCATCCGCTGGACATCGAGGAAGTGCAAAAGCACATCACCGACGGCAAGCGCCCCACGCGCCTGGCGCTCACCTGGGACGACCGCGTGTCCTTCGAGCTGACGCACGGCATGCTGATCCGCAAGATCGTGTTCCTCGAAGGCACGGGCGACGGTGCCTCGGGCGGCAAGAAGGAAGACAACTTCGATGCCGACGTGGCCATTGCCACCGGCGAGCTCGGCCAGCTGGTGCCGGCGCTGCTCGATGCATTGGGCGGCGAAGCGGCCTTCAGCGGCGCGCCGACCGATGTAGCCCCCAAGGCTGCTGCGGAAGCGACCACGACCACCACCCCGGCGGATGCCGAGGTCGAGGAAGACGCGCCCTTCTGACCCGACGGCGCCGCGCGGCGGCTCAGCCCGCCGTGTTTTCTTCGGAAGGCGGAGCGGCGTCGGGCTCCGCTTCAGGGCGTGTCAGCGTCCAGCTTTGCAGCTTGCCGCCGTTGAACACGGCGTCGACGTACGAGCCGCCCGTATCGGTCCACCGATAAAGCTCGGGCTGCTCGTCCTGCGGCGAGCGCAGTTCGCCAAGCGCGCGCGTCATCGCAATCACGTGCATCAGCGTCACGCCCTTCTTGAGCTTGGCGTTGAGCATCACCGAGCTTGCGACATAGCCTACCGGGCGATCGGCCGCGCGCTTGAGCACCTGCATGGCGCGGGTGAAGTGCATCAGCAGGAACATCACGATCACGCCGCCCGCCAGGGCGACGCCGCCCCATCCGCCGCTGCGCCAAGCCAGCCCTAGAAGGACGATGGCGCCCACGGGCACCAGCAATTTCTGGAAATTCATGGCGCGCATTGTCGCCGCGCGGCGGCCTGAGCCCCGCGGGCGTCATTCGAAAGTACGCATATGAATCGGGGGCGATTTCTTGCCGCCGCGGCAAGGCCGGCGGCAGTAGCGGCCGTGGCTACCGCCGGGCGCGCGGCGCGGTACTCGCCCTGAAAAGCACATGGCGCGGGGGCGCCGGGCGGCACATTTCATTTCACGGGCATCAGCCCGGGCCACTGAAAAGCGTATGAGCATTCCCCGATCCGTCACATTCGTTCGTCTCAGCCTTTGCGCCGCACTCACGGCCACCGCACTCAGCGGCTGCTACGTGGTGCCGCTCGGACAACCCGCTCCCGCGGCGCCGCCTTCGCAGGCCTATGCCGTGGCACCGGGCCCGGTGGCGCAAAGCTTCAGTGCGCGGTTGTATCCGTCGAACGCCGAAGCGGCGCGCTACGGAACCATTGCAGGCACGGTGACCAACGACATGAACGGACGCGGACGCTTCAATACGGTGATCGGCAATGAGCAGTTTCAGGGAGAGGCGACCCGGGTTGCGGGCTCGCGAGGTGCCGGCCTGGCGAACGCCAGCGGCAATCGCGGCGGCAACCTGAGTTGCCAGTACACGATGAACTCGGCCACGTTGGGCAGCGGCCAATGCGTGCTCAACGGCGGACCGGCGTTCACGATGCACATCGGGGGGTAGGGAGGGTGGCCCGGCGCGCCTGTGGTGCGCCGGGCATTTTTTTCCTCCGGTGATCAGTCGAGGCGGCGGACCACGTCCATCGCCTCTTCGATGCGTTCGACGGCGTGAATGGTCAGGCCTTCGATCTCCTTCGTACCCTTGCGCGGCGCATTGGCCTTGGGCACCACGGCCACGCTGAAGCCCAGCTTGGCGGCTTCGCGCAGGCGCTCCTGCCCACGCGGCGCGGGGCGCACTTCGCCGGCCAGCCCCACTTCGCCGAACGCGATGAACCCCTTGGGCAGCGGCTTGCCGCGCAGGCTCGAAGTAATGGCAAGCATCACGGCCAGGTCGGCCGCCGGTTCGCTGATGCGCACGCCGCCCACTGCGTTGACGAACACATCCTGGTCCATGCAGGCCACGCCGGCATGGCGGTGCAGCACGGCAAGCAGCATCGCGAGCCGGTCGCGGTCCAGGCCCACCGAAAGGCGGCGCGGGCTCGGCCCGCCGTTGTCGACCAGCGCCTGAATCTCGACCAGCATCGGCCGTGTGCCTTCAAGCGTGACCAGCACCACGCTGCCGGGCACCGGCTCGGCATGCTGGCTCAGGAAGATCGCGCTCGGGTTGGCCACGCCCTTGAGGCCGCGCTCGGTCATGGCGAACACGCCGATTTCGTTCACCGCGCCAAAGCGGTTCTTGATGGCCCGCACGAGACGAAAGCTCGAATGCGTGTCTCCCTCGAAGTACAGCACCGTGTCGACCATGTGCTCGAGCACGCGCGGGCCCGCGAGCGCGCCCTCCTTGGTGACGTGGCCCACCAGCACCACCGCCGTGCCGCTGGTCTTGGCGAAGCGCGTGAGGTGGGCCGCGCATTCGCGCACCTGCGCCACCGAGCCGGGGGCAGAGGTGAGCTGGTCGGAATACACCGTCTGGATCGAATCGATCACCGCAATGGCGGGCCGGTTGGCGTCGAGCGTGGCGATGATTTTTTCGAGCTGGATTTCGGCCAGCACCTGCACCTGCGAATGATCGAGCCCGAGCCGCTTGGAGCGCAGCGCCACCTGCGAGCCGCTTTCCTCGCCGGTAACGTAGAGCGCGTTCTGCCCGGCGCGCTGCAGCGCATCGACGGCCTGCAGCAGCAGCGTCGATTTGCCGATGCCCGGGTCACCGCCGATGAGCGTGACACCGCCCGAGACGATGCCGCCGCCCAGTACGCGGTCGAGCTCGTCGAGCCCCGTGGGCGTGCGCGCAACGTCGGTTGCTTCTATTTCAGAGAGGGTTGCGAGTTCGGACACGCCCGCGAGCGCGGCGTATTGCGTGCCGAAGCGGTTGTTGGCCGGGCCGCTGTTGCTGCCCGCTACTTGCTCGATGAGTGTGTTCCAGGCGCCGCAGCTCGGGCATTTGCCGAGCCACTTGGGGCTGGTGCCGCCGCATTCGCTGCAGACGAAGAGAGATTTTTCCTTGGCCATGCCGAAGTGTAGGGAGGCACGGCATGCGCAATGTCCGCCAGCCAGGGGAAATGTCATAAAAATGACTGCCTTGCGAAACCGGGAGAGGCCGCGATAGCATCTGCGAGCACCCGCCCATTCGGCGCAATGCTCGAAAACGCCGGTCCGCTTCGCGTTGCCGGGACTTTCGAAATGCGCTCGGAACAAGAGCGGGGCTTCGGTCCTTGGCGCATCCGCCCGGGCCCATTCAGGGAGTCTCAACGTCATGTCCGTCTTCAATCGCGGGCGCAAGCTCGCCGCGACGTCCAATGCCATGCCCACGTTCGCAGGCATGGATGCACTCGAGCCGATGCGGGTGGAGGGAGAAGAAGCCCTCAGCCGCCCCTACAGCTACACCATCACGCTGATCACGCCGGAGTCCGCGGACATCGATGCCCGCTCGGCAGCGAACGTCAAGCTCAAGCCACTGATCGGCGAGGAGTTCAGCGTTCACATCCTGCTCGACGGCCGCGTCGGCGGGGCTGGCCAGGAGCGCCACATCTCCGGCCTGGTGACACGCGCCCGATTTCTGCGCCTGGAGGGCAAGCGCGCCCTCTACGAAGTCGTCATCGAGCCCTGGCTGGGCTTGGCGCAGCGAACGCGGGACTTCAAGATCTTCCAGAACAACAGCGTGCTCGACACCGTCAACGAAGTGCTCGGCGCGTACGGCTTTCCGCTTTCGGTGCGGACCACGGGCAGCTATCCCGCGCGCGAATTCGTGGTCCAGTACGGCGAGACCGACTACGACTTCGTCAGCCGCCTGCTGCACGAGTGGGGGCTGTACTACTACTTCGAGCACGGCCAGGGCAGCCACACGATGGTGATCGTCGATGACATGCAGTCGCACCGGCCTTTTCCCGCGGGCGGCTACCAGCGGATTCCCTTCAGTGCCATGGAGGCATCGTCCAACGAGGAGCACTGCCACCGCTTCCGGCTGGCCGAAGGCCTGCAAAGCGGCAGGTGGGTCACGGGCGACTTCGACTTCACACGGCCGAAGGCGAACCTCATGCAGACCCGCGCCATGCCGCGGCGCACGCAGCACAGCACGCGGGAGGTGTTCGCGTGGCCCGGCAACTATGTCGTGGAATCCGAAGGCGAGCAGCTCGCGCGTGCACGAATGGAAGAAGCCGGCGCGCCTGGGCAGGTGGCCAGCGGCGCGGGCAACCTGCGGGGCGTTGCGACCGGCCATCGCTTCACGCTGGTCGATCATCCGCAGGACAGCGCGAACGCCGACTACCTCGTCACGGCGGCGCGCCTGTTCCTGCAGGAGGCGGGCGACACGACGGGGCAGGAGGAGTTCCAGTGCAACGTCGAGTTCGAAGTCATCCCCGCGAGCAACATCTTCCGCCCGAACCCCGACTCGGCCAAACCCCGGACGGCCGGGCCGCAGACGGCGGTGGTCACAGGCCCCGCGGGCCGTGAGATATGGACCGACCAGTACGGGCGCGTAAAGCTCAGCTTCCACTGGAACCGCTACTGCACCAAGGACGAAAACAGTTCGTGCTGGGTCCGGGTGTCCTCGCCATGGGCGGGCACCAACTTCGGCGGCATGCAGATTCCGCGCATCGGCCAGGAAGTGGTGGTCGACTTCGAATACGGCGACCCGGACCGGCCGATCATTACCGGCCGCGTGTACAACGCGGACAACATGCCTCCGTGGGAATTGCCGGGCAATGCCACGCAAAGCGGCCTGCTGTCCCGCAGTTCCGAAGGCGGCACCAGCGAGAACGCGAACGCCCTTCGCTTCGAGGACAAGAAAGGCGAAGAGCAGCTTTGGCTGCATGCGGAAAAAGACCAGCTGATCGAAGTCGAGAACGACGAAGTGCACACGGTGGGCCGCGACCGCACAAAGACCGTCGACCACGACGAAACCAATCACATCAAGAACAACCGCACGGAAACGGTAGATCGCGACGAGACGATCACGATTCACGGCAAGCGCACAGAGACGGTGGACGGCAACGAGACGGTCACCGTCAAGTCGGACCGCAGCCACTCGATCACCGGCACCGAGACCCTCACGGTCACGGGTGACCAAACGCACACCGCCAAGGCCAACCGCACCGCCAGCGTCACGGGCAACCAGAGCACGTCGGTCATGGGCACCGATTCGCTGACGGTGACGAAGGCCCGCACCGTCACGGCGCAAGACACCGACACATGGAGCGTCACGCTCGGGCAGACCACCACCATCGGGCAGGCCTACACGGTTTCCGCCAAGTCGCACAGCGGAACGTACAACGACGCGATGACGCTGAACGTGCCGGCGGGGCCGGCCTCGGCCACCTCGCAAGGCGACTTTTCCGTGACCAGCTCGGCTGCCAACATTTATGGAACGGCCGCGCTGAACGTGGGGCTGTTCGCGCAGGGCGGGGACTTTTCCGCCGTGGCGTCGGACAACGTCGGAGTAAGCGCCGAGGGCGGCACGCTGGACACTTTCTCCTCCGGCGCCATGACGCATGCGAGCCCGACCAGCGTGGTGCTCAACGTCGAAGGCACCACGGTGGAGGTCACGCCGGGGCGCATTGTGCTGCGCGCCGGCAGCGCGACCCTCATGCTCGACGACGCCGGCGTCACGGTCAACGGCACCAAGATCTTCCTGAACTGCTGAGGCCGCCGTGTCGACACGCAACCCCGTCGAGAAGCGAATGGCCCAGCTGCACGACCTGTGGTGGGAGCGCACCGATGACCCCGCCCTGCGCGCCATCGTGCTGCGCGTGCCGCCCGACTCGCAACGCATGCTGGAGGCCTTCTTCACGCTCCAGATGCTCGACAGCGAATACAGCACGCCCGATCTGTTTTTGCGGCTGGACACGGCCTTCGAGACCGGCTTTCGCTACAGCCGCGAGCTGCGGCAGCAGCTGGTCGACACCTACCGGCACAACCGCCCGCAACTCGTGAAACAGGGCGTCGCAGCAACCTGGGACGAAGAATCCAGGCCCGGCTGGGACAGCGCCGCCGGCTTCATGGAAACCGGCCGTTCGCTCGCACGGCATCTGCGCTGCCAGCGCATGTCGGTCGTGCTGCAGCCCGGCAGCGTGAGCAGCGCCGAATGCTTCGAGCGCTGGTTCGATGCGGCGATGCAGACGCCCATGCCGCAGCAGGAGGCCGGCCTGCTGCGGCTGGTTCTGGTGGACGACAGCGACACGCGCGCATGGCAGCCGCTGGTGGAGCGGCATGCCGGCGCAATGCGAGTGGTCGATGCGCCGCTGGACATCCTCGACGCCGCGCGCGAGATCGCCGCCCAGAGCGGCGGCGGGGGCAGCGGCGTGGCTCTTTTTCGGCAGCTCTATGCCGACATGCTGTCGCTGCTGCGCCAGGGCGACGCGGCCGGGGTGGAAGCCGCGGGCGAGCGCGCCCTGCGGCTGGCCACCCGCAACGGCTGGGCCGACCAGCGCGCGGTGGTCGACATGATGGTGGGCGGCGCCCGGCTGCAGGCGCGCGACTTCGGCGCCTCGATCACGCGCTACCGACGGGCCCGCGATGCGGCGGCAGAGGCAGCGCAAGCCGGCAACCCGATGGGTGCCACGCTGTTCATGCAGGGCTGGATGGCCGAAGGCGGCGCCTGTGCGGCGGCGGGCGACATGAAGCAGGCCGCCCTTGCCTTCGAGCATGCCGCCGAAGCGGCCCGCCGCGTGCCGCACAGCATGTTCGCCGTCGAAGGGCATCGCGCCGCTGCCCAGGCCTGGCGCAGCGCCGGCGAGCGCGACAAGGCATGGGCTGCGGCACTGGCCGGCGTCCGCGAGGCGCGCATCATGGCCGATGCCGACCGCCCCCAGAGCACCGTGCCGCAGCTGCTGCACGACATGCTCGTCATGCAGGACCCCAAGCGCTGCGAGCACATCGCGCGCTGCGCCACCGGCTACGAGCGCGATGCGCGCGCGGCCCTGGTCGAAGCGGACCTGGCGGGACATCGGCTGAGCGACCGGCCGCCGCGGCCTGCGATCGAGGCCATCGAGGTGCGGCTCGCGCAGCGCTACGAGCAGGCGTTCCAGACCCAACTGCGCGAGCGCGAAAAGTGGGTGCAGAGCAGCGAGGACGTATTCCGCACGGTCATCGCCCTGGGACGCC
This sequence comes from Variovorax sp. CCNWLW186, assembly GCF_037203865.1. Classification (NCBI taxonomy): domain Bacteria; kingdom Pseudomonadati; phylum Pseudomonadota; class Betaproteobacteria; order Burkholderiales; family Comamonadaceae; genus Variovorax; species Variovorax sp. CCNWLW186. Next base: position 9,738 of record NZ_JBBCBO010000019.1, on the reverse strand, counting down.
AATGGCTGGACCCTGCCTGGAGCGGACTGCCGCACGTGAGCCATCCGCTGGACCAGGGAATCGACGAATGGCGGGAGCCGCCCGAGTTCGCCCGCTTGCCAGATCCGCAGCCCTTCGTCCAGGCAGCCTGAGCCGCGCCGGCCCGCCACACGCCACACGCCAGACAGAGAGAGAAGCACCTTGTTCTTCGCGGCCAAGCACTTCGACCCCCAGCTGGGTATCGACGCCCACACCTACCTGGCACCGCCCGGCGTGTGGCCCACGCTGCACATCGGCATCGTGATGGACCCGTTCGATTACCTGCCGACCATCCAGGTTTCGCCGGACAACCCGATCGTGAAAGGCATGGCCGCCGTGGACGGCGCCATGCAGGCCGGTCTGGACGCCATCGGCCAGGGCACTGCGGCCCCCGCGGTCCCGCCGCCTCCGGGCGCACCGGCCGGCGGCGGCGAGATGCCCGCGAGCATTCCCTTGCCGCTCGGCGCCACCGTCGAGGTGGCAGGCGTGCGCCGCGCCAACGCCGGCACAGGCGGTGTGGACTTTCACATCCTCATCGGTGCGCCCATGCCGGTAATCAAGGCGCCCGGCGGCCCGCAGTTCGACGACGAACTCTTCATGGGTAGCCGCACCGTGCTGACTGACGGCGAGCCTTTTTCGCGCATCAGCATGCCGGTGCTGGCCTGCAACATCGTGGGCATGGTGCCGCCGTTCCGCAAGAAGAAGGCGGTCAAGCCCCTGCGGCTGAGCCTGATGCTGCCGACCACCTTCAACATCGCCATTCCGCCGCAGGTGTTCGTGGGCGGTCCGCCCACCATTTCGTGGGGCGCAATGATCCAGCGCGGGCTCTTCAAGGCCCTGGGCCGCGCCTACACGCGCATTGCGCGGCGCGTGTTCAAGAACATGCCGCCGGGTTTTCTCAAGTGCCAGGTGCTGCGCGCCGAACCGGTGGACATCCGCGACGGCAGCGTCTCGGTGACGCACGAGGACTTTCACGTTCCGGGGCGGCTGCCGCTGAGCTGGATACGCGTCTACGCGTCGCGCGACCACGCCCTTCCCGGCCATTGCGGCCACGGCTGGCAAACCCCGGCGGATGTGCGCCTGGCAATCGAAGCCGACGGACTGATCAGCCTGCAGGGGCCGGAGGAATTCGCGCTGTTCCCTGCGTTGCCCCAGGCGGAGGGACAGCAGGTGCTCGACGTGGTCGACGGCGCGCGACTGATGCGCCAGGGCAGCGAACTGGTGGTGCGATTCAAGAGCGGCCTGCGCTATCACTTCGAGGATGCGCTGTCGACCAAGGGAGAGCTTCTGGCCGCGACCCTGCCGATCACGCGCATCGAGGATGCCTGCGGCAACCACTGGCGCTTCGCGCGCCAGGGCGGCGATCTGGTGCGTATCGCCGAGAGCGGCGTTGACGGCCTCCCGGGCCGCAGCATCGAGGTGCGATCGCGCGGGGGGTACATCGAGTCCATGGCGCTGCGCGACCCCGCCACCGGACAGGACCATCCGCTGGTGCGCTACCGCCACCTCGATGGAGACTTGCTGGCGGCCATCGATGCGCTGGGCGCGGCGCGCGAGTTTGCCTACCTGCAGCACCGCATGGCGCGCCACACGGATCGCACGGACCTGTCGTTTCACTACGCGTACGACGAGCAGTGGCGCGTGGTGCACGCGTGGGGCGACGGCGGGCTGCACGACTACCGGTTCGCCTACAACGCCGTGCTGCGCCAGACCGAAGTCACCAACTCGCTGGGGCACATCACCGTCGTCAAGTTCGACGAGGCCGGGCTGCCGCTGGCCGAGATCGACCCGCTCGACGGGGTGACCACCTTTGAATACGACGACGTGGGACGCACCGTGGCCGTGACCACCCCCGGGGGTCTGCGCACGGGGTTCACCTACGATGCGCGGGGCAATCTGCTGGGCGTGCGGCGGCCGGACGGCAGCACCATCGGCAATGAGTACGACGACGAGGACCGGGTTCTCACCGTGATCGATCCGCTGGGCCATCGCTGGGCCCAGGTCTACGACGCCCGCGGCCTCCCGGTCAGCCAATGCGACCCGCGGGGCGCCATCACGCGTTTCGCGCACGATGCGCGCGGGCAGTTGATACGGCACGTTGATGCCCGTGGCGCGGTTACCCACCTTCGGTACGACCGGCATGGCCAACTGTGCGTGCTGACCGATCCGCTGGGCCATGAAAGCCGCTTCGGCTACGACGTGCTTGGGCGATTGGCGACGCAAACCGATACATTGGGCCGAACCACCCGCTATCACTACGATGCCAAGGGCCGGCTGCTGCGCATTGCGCAGCCCGGCGGCGGCCAGCAGATCGACTGCACCTACGACGCCGAGGACCAGCTGGTTGCCTATATCGACGAAGGCGGCGCCCGCACACGGCTGCAGTACGTGGGCACCGGCCGAGTGGGCCGGCGCATCCAACCCGACGGGCAGACGGTGCATTTCCACTACGACACCGAGGAATGGCTGATCGGCCTGACCAACCAGCGCGGCGAGCGGTACACGCTGCGCCGCGACCCGCTGGGCCGCGTTGTCGAAGAAATGGACTATTGGGGCCAGTCGCGCCACTACGAATACGACACGGCGGGGCGCCTGACGGCCACCATCGACCCACTGGGCCAACGCATTGCCTTCGCTTGCGATCCGATGGGTCGCATCACGCGGAAGACTTTCGCCGACCCGCTGCGACCGGAGCGGCAGGTTCAGGAACACTTTTCCTACGACCGGTGCGGGCAACTGGTGGAGATGCGCAACGACGCTGCGCACGTCAAACGCCGTTTCGACCCTGCGGGCCATCTGCTGGAAGAACTGCAGGGCGGTTTCCGGGTGACGAGCCAGTACGACGAAGCAGGCAACCGCATCTTGCGCGAGACGAGCGCGGGCCATCGCGTGGCTTGCGCCTTCGACCTGTGCAATCGGGTAGAGACCATCACTATCGACGACCAGTCACCCATCGCGATAACCCGTGATGCGCTGGGCCGCACCACCCGCGAGCGCCTGGGCATGCAACTGGAGCGCCGCTTCGACTACGACGCACGCGACCTGCTGACCGCCCAGCGTCTGCTCAAGGAGGCGGCGCCGGTTTTCGACACCAGCTACGAGTACGACCGCGCGGGCCATCTCGTGCACCGGACCGATAGCCAGCAAGGTGTAGACGACTATCGCTACGACCCTCTCGGACAACTCCTGGAGCACACCAATCCCAAAGGCCGCGTCGAGCGGTTCCTGCACGACCCGGCCGGCGATCGCCTGCAGACGCGCATCCGGCAAACGCCGCATAAGAAGGTGGCAAGTGGCGAGGATAGCTCCCAGCCAGCGTTCTGGACGCGGGAGGGCAGCTATGGGGGGCTTCACTATGTGTTCGACCGCGCCGGAGACCTTGTGCAGACGCGCACTGCCGAGCAGCCGGCCGGGAGCGGGCTGGATCTCCTGTGGGATGCGAACCACCGATTGGCCGAAAGCCGCAGGGGCACGCAAGCCACCCGCTATGGCTATGACCCGGCGGGACGGCGCGTCTTCAAGCGCAGCCCGACGCACACCACCTGGTTCTTCTGGGATGGAAACGCATTGCTCGGCGAACTGGTCGAAAGCCACGAAGCCGCAAGGACGCCAGTGACCGCACAGCCAGCGTCCGCGTTGCGCCTGGTCGCGAGCGTCCGACGGCCGCAGGGCGGACAAAACGCGAGCGCGAGGTATCGGCACGCGCGCGAGTACGTCTGCTATCCCTACACCTTCGTGCCCCTGGCTCTCATGGAGCGCGACGGCGACGACACCAGGACACTGTATTACCACGTCGATCCCAACGGCTGCCCGACGCGCATCACGACCAAGGAGGGACACACGGCTTGGTCAGCGAGCTACGAAGCGGGAGGTGCGATTGCGGCGCTGCACCAGGAAGAGATCTCGAACCCGCTGCGCTACCAGGGCCAGTACTTCGACGCGGAAACGGGGCTGCATTACAACCGGTACCGTTATTTCGATCCGAACTGCGGCCAGTTCGTTTCGCAAGATCCACTGCGACTACGCGCCGGGGAGAACCTGACGCGCTACGCCGAGAACCCCATCCTCGGCATCGACCCCCTGGGCCTTCAGCACAGCCCGAGGCTTCCATTCTGGGAGATCGGCGAGCGAGGTCCCCACGAACATGAGATCCTCGAACGCGTCAAGGGTAATGACGGCAAGTTCGACCACTACGAAAACCCGGGGCATCACGACCCGAAGTGGAATGCACCGGGACGAGGGAACGTTCGCTACAACCCGGGAAAGAGCGTGCTCCCCGACAACCACCGGGAGCTGTTCAGAAGCAGCCAGTCCTATCCCGGCGACCGCAGCGTCCGATTTGCGCGGGACAGTGCCGGCAATATCCACCAGTTCCAGGATTCCGGACACCGGGTCTATCACTGGGCCGGATCGGAAAATGGCATCACGCTCAAGGGAGTGAGGGGCGGCCTCACCTTGAATGCCGACCAGCGCAGGTTTGCCAACTCGGTGCCGCAGTGCCGTGGGTAGCGCCAGCCAGGTGCCAAGAACCACCTTCGTGGAGAATCATCACCGATGCTCAATCACATCTTCGGCAGCAAAGACATCCTTCAATTCGAGGTGGGCGCGAAAGACCCGGAAAGCGCCTCGATGCGCCGTGTGGACATCCACGCGCTGAACCTGCATTTGACCGAGAACGACAACGATGTCTATGTGCCGAACTTCCTCTTCCGGCTGGACAAGGCCTTGGCGAGCTTCAGGAAGAAGACCAGGTTCGAGCAGAGGCCGGACGTCTTCGGCGAACTCGGCCCCAAGGACATCCATCTCATCTTCACGGATGGCTCGGAAAAGTATCCCGACACTCTGAAATTCTCGAGCTTGTATGCCTTCCTGCAATTTGGCGACGTCACGCTGAATGTCGCAAGCTACCTGATTCCCACCCAAGGCGGTCTCTACCTGACCTGCGAAATCCGCGGGCCTCAGGAGGACACCACCGGCAGGGATATCCGAGTCTCGGAAGTGCATGCCGAGACGCTGAGCCAGACCATGGCGGACACGCTGGAGCTTGTCGCCCGGGAGTACGGCGGCGAGAAGTCCTTCCTTTCCTGAGGCCGCCCCCCGGCTCCTGCCAATCCGCCTGGCTCCGATTCGCTGGGCGCCGTCACCCTCTTCTCACCTGACACGGGTTTTCCCGATTGCATCCCGGCCCCGTCACGCCCGATCATTTAACATGTTAACTAATTTGCCGAACTAGAAAAACGTGGCCAGCACCTTCACCCACCGCAACCTCCCGCGCCTGCTGCTGCAGGCCCGTGAAGCCGTCATGGCTCACACGCGGCCCAGCCTGCGCGAGCACGCGCTGTCCGACCAGCAGTGGCGCGTGCTGCGCGTGCTGGGCGAGCACGGGGCGGTGGAAACCGGCCGCGTGGCGCGCGAGGCGTTCATTCTTGGTCCGAGCCTCACCGGTGTGCTCGCGCGCATGGAGCGCGACAACCTGATCGCCCGAAGCCGCGATCCCGAAGACCAGCGCCGCACCGTCGTCGAAGCCACTGCGCATGGAATGAAGCTGGTGAAAAAGCTGTCCTCGAGCATCGAGGCGCACTACCAGTGGCTGGAGCAGTCGCTGGGCAAGACCAAGCTGACGCAGCTGTATGGGCTGCTCGACGAACTGATCGCGCTGGAGCAGCCCGAATGACCCCTTCTCCTTTCCTGCCCACCGGCACGGTGTACGGCACGCTGCTGAACTTTCGCGCGGAAGTGGAAGCGCTTGCGCCGCAGATGACGCAGCCGCCCTACAAGGCACCGCCGAAAGCGCCGGTGCTCTATGTGAAGACCGCCAACACCTGGAGTCCGCATGGCAGCGCGATCACCGTGCCTGCATCCGTGCCCGAAGTGGAGATCGGCGCGAGCATCGGCATGGTGATCGGCGCCGAGAGCGACATCGAAGGCTTTGTGCTGATGAACGATCTGTCGATCCCGCATGCGAGCTTCTTTCGCCCACCGGTGAAGTTCAAGTGCATCGACGGATTCCTGGGCATCGGCCCGGCGCTGCGCGATGCGCAGGAAGTGGCCGACCCGGCAAACTTTCGCGTCGAGGTGCGCATCAACGGGGCGCTCAAGCAGTCGATCGATTTCTCGCAGCTCGTGCGGCCGGCGCAGCAACTGCTTGCCGATGTGGGCGAATTCATGACGCTCGCGCACGGCGATGTGCTGCTGCTGGGTTGCGACGCCGGCCGGCCGCTGGCGCGCGCGGGCGACCGCATCGAGATTTCCTCGCCTGGCTTCGAGACATTGATCAACACGCTGGTGCAGGAGACCACCGCATGAAGCACGCACGCGTCATCTTCGAAGGCCGCGAGCACACCGGTGTCGCCCACGAATTCGGCGGCCAGTCCGACGCGGCCGTGCGCCTGGACGACGGCCGCATCGTGCCGCAAGAGCGGCTCACCTGGCTGCCGCCGCTCGCACCCACGGCGCGGCCCCGCACCATCCTCGCGCTGGGCCTCAACTACGCCGATCACGCGAAGGAGCTCGAGTTCAAGGCGCCCGAGGAACCGCTGGTGTTCGTCAAGGGACAGAGCACGCTCATCGGCCACCGCCAGCACACGCACCGCCCGAGCGGCGTGCAGTTCATGCACTACGAATGCGAGCTCGCCATCGTGGTCGGCAAGACCGCGAAGAACGTGAAGCGCGATGACGCCTACGACTTCATCGGCGGCTACACCGTGGCCAACGACTACGCGATTCGCGACTATCTTGAGAACTGGTATCGCCCCAACCTGCGCGTGAAGAACCGCGACACCTGCACGCCGCTGGGCCCGTGGTTCGTCGATGCGGCCGATGTGCCGGACCCGATGGCGCTTGCCCTCAAGACGACGGTCAACGGTACGGTCACGCAGCAGGGCAGCACGCGCGACATGATCTTCGATGCGCCGTTCCTCATCGAATATTTCAGCAGGTTCATGACGCTCTCGCCAGGCGACCTGATCCTCACCGGCACGCCGGACGGGGTGGTCGACTGCAAGCCGGGCGACGTGGTGGTGACCGAAATCGAGCGCATTGGCGCGCTGGTCAACACCATTTCCGGCGATACCTAGTGACCTAGCCACCTAACGCCGCACCCGCCGCGCCGCCTGCTTCGCCCCAAATACCAACTACAGAAGAGACAAACCACATGACGATCAGGAACAAGCTCGGGCTCGCAGCAGCCCTGGTGGCTTTCGCCGCCGCCACCATCGCACCTCATGCGCAGGCGCAGCCCTTCCCCGCCAAGCCCGTGCGCTGGGTGGTGGGCTACCCCGCGGGCGGCGGCACCGACTTTCTCGCGCGCACCGCCGGCGCGCAACTCTCGCAGCAGCTGGGGCAGCCGGTGCTGGTAGACAACCGCCCTGGCGCGGGCGCCATCATCGCGTCGGAGAACGTGGCGCGCTCGCCGGCCGACGGCTACACCGTGTTTTCGGCCGACAACGGCGTGCTGGTGTACAACCCCGCGCTCTACAAGAAGCTGCCCTACGACGCGGAGAAAGACTTCGCAATGGTGGGCATGATGGGCCGCTCGACGCTGGTCATCACGGCCGCGCCCAATGCCGGCCTGGCCGATGCCAAGGCGCTGATCGCCGCACTGAAGGCATCGCCGGGCAAATACAGCATTGCCACGCCGGGCACCGGCAGCCCCCACCATCTGGCGCTGGAACTCTTTCAGCGCGAAGCCGGCGTTTCGATGCTGCACGTGCCCTACAAGGGCGGCGCACCCGCCCTGCAAGACCTGATGGGCGGTCAGGTGCCGCTGATGATGCTCGACCTGCCCAGCGGCGTGAGCGCGGTCAAGGCCGGCAAGGTGGTGCCGCTCATCACGATGGGTGCCGAACGCATTCCGCAGCTGCCCAATGTGCCGACCGCCAAAGAGCTGGGCTACGCCGGCGTCGAGGCCTACACCTGGCAGGGCCTCGTGGTGCCCGCCGCCACGCCGAAGGACGCGCAAGCCCGCCTCGGCGCCGACCTGCAAAAGACCATGGCCGACGCCGGCGTGCGCCAGAAGCTCTTCGATGCCGGCTGGGAAGCACGCCCCGTCGACGGCGCCGAGATGGCGCGCTTCGTCGACGCCGAGCGCAAGAAATGGCACGCCTTGATCAAGGCGCGCGATATCAAACTCGACTGACCGACCCTCGCAGGGAACCCATGCAACAGATCCATCACCTCATCGGCGGCAAGAGCGTTGCCGGCACCGACTACTTCGAAACCGTCAATCCCGCCACGCAAGAGGTGCTGGCCGAGGTTGCGTCGGGCGGCGAAGCCGAAGTGAATGCGGCCGTGGCCGCGGCCAAGGAAGCGTTACCCAGGTGGGCCGGGCTGCCCGCGACCGAGCGCGCGAAGCTGGTGCGCAAGCTCGGCGATTTGATTGCCAGGCACGTGCCCGAGATCGCACAGACCGAGACCAACGACTGCGGCCAGGTCATCTCGCAAACCGGCAAGCAGCTCATTCCGCGTGCGGCCGACAACTTCTACTACTTTGCCGAGATGTGCACGCGCGTCGACGGCCACACCTACCCCACGCCCACGCACCTGAACTACACGCTGTTCCATCCCGTGGGCGTGTGCGCGCTCATCAGCCCGTGGAACGTGCCCTTCATGACGGCCACATGGAAAGTCGCGCCCTGCCTCGCCTTCGGCAATACCGCGGTGCTGAAGATGAGCGAGCTCTCGCCGCTCACGGCTGCGCGGCTGGGCGAGCTCGCGCTCGAAGCGGGCATTCCGGCGGGCGTGCTGAACCTGGTGCACGGCTACGGCAAGGAAGCGGGCGAGCCGCTGGTGGCGCACCCCGATGTGCGCGCAATCTCGTTCACCGGCTCCACTGCCACCGGCAACCGCATCGTGAAGAGCGCGGGCCTGAAGAAATTCAGCATGGAGCTGGGCGGCAAGAGCCCGTTCGTGATCTTCGACGACGCCGATCTCGACCGTGCGCTGGACGCAGCGGTGTTCATGATCTTCAGCAACAACGGCGAGCGCTGCACGGCCGGCTCGCGCATCCTGGTGCAGCAGTCGATCTATGCGGACTTTGCAGCGAAGTTTGCCGAACGCGCGAAGCGCATCACCGTGGGCGACCCGCTCGACGAGAAGACCATCGTCGGCCCGATGATTTCACAAGGCCACCTGGCAAAGGTGCGCAGCTACATCGAGCTCGGCCCGAAGGAAGGCGCGACGCTCTTGTGCGGCGGGCTCGAGGTTCCGGGCAACCTTCCCGACCGCGTGAAGAAGGGCAACTATGTGATGCCCACGGTCTTCGCCGACGTCGACAACCGCATGCGGATTGCGCAAGAAGAAATCTTCGGCCCGGTCGCCTGCCTGATTCCGTTCAAGGACGAGGCCGATGCGATCCGCCTGGCCAACGACATCCAGTACGGTCTCTCGAGCTACGTATGGACCGAGAACATCGGCCGTGCGCACCGCGTGGCGGCTGCGGTGGAGGCTGGCATGTGCTTCGTCAACAGCCAGAACGTACGAGACCTTCGACAACCCTTTGGCGGCACCAAGGCCTCTGGGACGGGGCGCGAAGGCGGTACGTGGAGCTATGAAGTGTTCTGCGAACCGAAGAATGTTGCGGTGTCGATGGGGTCGCACCATATTCCGCATTGGGGGGTGTGAGATGCAATCGGAATACCGTCCTGGGTGCGCACCCGCCGACGGGGTACCTTTCTCCGCGAATGTCCCCCGGCCTGCGGCCTCCTCCTTTATTTCGCTGCG